>JALOKU010000139.1 GCA_025456345.1 Vicinamibacterales bacterium | reverse complement strand
GTCGAGATGATGAAACAGTCGGTGCCGAGGCGTGACGCCAGCAGCGCCGACGCGCGATCCTTGTCGATGACCGCCTCGACGCCACGCAACTCGCGGCCGTGGCGGACGACGGGAATGCCGCCCCCGCCCACGGCAATCACCAGCACGTCGGTGTCGATCAGGCGCCGGATGACGCCTTCCTCCACGATCTCGAGGCCGCGTCCTCGACAATCGCCCACCCGAGCCGCTCCTGCTTCGCGCGGGCCTCGCGCTCCGAGTAGAAGGGCCCGATGGGTTTCGTCGGGTGCGACATCGCCGGGTCGTCGGGCGAGACCACCACCTGCGTCACCACCGTCGCCACCGGCGTGGTCAGGCCGGCGGCGGCGAGCTCGGCCTGGAGCGACTGCTGCAGGAGGTAGCCGATTTCGCCCTGCGTGGTGGCGTCGCAGACATCGAGCGGATGGGTGTAGACCTGGTCGGCGGCCCGCTCGGATCGCAGCAGGGCCGCGCCGACCTGCGGGCCGTTGCCGTGCGTCACCACCACGTGGATGCCGGCGCGCATGATCTGCACAATCGCCTGCGCCGTCCGTCGCGTGTTGACACGCTGCTCGGCCACCGTGCCCTTTTCACCGGCCCGGATGAGCGAGTTGCCGCCGATGGCGATAAGCGCTGTCTTCGCCACGCGCCGCCTACCGCATCATCTCCAGCATGATCGCCTTCTGGGCGTGCAGCCGGTTCTCGGCCTCGTCGAAGACCACCGAATTCGGCGAGTCGATGATCTCGTCGGTGACCTCCTCGCCGCGGTGGGCGGGCAGGCAGTGCATGAAGAGCGCATCGGGCTTCGCCTTCGCGAACAGCTCCCGGTTCACCTGGTAGGGGCGGAACACCTGCCGGCGGGCGTGCGCCTCGGCCTCCTGGCCCATGCTGGCCCACGTGTCGGTGTAGACCACGTCGGCGCCGGCCACGGCCTCGGCCGCGTCGGCCGTGACGAGCAGGGTGGAGCCGGTGGCCGCGCCCTCGGCACGGGTCCACGCGGCGACCTCCGGCTTCGGCTGATAGCCCTCGGGCGAGGCAATCGCCACATGCGTGCCGAAGCGGGCCGCGGCGAACATCAGCGAATTCGACACGTTGTTGCTGTCGCCCACGTAGGCGAGCTTCAGGCCGCCGAGCCGGCCCTTGTGCTCCAGGATCGTCAGGAAGTCGGCCATCGCCTGGCACGGGTGGCTGAAGTCGGTCAGGCCGTTGATCACCGGGATGCGGGCCCACTCGGCCATCCGCTCGACGATGTCGTGGGCGAAGGTGCGGATCATGATGCCCTGCACCATGCGCTCGAGGTTCCTGGCGACGTCGTACACCGACTCGCGCTTGCCGAGGTTGATCTCGGCGGGCGACAGGTAGATCGAGAAGCCGCCGAGCTGCTGGATGCCCGCGTCGAACGACACGCGGGTGCGCAGCGAGGGCTTCTCGAAGATCATCGCGAGCGTCCTGCCCTTCAACGCGCCGCTGAAGCGGGCCGGGTCCGCCTTGATCTCGCGGGCGAGCGACAGCAGGTGCAGCAGCTCATCGGTGGTGAAGTCGCGGATCGTCAGGAAGTCAGGTACACGCATGGCACGTCTCCAGTAGGCCGTCACACCCGTCCGCGGCGCGGTCGAGCCGCCCGACGCAGGTCATGAAACCGTCTCCAGTTGTCGCGGTAGCCAGCATGTCGGGCCGACAAGCCGTCTCGCCTCCGAAGCGGCGCCGGGGGCGGGCGAGGCGAGAGAACCCGGGGCCGGGCCCCGGAGCACCCAGATTCTACTCCGGGGCCTTGGGGGAAGGGAAGCCGGGGCGCCGGCGGCCCCGGCGCCGGCGCCGGCGGCGCGGGAGGGCCTCTCCCGCGTCGCCTTCGGGGGCCGGCGCCGCGCCGTGATCGCGCCAGAATTCGAGCTTGTCGGGCTCGGCGCCGTGGATCTCGAGCCAGGTCAGCGCGTCGGCGAACGCCGACCGCTGCATCAGCATCCGCCGCGCGTGCGGCGACCGGCTCGGCTCGCGCAGCCGCCGCTGCAGCATCAGCACCTGGTGGATGCGCTCCACGTCGCGGCGGGAGAGCGGCAGCACGCCCAGGTTCAGGCCGGGGCGGCCGTCGGTTTCCATCCACGCAGGCCAGCCGGCCTGGGAGAAGCCCAGGGGCACGATCAGGCTGCCGAGCAGTATCCCGTTGGTCAGCGATGCCGGCGACGAGTCGCCGCGCAGCCTGTAGGCATCGAGCCTGGCGAGCGCCGCCCAGAGCCCGTCGCCGGCCTGCACGTGGAGCACGCCGCTCAGGGGCTCCAGCAGCCCCAGCCGGTGCAGTTCGCGGAACGTCCGCTCGGCCGCGCCCGACCGCAGGATCTTGTAGTACTCCTCGGCCAGCCGCGCCGGGGCGGCCAGCGCGATCCGGTGCCGCTCGGCGGCGATGGCGTCGAGCACCGGCGGATCGATCGAGAATCCGAGCCGGGCGGCGAACGAGACCGCGCGCTGCATCCGCACCGGGTCTTCGCGGAACCGCACCACCGGGTCGCCGATGCAGCGCACGACCTTCGCCCGCAGGTCATCCAGGCCGCCGACGTAGTCGATGATCGAGAACGTCGCGATGTCGTAGAAGAGGGCGTTCAGGGTGAAATCGCGGCGGAACGCGTCCTCCTCGGGTGTCCCGAACGTGTTGTCGCGGTGGATGGGGTGGTCCGGACCGTGCGTGTCGGCCCCGGCCTCTGCCCCTGCCTCCGCGTGCTCCTCCTCGGTGACATGCCGCCTGAAGGTGGCGACTTCGATGACCTTCGTGCCGAAGCGGATGTGGGCGAGCCTGAAGCGCCGGCCGATGATGAAGCAGTTCCGGAAGAGCTTCTTGATCTGGTACGGGTGCGCGTCGGTCCCGATGTCGAAGTCCTTCGGCCGGCGCCCGAGGAGCAGGTCCCTCACGCCGCCGCCGACGATGTAGGCCGTGAACCCGCCTTCTTTGAGGCGGTACAGGACCTTCAGGGCCTCGGGGTCGACATCCCGCCGCGAGAGCGTGTGCGCCTCGCGGGGGACAATCAGCGGCGGCATCTGGGGCATCTTACTAGGGGCTGGGGGCCACGGGCTAGCTCTTCGCCTCTTTCCAGTTCTCCCCGATGCCGACGTCCACCGTGAGCGGGACCGCCAGTTCCGCGGCAGCTTCCATGTGGTGCTTCACGAGGGCCGCCACCTCGCCGGCCTCCTCGCGCGGCACCTCGAAGAGCAACTCGTCGTGCACGGTCAGGATCATGCGGGCCCGGACGGCGCCCCCCCGCGCCGGCCTCGCGTCGAGCGCGCGGTGGACGTCGATCATCGCGCGCTTGAGGATGTCGGCGGCGGTCCCCTGGATGGGCATGTTCACCGCCACGCGCTCGGTGGCGCTGCGCACCTGGCCGTTCCTGCTGGTCAGCTCGGGGACGGGCCGGCGGCGCCCGGCGAGGGTCTTGACCACGCCGGTCTCCCGGCCCTCGTCGAGCGTGCGGTCGATGTACTGCCGCACGGCGGGGAACCCGGCGAAGTAGGCGTCGATGAACGCCTGCGCCGCCTGCTGCGTCACGCCGATGTCCTTCGACAGCGAGAAGGCGGTCTTGCCGTAGAGCAGGGCGTAGTTGACCATCTTCGCCCGGTTGCGCATCTCCTTCCGGTCCAGTCCGCTTGCGTCGCCGAAGATCGCGCGGGCCGTGCGGTCGTGGATGTCCTCGCCGCGGCGGAACGCCTCGATGAGCGCCTCGTCGCCGGCCAGGTGGGCCAGCACGCGCAGCTCGATCTGCGAGTAGTCGGCGGAAATCAGCACGCACCCGGGCTCGGCGACGAACGCCCGCCGGATTTCGCGCCCGAGCTCGGTGCGCACCGGGATGTTCTGCAGGTTGGGATCGCTGCTGCTCAGGCGGCCGGTTGCGGCCACGGCCTGGTTGAAGCTGGTGTGCACGCGCCCGGTGGCCGGATTCACCAACAGCGGGAGCGCATCGATGTAGGTCCCCTTCAGCTTCTGCATGCTCCGCCACTCGAGGATGAGGCGGGGCAGTTCGTGCGAGAGGGCCAGCTCCTCGAGCACGTCCACCGATGTCGAGGCCGCGCGCGTCGTGCCGGTCTTCTTCAGCACGGGCAGCTTGAGCTTCTCGAAGAGGATGTCGCCGAGCTGTTTCGGCGAGTTGATGTTGAAGGCCTCGCCGGCCAGCTCGAAAATCCTCGTGCTGCGCGCCTGCATCTCCGATTCGAGGGAAGCCGAGAGCGCCGCCAGCGCGTGCGTGTCGACGCGCACGCCCACCTGCTCGAGGGCCGCGAGCACCGGCACGAGCGGCCACTCGAGCTGCTCGTACACCGTGGCCAGTCCCGCCTCGCCCAGTTTCCCGCGCAGCAGGTCCGCGAGCTGGAGCGGCAGGTCGGCGCGCTCCGCGGCGTACGCCAGGGTGGCGGTGGCCGGCAGTTCGGCCGGCGGCATGGCCTTCGCCCCTTTCCCGTAGACGGCCTCCTCGGTGAGGGGCTTGTAATCGAGGTGCTCGATGCACAGCGTCTCGAGGGCGTGCGGCGCCCGCGTCGAGTCCACGAGATAGCTGGCGAGCATCGTGTCGAAGCCCGGGCCGGCGACCGTCACGCCGTGCCGCGCCAGCACGATGGCGTCGTACTTCACGTCGTGGCCAATCTTCTCGACGCGCTCGTCCTCGAGCAGGGCGGCCAGGGCCCGGAGCGCGCCGCGCTCGTCGAGGTTGCTCACTTCGTCGAGCGCGCGGTGGCCCAGCGGCACGTACCGCGCATGCCGGGCGCCGCGCGAGAAGGCGACGCCCACGATGGCCGCGCGCATGGCATGTGCGTCGTCGCCGATGATGCGCACGCCGGCCCGCCCGGCCCGGCGCGCGGCCTCGACCTCCGAGGCCAGCTCGTCGAGCGACGTGACGATGGCGTAGTCGGTGGTGACGGTGGCTGCCGTCGGGGCGAAGTCGCTGGTGAAGGTGCGGAAGCCGAGGCTGGAGAAGAGCGCGTAGCAGCCGGCCTGGTCGGGACCGCGGTACCGGAGCGACTCCAGATCGACATCGAGCGGCACGTCTGTGCGGATCGTGACCAGTTCGCGGCTCGCGCGCGCCGCATCGGCGTTGGCCAGCAGCGCCTCTCGGTATCGCTTCTGCGGCACGGAGGCCGCGCCCTCGAGCAGCGCGTCGAGCGACCCGAACTGCGCGATGAGATCGCGCGCGCCCTTGTCGCCGATGCCCGGCACGCCCTTCACGTTGTCGACGGCGTCGCCGGTGAGCGCGAGGACGTCGATCACCTTGTCGGGCGCGACGCCGAACTTCGCCGCGACGCCGTCGGGGTCGTACCAGGCGCCCTCGTCGCGCGGGTTGAACACGCGGACGCGCCCGCCGACCAACTGGAAGAAGTCCTTGTCGCCGGTGACGATGGCCACGTCGAACCCGCCGGCGGCACCCTGCACCGCGAGCGTGCCGATCACGTCGTCGGCCTCGAACCCCTCGGAGGTGAGCACCGGCACGCCCAGCGCGGCGCAGGCCTGGTGGATGAGCGGCACCTGCTCGACCAGGTCCGGGGGCATGGGGGCGCGATTGGCCTTGTAGTGCGCCGACAGGTCGTCGCGGAACGTGCGCCCCTCGAGGTCGAACGCCGACGCGATGAAGTCGGGCCTGTGGTCGGCCAGCAGCTTGCGGAGCATCGCCACGAAGCCATACACCGCGTTGGTCGAGCGGCCGTCCGGGCCCGTGAGGCCCCGGATGGCGTGATACGCCCGGTACATCTGGGAGGAGCCGTCGATGAGATACAGGGTGGGCATGGCCATGACTCGGGGCTCGGGACTCGGGACTCGGGATTCCCTTCGACTCGCCCGCATCCCCGCTCGCTCAGGGCAGGCGGGACTCGGCCTGGGGCATCCGGCGTCCGCAATCCTATATCATGGACAGTCTATGCGCTCCGGCCGCCGCGTCCGACGGGCCGCGTTCCTCAGCCTCATCGCGCTGGCGTTCGCCGCCAGTCTCACCGCCTGCGGCCGGGGCGGACTGGTCAGGCACTACGAGTACGACGAAGAGATCTTCCTCGCGACCGACGGCAGCGCCACCGTCTATCTGAACGCCTCGGTCCCCGCCCTGGTGAGCCTCCGCGGCCTGGACCTCGATACGCGCGCGACGGCGAACGTCGATCGGGCCAGGATCCGCCGTCTGTTCACCACGGGCGCGGTGCGCGTGACGCGCGTGAGCCGATGGCGGCGCTTCGGCCGCCAGTTCGTGCAGATCAGGATGACGGTCGACGACATCAGGACGCTCGGCGCTGCCGCTCCGTTTTCCTGGGCGACCTACCAACTTGACCGCCGCGAGGGCCTGGTCGTCTACCGGCAGGTGCTGGGCCAGCCGGCAGGCAGACCCGTCGGTGACGTCGGCTGGAAGGGGAGCGAACTCGTCGCGGTGCGCGTGCACCTGCCGAGCCGCATCCGCTATCACAATGCCGGCGCGGACAACCTCGAGCGCGGCAACATCCTGGTGTGGGAGCAGGCCCTGTCCGAACGCCAGGCCGGCACGCCGCTCGAGATCGAGGCGCGGATCGAGGAGACGTCCATTCTCTCGTCGACGCTGATGCTCTTCGCGGTGAGCGGTCTGCTGGCGATCACGGTGCTTGCCGTGATCATCTGGCTGGTGATCCGCAAGGGCAGGCGCGCCGGACCCCGGTAGGCCCGGCGCCCCGCATCCTCAGGTTCACCAGCGCCAGTGGCGGAGCATGCGGTCCCGCTGCGCCCGCCGGGCGCGCTGCTCGAGCCTGGCCCGCGCCTGCTTCATCCTCGCCTGCTGATCGGGCGTGAGCACGCTCATGAACTGCGCTCGCGAACGGGCGCGGTGGACCGCCTGGTCGGCCTGCACGGCGGCCACCGCTCCAGCGGCCGCGCGCACGGCCGCTTCGTCCGGGGCGTCGGCCCTCATGGCCTGCCGCAGCTGTTCCCGCGCCGTGCGCATTCTCTCGCGGAGCGCGCGCTGGTCGCCCCGCTGCCCGTCGCGCAGCGCCCTGATCTCGTCGCGCTGCGCGTCGGTGAGATTCAGTCCGGCCTGCTTCGCCGCAGGGGCCTTCGCCGTCCGCGCCGGAGCTCCTGCCGCCGGCGCCGCCTGCGGTGCCGCGGCGGCTGTCTGCCCGTATCCCTCTGCGGCACACGCCAGGCCGAACGCCACGGCCAGTCCCGCCACCCACGTCCTGTGATGCTTCAGCATGTCGACCTCCGGTGCGTCGTTCGTCGCGCTCACCAGGATTAGACCGGCCGGCATGTTCGGGGTTACACGGAACCCTCAGGACCGGGATGCGCGCGGACGAAAAAGGGGCCGGGCTGCGCCCGGCCCCCGCCGTCTCACCGGCCGCCGGCCGTCAGTTCACGCCCTTGCGGTCCAGCAGCGCCTTCATCTCCGCGTCGGTCCTGAGGTCGTTCGTCACCGAGAACGCGTTGAACGTCGTGGCGAGCGACCGGGCCAGCATCCGCTCGACGTCGCTGGCGACCACGCCCGTCAGCCGCACCCGCCCGTT
>JALOKU010000052.1 GCA_025456345.1 Vicinamibacterales bacterium | reverse complement strand
TGCGGCGGCCCAGGCGCCTGCGCCCGCGGCCCTGCCGCCCGTGGCCGCCCCCAAGGACACGCCGCCGCCGTTCCGCGAGGGCACGATCGACTTCTCGTTCCTCGCCACCACCGGCAACACCGATTCGCAGACACTCGGCCTCAGCGGCGACATCATCTTCCGGCCCGACCGCTGGGAGATCCGCAACCGCGCGGGTTTCATTCGCGCCGAGACGGATAACGTGCTGACGGCCGAGGCCCTCTTCTACAACTTCCGTGCGGCCCGTAAGCTCGCGGCGCGCCTGTCGGCGTACGGCCAGTACGATTATCTTCACGACGCGTTCGCCGGCATCGATCACCGCAATGTGGTCACGGGCGGCCTCGACTACCTGCTGCTGGAGGCCGCGCCGAACCGCCTCTCGGTGTTCGGCGGCCTCGGTTACCTGAACGAACAGCGCGTCGCGGGCGAGGACCTGTCAACGGCCGTATTCGACGCAGGCTGGGCCTACCGGTTGCAGTTCTCCGAGTCGGCCGAGTTCACCGACGACTTCCGCTACGACCAGTCGTTGTCGGACGGCGGAGACTGGAGGATTGGCCACACCGCCGCCGTGACGGCGAAGCTCACGGGCCTGTTGTCGCTGAAGGTCTCGCACAACATCCGTTTCGCGAATCAGCCGCCGCCGGGCTTCGAGAACACCGACACGGTCATGGCCGTGGCGCTTGTGGCAAAGTTCTGAGTCGGACACGGTCCCCGAGAGGAGCCAGCCCATGTTTTCCGGATTCCGCCAGTTCATCACACGCGGCAACATGCTCGACCTCGCGGTCGGCGTCATCATCGGCGCCGCCTTCGGAGCGGTCGTCGATTCGCTGGTGAAAGACGTCTTCACGCCCTTCATCGGCGCGGTGATCGGCCAGCCCGACTTCTCGGCGTGGAAGATCGGGTCGATCGCCATCGGCAGCTTCTTCAATGCCGTGATCGCGTTCCTGCTGAAGGCCGCGGCGGTGTACTACTTCATTGTCCTGCCGTTCAACCGGTTCGCCGCGAAGCACCTGACGCCCGCGCCCGCGCCCGCGGGCCCGACGCCGACGGAGGCCTTGCTCGGCGAGATCCGAGACACGCTCAGATCCGCCTTCGCGCGCAGTGTGTCGGCGGACTCGCCGCAGCCTTGGCGAAGGCGGTCAGGCCTGCCGAGGAGGAGGGACATCATGGCAACCGACAAGGATTTCACACCGGCCGACTGGCAGAAGATTGAAGCCGCGCCGTTCATGGCGGGGATCGCCGTGACCTACGGCGACCTGAGCAGCAAGCGGGCGATCGCCGACGAGGCCGCCGCCACGGGCGAGGCCATCAAGGGGGCCGCAACGTCATCGAGCGAGATCGTAAGGACCATCGCCGCCCGCTTCGCGCAGGGGCAGCGTCCCGCGATTCCCGCCATTCCGAACAAGCCGCCGGAAGCACTGGCGGCGCTCATCGACGGCTGCAAGGCGGCCGCGGCGCTTGTGGCGGCCAACGCGCCCGGCGAGGCGGCTGCGTACTCGAGGTTCCTGCTCGACACCGCGAAAGCCGCGGCGGGCGCGGCCCGTGAGGGCGGCTTCATCGGCGTCGGGATCCACAAGGTGAGCGAAGGCGAACAGATGGCGATCGCCGCGCTGGCGCTGGCGCTCGGGCTGCCTTCGTAGGGCAGTCGGACTACTCGACGTGCTTGATGAGGACGACCTCGTCGGCGCGCTCGTTGTAGAACATCTCGTCCACGATGGTGCGCGCGACCAGGAGCCTGTACGCTTCAGCCTGGCTGCTCTCATCCTTGCTTCTGATCAGTTCAGCCAGGACGGCGCCGTCGTCGGCGATGCCTGCGGGCAGACGCGGCACACCGAACCCGCGCCCCGGGTCCTTGACGTAAAACACGAGCGCCCGCTGCGTGCGGACGGCCGCGACGTCGACGAGTTTCCCCGACGTGCGGCCGGCGCCATGCTCGATGGCGCTCAGCAGCACCTCCCGGTAGGCGAGCAGCAGCCCCTCGCGGTCGGCGTCCGGCACCTCCGTCCGCAGTTCCGCGATGTAGGCCAGGAGCCGCTCGGCCGTCAGCAGCGAGCAGTCGAGGCGCACGGCGAGCCAGTCGGGCACGGCCGACAGAATCAGGATCCCGTCGTGCCCGGGCGCGCTCGCCACGGCCCCGCTGACCATCGCTGCGATCTCGCCGGCGTCGAAGGGCCTCGAGAAGACCGCGAAGACGCGGGCGGACAGCGCGGCCAGGACGCTCGCCTGCGACGCGCGCCCGGTGAGCACGACGGACCGGGCGCCGGGACGGATCTGCCGGACTTCGTCGAGCAGCACCAGGTCTTCCTCGACCGTCGTCGAGGGGCTCGTGATCACCACGTCGAAGGTCTCGGCGCGGAGGCGCCGCAGCGCGTCGACGTCTCCGTGCGCGGCCACGACGCCGTGCCCGGCGAGCAGGGGGGAGTCGCGGAGGGCCTCCAAGCAAGAAGCAAGAAGCAAGAAGAACACCTACCGCTGCGGCCTGTCTGCTTCTGGCTTCTTGCTTCTACCCAGTCTCGAGTCCCGAGCCCCGAGTCCCGGTGATCTATACTGAGTTCTCAGCCCCTTCCCGTACCAGGAGGTTCTCCGATGCGGCGTATCCTGCCCTCCGTGCTCGCGCTGCTCCTGGCCGTCTCGTCCGTTCCTGCGCCGGCCCGGTCGCAGGCCCCCAACAGCCGCGGCTTCCGCCCGTGAACCGGGCTGTAGGATGTGAACATTTTCCCATGACGATCCCTGGCCCTGTCGACCTGCTCGCCTTCGGCCCACACCCCGATGACATCGAGATCGGGATGGCCGCCACGATCGCGAAACACACGTCGTCCGGCTACCGCGTGGGCCTGTGCGATCTCACCCGCGGAGAGCTTGGCAGCAACGGCACGCCCGAGGAGCGCGTCGCCGAGGGGGAGGCCGCCGCGACCCTCCTCGGCGCGGCCTGGCGCGTGAACCTGGGCCTGCCCGACGGGGCGCTGGACGAGACCGAGATCCACGTGCGGGCCATCGTCGACGTGGTACGGCGCGCCCGCGCGGCCGCCATCGCGGTGCCCTTCGCCGACGATCGCCATCCCGACCACCGCCGGGCCGCGGCGCTGCTGGCCTCGGCGATCTTCAAGGCCGGCCTGCGACGGTACCCCGCCTCTGCCGAAGCCTGGCGGGCCCAGTGGGTGTGCGCCTACTTCATCAACGACAGCGCGCCGCCCTCCTTCGTGGTGGACGTCTCGGACGTCTACGATCTGAAACGGCGGGCGCTGGCGTGCCACGCGAGCCAGTTCCGGCCCGCGGCGCCGGACGCGGCGGAGACGCGCCTGACATCGCCGCTGTTCCGGCAGCTGGTCGAGAGCCGCGATGCGCAATTCGGGGCGGCGGCCGGCGTGAGGTTCGCCGAGGGCTTCATCGTCAGAGAGCCAGTCGTGCGCCCATTGCTCACGGACCGCTGGCCGGCAGCGGCGCGCCGCCCATGAGAATCGGCATCGTCTGCTATGCCTCGCTGGGCGGCAGCGGCATTGTCGCAACCGAGCTCGCCCGGCAGCTCGTGCGGCGCAGCCATGAGGTGCACCTGCTGAGCAGCGAGATCCCGTTCAGGCTGCGCGCCGACTCCGGCGGCATCGTGTTCCATCCCGTCGGCACGCCCGACTATCCGCTCTTTCGCGAACCGCAGTATGTGATCTCGCTCGCCACGCGAATCGTGCAGGTGGCCCGCGAGCGGCAGCTCGACATCGTCCACGCGCACTATGCCGTGCCCCACGCGACGGCCGCCTATCTCGCCCGCGAGATCCTGCGGACCGAGTGCGGCGGACGGGTTCCCGCCGTGATCACGACGCTGCATGGCACGGACATCACCCTGGTCGGCACCGACCCGTCCTACGCGGAAACGGTCAGGTTCTCGATCGACCGCTCGGACGCGGTGACGGCGGTCTCCGAGAGCCTGAGGCTGGACACGATCGAGCGGTTGCAGGCGGTTTCGCCGATCCGCGTGATCCCGAACTTCCTCGACTGCGATCGGTTCAAGCGCGTGTTCGATGCCGGCCTGCGGGAGCGGCTCTGTCCGGCGGGGCAATACGATGCCCTCGTCGTTCACCTGTCGAACTTCCGGCCCGTCAAGCGCGTGAACGCGGTTGTCGGGGTGTTCAGGCGGATTCGGGAACGCGTCCGGGCTCGCCTCGTCCTGGCCGGCGAGGGCCCGGACAGCCTCAAGGTGCAGAACGAGGTCGAGGCGTACGGCCTCGGGCGTGACGTGGAGATCCTGCCTCCGCAGGAGGACGTCGTGCCGTTGCTGTCGGTGGCCGACCTGTTCCTGTTGCCGTCGCTGCAGGAGAGCTTCGGCCTGGCGGCGCTCGAGGCGATGGCGTGCGAAGTGCCCGTCGTCGCATCCCGTGTGGGCGGGATCCCCGAGGTCATCGATGACGGCATCACAGGCGTGCTCCACGCGCCGGACGATCTCGACGCGATGGCCGACAGCGCGGTGCACCTGCTGACCGATCGGGCCGACCATCAGTCGATGGCCCGCGAGGGTCGCTGGGCGGCGAACTATCGCTTCTGCGTCAGCGAAGTCGTGCCGCTCTACGAGGCGCTGTACCGCGAGCTCGTCACCTGATGGCCGGGAAGGGCCAGGCCACTCCTCCCTAACGCGGACGGGCTCCTGGTGCACACGCCATCCTGCCCCCGGGGCCGGATCGCAGAGACCGCTGCGCGCACGTCTCGAGTCCGTGCGTCCGCGCGTCAAGGCCTCCCGTGTTCTGGTAAGCTCGATCATCGCGCCCCACTTCTTGCTCGCCGACGATGTGGTGCCGGGCGCTCATCAGCCAGCAGGGAAGACCCATGACTCGCAACCGGGTGCTCTTGGTAACGGCGTTCGTGGCGGCGATGGCGGCCGGCGGCGGGATGCGGGCCGAGATGCCTCCCATTTCCGCGATGAAGGGTGAGGTGGGCCTCGGGCTGCTGCTGCGGCAGCTGAAGACGACCGCCGTGCTGATGCAGGCGGTGGCGCACCCC
Organism: Vicinamibacterales bacterium; assembly: GCA_025456345.1. Classification (GTDB taxonomy): domain Bacteria; phylum Acidobacteriota; class Vicinamibacteria; order Vicinamibacterales; family JAKQTR01; genus JAKQTR01. Next base: position 22,006 of record JALOKU010000052.1, on the reverse strand, counting down.
GACGACGAGAACAACGCCATGCTGGCCGCGACCGGCTGGGGCCAGGGCGTGCGCACGGTGGTCGTGAGCGCCACGCGCGGCGACGGCGGCCAGAACGAGATCGGGCCGGAACTGTTCGACGCGCTGGCGACCACGCGCACCGAGGAGCTGCTCTCGGTGCACCAGTCCGACAGCGCCGAGCAGTACTTCACGCGGGCGGTGGATTTCGGCTACTCGTTCAGCGTGGACGAGACCTTCGAGAAGTGGGGCCGGCAGGAGATCCTCGGCGACTACGTCAGACTGATCCGGACGATCCGGCCCGACATCATCATCGCCATGCGGCCGGACGGCGCCGGAGGCGGGCAGCATCACCAGGCGTCCGCCATCATCTCGCGAGACGCGTTCCTCGCGGCAGGCAACCCGGCGAAGTTCCCCGAGCAGATACGCGAGGGCCTGCGGCCCTGGCAGCCGAAGAAGTTCTACTACACGGGCCGCTTCGGGTTCGCCGGCGAACCCCCGCCGCCCTCGGGCGCGAAGCTGACCACGGTTGACACGGGCGCGTACGACCCGCTCCTGGGCGAGTCGTATGCCGAGATTGGCAGCCGCGCGCGCAGCAATCACAAGACGCAGGGCATGGCGCAGCTGCTGTCGCTGCCGGGCCCCTCGAGCGGTGGATACCAGCTCGTCGAGAGCGCGATTCCCGGGCTGAAGGAGAAGGGCGACGCGTCGCTCTTCGACGGCATCGATACGAGCGTGCCAGGCCTGGCGCGTTACGTGCCCGGCGAGGTGCCTGCGGCGCTGACGGCCGGCCTGGCGGCCATTGCCGGCGCGGTGACGGCGGCGGAGCCGCGCGTGGCGTCGGGCGGACTGGCGGCCGCGGTGCCGCCGCTCGTGGAGGGCCTGCAGGCGGTGCGCGCGGTGCGATCGCAGCTCGCGTCGCGCGCGATCGCGATCCCGGACGATGCGCGCTTCGAGATCGACAGCCGGCTCGAACGCAAGGAGCGGCAATTCATCGATGCCGTGCTGGCCGCCGGCAGTGTCCGCCTGGAGGCGCTCGCCGACGATGGGCTCGTCGTGGCGGGGCAGGCCGTGAAGCTGACGATCATCGCCGCGAACCGCGGCGCGTCGCCAATCGCGCTGAAGCAGATCGGGTTCCGCGGGCTCGACGGCGAGGCCGGCGTCTGCAAGACCGGCCTGGTGGCGGCGGCCTCCGTGCTTCGCTGCGAGGCGCCCCTCGAGATCTCGAAGCAGGCGCGCCTCACGGGACAGTACTGGAAACGGCTGCCCGACGCCGCCCGCTATCAGTTCGAGCCGGACGCGCCGTTCGGGCTGCCGTTCCGGCCGACGCCGTTCCGCGTGCAGTTCGACCTCGAGATTGGCGGCGCGGCGATCCCGGTCGAACGCGACGTGCAGCATCGCTACGAAGGCAACATCTTCAGCGGCGAGAAGCGGATGGAGCTCACCGTGGTGCCGCGGCTGGCGGTGTCGCTGACGCCGGACATCGCGATTCTGCCGGCCAGCCAGGTCTCGGCCGCCGCCCCGCGTCCGGCCGGGCGCGAACTGCGGGTCACCGTCATCAACGGCAGCAAGGGGCTGGCTGAAGGCGAAGTGTCGCTCGAGGCGCCGGCCGGCTGGACCGTCGCGCCGGCCTCGGCGAAGGTCTCCCTCGCGCGCGAGGATGAAGCCGAGCCGGTGCGCTTCACGGTGACGCCGCCCCGCGGGACCAAGCCCGGCTCGTACAGCGTGAAGGCCGTGGTCACCGCCGGCGGGGAGCGCTTCGCGAACGGCTACCAGGTGGTCGAGTATCCACACACGCGCCGGCGCCATCTGATCCACGCCGCCGAAGCCACGCTCAAGATCATCGACGTGGCCATCGCGCCGCGCCTCAACATCGGCTACGTGATGGGCGTCGGCGACCAGGTGCCGCCCGCCATCGAACAGCTCGGGGCGCGCGTCACCCGGATCGACGCCGACGGCCTCGCCTTCGGCGACCTGTCCAGGTTCGACGCGATTGTGACCGGCGTGCGCGCCTACGAGCGCCGCCCGGACCTGCGCGCCAACAATCACCGCCTGCTCGACTACGCGCAGAACGGCGGCACGGTGATCGTCCAGTACAACAAGTTCGAGTTCAACGAGGCGCAGTACGGGCCGTTTCCGGCGAAGGTCAGCTCGAACCGCGTGACCGACGAGCGCGCGCCGGTGCAGGTGCTCGTACCCGGCCACACCGTGATGCGCTGGCCGAACCGCATCGGCGATGCCGCGTGGCAGGGCTGGGTGCAGGAACGCGGGCTGTATTTCCTCGGCGAGAAGGACGCGACGTACGTCGACCTCGTGCAGATCGAGGACCCGTTTCCCTTCAACAAGGGCCCGAAGCGCGGCGCGCTCGTGGACGTCCAGGTTGGCAAGGGCCGCTGGATGTACGTCGGCCTGGGGCTGTGGCGGCAGCTGCCCGCGGGCACCGAGGGCGCCTACCAGTTGCTCGCGAACCTCGTGAGCGCGGGCAAGGCGCCGCGCGTGGCGGCTCCCCCCCGCAAGTGACTGCCGGGTTCGACGCCATCATTGTCGGGGGCGGACCGGCCGGCGCGACAGCGGCCCGCAGCCTGGCACGCGGCGGCGCGCGCGCCCTCGTCCTTGACCGCGCCGCGTTTCCCCGCAACAAGCCGTGCGGCGGCGGCCTCACATGGCGCACGCTGAAGCGGTTTCCGGACGTCGAGGCCGCGCTCCCTCGCATCTCCACCCACGCGATCAGGCGGATCTACATGGAAGCGCCAGGGGGCGCGTCGGTCTCGATCGAAACAGAGGAGCCGGCGGTGGTGCTCGTCCGCCGCATCGAGTTCGACCACCTGCTGCTGACGATGGCGCGCGAAGCCGGCGCGGAGGTGGCCGAAGGCGCGGACGTCACGCGCGTGTCGGAGCATGCGGCTGGGGTGCGGCTCGAGGCGCGCGACGGCCGCGTGTTCGAGGCGCCCGTCGTCGTCGCCGCCGACGGGGTGTACAGCACCGTCGCGAGACGCCTCGGCTTCAATCCCGGCTGGCCGCGTGACCACGTCGCGATCGACATGATGGAGGAGACGCCGTTGTCGCGCCTCCGCGCCGTCGAGGACGGCACGTTGTGGGTGTCGTTCGCGCCGGGGTCGGGCCACGGGTACGGCTACATCTTCCCGAAGCGCGACTACGTGAATGTCGGCGTCGGCTACGTCGTGTCCTCTTTCAAGACATCGATCCGTGAAGCGCCGTACGCCCTGCACGCGGCATTCGTGGCCGGGTTGACAGCGCGCGGGCTGCTCAAGGGCGAGGCCGACCGGTCGTGTTTCACGCCATACCAGGTGCCCGTCGGCGGCCCGCTGCGCACGACGGCCCGCCGGCGCGTGTATCTGGCCGGGGATGCGGGCGGGTTCGTGAACGGCTTTTCGGCCGAGGGCATCTACTTTGCAATGGTGACCGGCGATCTGGCCGCCAGGGCGATTCTCGACGGGCCGTCACCTCGCCTGTACGAAAGGCTGTGGCGGCGCGAGATCGGCGCCGAGATGCGGGATGCGCGGTTCCTGAGCCGGTACGCGTTCGCCGACCTCAGCCGGGTGAGCCGCCTGGTTCGAGGCGTGCGGGCCTGCCCGCCGCTTGCCCGGTTGCTGGCGGACTACGCGAGCGGTACGGATACCTATGAGGGGGTCCGGCGGCGTTTCGCCTTGAAATTTCCGCGGATCGCGGCGAAACTGGCGATTCGCTACTTTACGCACAGGAGTTGACGGCGGCCGGGTGTCGAGACCCGGCGCGGCGGCTCGCCCCTGCCGCGAGGGCAGTGGTGTAACCCCGGCGGGGGCGCAGCGGTCAAACCTGGAGACGGAGACGGCGCACATGGCATCAGCCGACGAATCGATCAGGCATCTCCTGCGGCGGGCGGGATTTGGCGCGAGCCCTCAGGAGCTCGGTTACTACTCCGATCTCGGGCGTTCCGCCGCCGTGGAGGCGCTCGTCGACTACGAACAGTTCGACGATGACGTCGACGCGTTCATCGGGCAGCCGGGCTATGTGTCGGTGACGACCCGCGGCACGTTCTCGCCGGGTACCGTCATCAACGACGCCCGCCAGCGCTGGCTCTTCCGGATGGTCCACAGCGCGAGGCCGCTCCAGGAGAAGCTGACGCTCTTCTGGCACAACCACTTCGCCACGGCGTACTCGAAAGTGGCGGGCGCGTACGGTTCGAGCGATGCCACGCGCATGATGGCGGCGAAGGCGAGCGAGGACCCCGCGAAGCTCCGGGGGCAGGTCGAAACCATCCGCGCGATGTGCATGGGCAGTTTCCGGGACCTCGTCATCGCCATGGCGAAGGACCCCGCGATGCTCGTCTGGCTCGACGGCCGGTTCAACACGCGGCAGAAGCCCCAGGAGAACTTCGGCCGCGAGCTGATGGAGTTGTTCAGCATGGGCGTCGGCTTCTACAACGAATCCGACGTGTACGCCGCGGCCCGCGTCTTCACGGGGTGGAACCTCAGGCGGACCACCACGTCGCGCGAGGACCTCTATCCCGTCTACGAGTTCGCCTACAACCCGAACAACCACGAGACCGCGGCCAAGACCTTCTCGTTCCCGATCTACCGGGACGGCGGCCGCACGATTGCCTCGCGCTCAGCCGCCGACGGCATGCAGGACGGCATCGACCTCATCACGGCGGTCGTCAGCTATCCGGCGACCGCGCGCCGGCTCGTGATGAGGCTCTGGAACTACTTCGTGAGCGAGATCAACCCGCCGCCCGACGAGTTCGTCAACGAGCTGGCCGACGCCTACCTCGCGAGCAACTACGACCTGAAGCTCGTGATGCGCCGGCTGCTGCGGTCCGCCGACTTCCGGTCAGAGGCCAACTACTTCACCAAGTACTCGTGGCCCGCCGAGTTCGTGGCGCGAAGCCTGAAGGAGGTCGGCTGGACGGGGTTCACCGTGAACGACGCCGTCAGCCAGATGGTGAACATGGGCCAGGTGCTCTACGAGCCGCCCGACGTGGCCGGATGGGAGCAGGGCCCGGGGTGGATTTCGACCGGCGGGATGCTGGCGCGCATGAACTTCGCGGCGCAGTTGAGCCGCACGCAGGCCACGAGCCTCGTCAATGCGGTCAAGCCGTACGCGACAACGCCGGATTCGGTGCTGTCGTACTTCCTCGACCGGCTGGCGCCTTCGCCGTACGACAACGACGCCTACAACGATCTGCGCTCGTACCTGACCGCGAGCGGGGCGTGGACCGGGTCGGACACGCAGCTGCGCACGAAAGCGCCCGGCCTCGTGCACCTCATCGTCGGGTCCGGAGAGAACGTGTTCATCTAGGGTGCTCCCATGGCAATGACGCGACGTGACTTTCTGCGGAACGGGGTCGGGGCGTTCACGATCGGGCTGGCCGCGCCGGCGTTTCTGACCGAGCTGGCGCAGGCGCAGGGTGCCGGAAGCCGCTCACTCGTCGTGCTGTACCTCGGCGGCGGCAACGACGCGCTGAGCATGCTCGTGCCGTACGGCGACGCCTTCTACTACAGCCGGCGGCCGTCGATTGCCGTTCCGACAGGCGACGTCCTGCAGATCGGGTCCGACCGGAACAACGCCGCGCTTGGGCTGCATCCGCGGCTGACGGGCCTGCGGAGCATCTTCGACGAGGGCCGGCTCGGGATCATCCAGCGCACGGGCTATGAGAACTCCAGCCGGTCGCACTTTCTCGGCCAGGACATCTGGGGCACGGCGAATCCCGCCAATCCCCAGACCAGAGGCTGGCTCGGCCGCTATCTCGACACCATCCCTTCGCCCGTGAACCCGCTTGTCGCCTGGGACGCGCTGCGCGAGGTGCCGCGGGCGCTGATGGGCGACCACGTGTCGGTGCCCGCCATCCCGTCGGCTGCGTCCTACACGTTTGCGAGCCCCAACACCGGCAGCGAAGCCGCACTCGAGCGGGCGTACGCCACGCGCATCGCCTCGCACGTGCCGATTGACCGGCCGCACCTGGCGTTTGTGAACAGCAACATCAACGCCGCCATGAATTCGCTCGACAAGGTGGCGCTCGTCACGAAGTACGTGCCGAGCCTGACGTATCCGACCGGCGGCCTGGGCCAGACCTTGAAGACCGTGGCCGGGGCGATGGCGACGGGCGTGGGCACGAAGGTGTTCTGGGTGCAGTTGGGCGGATTCGACACGCACGCCTCCCAGGTGGGCACCAACGGCGCGTACCCGCGCCTGATGACCGAGCTGAACGACGCCGTCACGGCGTTCTACAACGACCTGCGCAGCCAGGGCCTGTTGAACCAGGCGCTGGTGATGGGCTTCTCCGAGTTCGGCCGCCGCGCCTACGAGAACGGCAGCGTCGGCTGCGACCATGGCGCCGCGGGGCTGATGTTCGTGCTGGGCGGCGCCGTTCGCGGCGGGCTCTACGGTACGGCCGCCTCGCTCAACCCGGACCCCAAGAACGCCACCCTCGAGAACAACGGCGGCGACGTGCGTTACGAGACCGATTTCCGGTCCGTCTACGCCAGGGTCGCCGACGGCTGGCTCGGCGCGGATTCCGCCGGGCTGCTCGGCGCCGACTTCCGCCGCCCCGACCTCGCGTTCCTCTAGTGATTGGGGCTAGACACCACTCCGGCCCCGCCGCGGATCTGCCTGTTTGCTACAATGTGCCGACTGCGGCTGAGGTTGCCGCCGAGTCCCGCCTGTCACGCCGAAGCCGGCCGGTAGGCCGAGTGGCGAAGGCGGAAGCCCCGAACTCCGAACCCCGAGTTTCCCTATGGCGTCCATCAAGCGCTTCAAGTTCAAGCTGACCACCGAGCAGCTTCTGGAGATGCTGTATTGGCTGAAGCTCATCCGCGCCTTCGACGAGCGGCTGAGCGTGCTGGTGCGCCAGGGCCGGGTGCGCAGCGGCGTCTACTCCAGCATCGGCCAGGAGGCCATCATCGTCGGCAGCTGCTTCGGGCTGGAGAAAGACGACTACATCTGCCCGCTGCACCGCGACCTCGGGTCGTTCCTGATGAAGGGCGTCAGCCCGGGCGTGATGATGGCGCAGATGTACGCCAAGGCCACAGGGCTGTCGAAAGGGCGCGACTCGGCGCTGCACTCCGGCGTGCCTGAGCTGGGGATTTTCGGCAACACGAGCATGCTGGGGGCGAACACGCCGGTGGCCGCCGGGATCGCGTTGACGTTCAAGCTCGAGCAGCGCCGCAACGTGGTGCTGGCGTACTTCGGCGAAGGCGCGGCGAACACGGGCGACGTGCACGAGGCCATGAACGTGGCCGCGGTGCACAAGCTGCCCGTGGTGTTCATCTGCGAGAACAACATCTACGCCTACTCGGTGCCCATCGAGAAGTCGATGGCCATCGAGGACGTGGCCGACCGGGCCGAGGCGTACGGGTTCGACGGCGTGTCCATCAACGGCAACGACGTGCTGGCCGTCTACCAGGCCGCGCAGGGCGCCATCGCGCGGGCCCGGTCCGGAGAGGGCCCGACGCTCATCGAGTGCAAGACGTACCGCTGGCACGGGCACTCGGAGCACGACCCGGCGTTCTACCGCACCGACGAAGAACTGGCGATGTGGAAGAGCCGCGACCCGCTGACGACGTTCACGACGTACTTGCGGCACCGGCAGATGCTGAGCGACGAGATCCTGCTGGAGATCGACCAGCGCGTCGTGAAGGAAATAGACGAGGCGGTGGCGTTCGCGGAAAGCAGCCCGGACCCGGATCCGAGCGAGGCGGCGACAGACATGCTTGCCTGACAGCAGCCAGTAGTCAGTAGTCAGTAGCCAGTAGAAATACAGAAGCCAGAAGCCAGAAGCCAGAAGTCAGAAGACCTGTCACCAGCAAGCAGACAGAAGGAATACTGCATGGCGCGCGAGATTGCCTATTTGGATGCCATCCGTGAAGCGCTCCGCGAGGAGATGCGGCGCGATCCGCAGGTGTTCGTGCTCGGCGAGGACGTGGGCGCGTACGGCGGCGCCTTCGGGATCACGAAGGGCCTGCAGGAAGAGTTCGGCGAGTACCGCTGCCTCGACATGCCGATCTCCGAGTCGTGCATCATCGGCGTCAGCGTGGGCGCGTCGCTGCGGGGCTTCCGGCCCGTCGCGGAGATGCAGTTCGGTGACTTCATCACGTGCGGGTTCGATCAGATCGTCAACCAGGCGGCCACGCTGCGGTACCGGTATGGCGGACGGGTGGCCTGCCCGATCGTCGTGCGCGCGCCGGTCGGCGGGAACGTGGCGGGAGGCCTGTACCATTCGCAGAACCCGGAGTCGTGGTTCGTGCACCGGCCCGGCCTGAAGGTGGTGGCGCCGTCGACGGCATGGGACGCGAAGGGCCTGCTCAAGGCGGCCATTCGCGACAACAACCCGGTGATCTACCTCGAGCACAAGTATCTCTATCGCCGCGCGAAGGGCCCGGTGCCCGAGGGCGACGAAATCGTTCCCATCGGCCAGGCCGCCGTGCGCCGCGAAGGCTCGGACATCACCCTGGTCACGTACGGCGCCATGGTGATGGCGTCGCTCGACGCGGCCGAGCGCCTGTCCAAGGAGGGCGTCGAGGTCGAGGTGATCGACCTGCGCACGCTGTCGCCGTGGGACAAGGGCGCGGTGCTGGCGTCGCTCGAGAAGACGAGCCGCCTCGTGGTCGTGCACGAGGACGTGAAGACGCTCGGCCTCGGCGCGGAGATTTCCGCCACGGTGATGGAAGAGCGGTTCGAGCACCTCGACGCGCCGGTGATGCGCGTCACGTACCCCGATTCCCACTGCCCGTTCTCGGCGGTGCTCGAGCGGGAGAACCTGCCCAACGCCGACAAGATCGCCGATGCGCTGCGCACGCTCGCGGCGTATTAGCGGAAGTAGCCAAGCGTCAGTCGTCAGTCGTCAGCAGGTTCGCGAGGGCTTCGTCGAGCTCGGGATGAGCGAAGCGGAAGCCCGCTGCCAGCGCCCGCGCAGGAACCACGCGCTGGCTGTAGAGCAGCAGCGGTCCGGCCATTTCACCCAGGAGCATCTTCAGGGCGAAGCCGGGGGCGGGGATGAAGGCCGGCCTGTTCAGGGCGCGGCCAAGGGCCCGGGCGAAGCCGGCGTTGGTGACGGGATTCGGAGCGGTCAGGTTGAGCGCCCCGCGCACGCCTGCCGTTTCAATGGCCCACTGCGCGAGCGACACCCAGTCGTCGCGGTGAATCCACGACATGAACTGACGCCCCGATCCGAAAGGCCCGCCGGCGAATAGCCTGAACGGCGTGAGCATCTTTGCGAGCGCGCCCTCCTGCGGGTCGAGCACGATCCCGGTTCGAAGCACCACCACCCTGGTCCTGTCAGTCCGGGCGGCCAGCGCTTCCCGTTCCCATTCCTCGCCAAGCTGCGCCAGGAAGTCACGTCCAGGCCCCGCGGCTTCCGTGAGCGTGTCGTTCCCCCTGTCGCCATAGAACCCGATCGCGGAGGCGCTCACGAGGGCCGCCGGCGGCTGCCCGGCGTCGGCAATGAAGCGCGCGAGCGACCGTGTGGCGAGGACGCGGCTGTTGCGGAGTCGCGCCTTGCGTGCAGCGGTCCACCGCCCGGCCGCAATCGACTCGCCCGCGAGATTGACGATGACGTCGGCGCCGGAACAGAGAGTGGTCCAGGAGCCCCTGGCTGTGCCGTCTGGTGTCCAGGCGATGCGCTCGAAGCGTCCATGCCCTTCTGCGGCGTCGCGTGCCAACTGGCGGGTGAGGATCTGGATGCGATGGCCGGCGGCGTCCAGCGAGTGGGCGAGCGCGCGGCCGAGAAACCCCGACCCGCCGGCGATGATGAGGCGCATGGGAGAAGAATACAGAAGACAGAAGCAAGAAGTAAGAAGCCAGAAGCCGGAAGCCAAAAGACAAAAGCCCCGACAGGACGCAACGAACTGAACGCTGACGGGGGCTGGGGATTGACACGCCCTGGCCGAGTGTTGTACTAACTGGTTAGTTAAACTAACCGGTTGGTGAATATGAAGTCCGCCAGACGACCGGGACGGCCGAAATCGCGGCCCGCACCGCGACGCGGTGATAGAACCACCAGGATCCCGCACTCGGCCAAGTCTCGGCTGCCGAATCCAAACGCGATGCCGGACGCAGACCCAGCGGCACACCCCGAATCCCGCGTGCCTCGCCGAAGCCGGCCGGCAGGCCGTTTGGCGAAGGCGGGAGCCCCGAATCCCGTTCGCCACGCCGAAGCCGGACGGCAGGCCACCCGGCGAAGGCGGGAGTCCCGGCTCCCCGACTCCCGCGAGCGCATCCTTGCCGCTGCCACCGACGAGTTCGCCTTGCGCGGCTTCGAAGGCGCCACGGTCGACCGCATCGCCGCCCGCGCCCGCCTCAACAAGGCGATGATCTACTACCACTTCCACGGCAAGAAGGACCTCTACCGCACGGTCCTCCGCTCCATCTTCACGACGATGGGCGACGGCCTCGCCGCCATCGCATCTTCCAACGCCGCTCCCGCGGACAAACTGGACCGGTTCGTCGCCGCCTTCGTCGCCGAAGGACAGGCGCGCGCCCATGTCGCTCCCATCATGCTTCGCGAGATCGCCGAGGGCGGCCGCCGCCTCGACGAAGAAACCTACACGGTCATGGTGCGCGTCGTCCGCGCCATGACCGGCATCATCACCGAAGGACGCGCCGCCGGACAGTTCGGCCCGGTCGACCCGATCCTTCTCTACCTCACCACCGTCTGGCCCATCGTCGTCTACCTCGCCACCACGCCTATCCGGAATGCTCTCGCACGCGTGGCCCAGTTCGACGTCGGCCGCCTCGACCCCGAACGCTTCATCGCGCATCTCCAGATGCTCAACCGGCACGCCGTCATGCCCGCTGCCGCCGGCGCGGGACCGGCCGGAGAACTGTCATGACCCATCACCGTCCGCGCGCCATCGCAGCCGTCTTCACCTCCGCCCTCGCGGTCTGCGCCGCCGCGCTCGCACCCGTCGCCTGCCGCGAGAAGCCGCCGGCCGACCGCGTCCGCGTGTCGGGGTACGTCGAGGCCACGGAGGTGCGGGTGGCGCCCGAAGTGGGAGGCAGGCTCGTCGACCTCAAGGTGGCCGAAGGCGACCGGGTCAACGCCGGCGACGTCATCGCCCAGCTCGACACCGCCGACATCGCCCTGGCCCTGCAACGCGCCGCCGCCGAACGGCTCGGCGCCGACGCGCAACTCCGCCTGCTGCTGGCCGGCGCGCGCCAGGAAGACATCCGCCAGGCCGAAGCCCAGCGGGCCGCGGCCGATGCCGACGTCTCCGGCGCCCGCCAGGAACTCGCCTCGGCCGAGCGTGACCTGAAGCGATTCGAAGACCTGCTCGCTTCCAACTCCGGAGCGCAGAAGCCACGAGACGACGCCGCGACGAGAAGGGACGTGGCGAGAGATCGCATCCGCGCCGGAGAGGAACGGGTGCGGGCGGCTGCGGAAGCCGTTGCGAGGCTGAAGTCCGGCGCCAGGCGGGAGGAAATCGACGCGGCCCGCGCCCGGCTCGCCGGCGTCGACGCGCAGATTGCCACGCTCGAGAAGGCGAAGCGCGACGCCACGGTTGTCGCGCCAACCGCCGGGATGATCACGCAGAAGATGGCCGACGAGGGCGAGTTGCTCGCGCCCCGCACGCCGATTGTCGTGGTCGCAAACCTCGACGCCGTCTGGGCGAACGTCTATGTCGACGAACCGCTCGTGCCGCGCGTCACGCTGGGGCAGACGGCCACCGTCTTCACCGACGCCGGCGGGCCGGGCATCGAGGGCACCGTCACGTTCATCTCGCCGAAGGCCGAGTTCACGCCGCGCAACGTCCAGACCGCCGAAGAGCGGTCGAAGCTGGTCTTCCGCGTGAAGGTCACGGTCAACAACGAGAAGGGCGTGCTGAAGCAGGGGATGCCGGTGGAGGCGGAGATTCGCTTCAAACAATAGGCGCTAGGGACTAGGCGCTGGGCGCCAGTCGGGCGCTTCGAGCACAGACTGCCGGGTCACACAGAGGCCCATGACACCTGCCGCGCTGGAACTGGATCGGGTGACGAAGCGTTTCGGCGCGACCGAGGCGGTGGCCGGCGTGTCGTACACGATCAGCTGCGGCGAGATGTTCGGCCTCATCGGCCCGGACGGTGCGGGGAAGACGACGACGATCAGGCTGCTCTGCGGGCTCCTCAAGGCGAACGGCGGCGCCATCCGGGTCCTCGGCAACGACCCCGTCCGCCAGCACCGCGCCATCACCACGAAGGTGGGCTACTTCTCCCAGCGGTTCAGCCTCTACGGCGATCTCACGATTGACGAGAACATCGCCTTCTTCGCGGAGATCCACGGCGTGTCGAACTACCGCGAGCGCCGCAACCGCCTGCTCGAGATGATGCAGTTGACGGCGTTTCGCTCGCGCCTCGCCGATCGGCTGTCGGGCGGCATGAAGCAGAAGCTCGCGCTGGCCTGCACGCTCGTGCACGAGCCGGAGATCATCCTGCTCGACGAGCCGACCACGGGCGTCGACCCGGTGTCGCGCCGCGAGTTCTGGCGCCTGCTCTCCGAGTTTCTCTCCGAGGGCATCACCATCTTCATGGCCACGCCGTACCTCGACGAAGCCGAGCGCTGCTCCCGCGTCGCGCTGATGAGCCAGGGGCGCGTCCTGGCCCTCGACGAGCCGAACGCGCTCAGGGCGGCCTTTCCGGACGACCTGCTCGAAGTGCTGGCCGACCCGCAGGAGATGGCCGCGCAGGTCATCCGCGGCGACCCGGCCGTGCGCGACGTGCAGAGCTTCGGCGAGCGTCTGCACGTGCGGGTGTCTCGAGGCAGCCGAGAAGCCGCTTCAACCAGGCTCGCGGCGGCCTGCCGCAACGCCGGGGTGCGCGTCTCCAGCCTCAGGGCGGTTCCGGCATCCCTCGAAGACGTCTTCATCGACCGCGTCGTCACGACGCGTGAACAGAGTGCTGTATGAGACACACACCCTCGCGCCGCAATGTCACCATCTCGCTCGCGCTGGCCATGGCCGCGGCCGCGTGGGTGGCTGCGCCGGCGGCGGCGCAGGCCGCCAGGGCCAACGCCCTGGCCCCCACGGCCGAGACCGTGAGGCTGACGCTCGACGAGGCGATCGCGCGCGCCGTGGCGGCGAGCCACCGCATCGGCGAGGGCAAGGCCCGGCAGGACGCCGCCGCGGCGGCCATCGACGGACGCGCGGCCGCCAACATGCCCACCGTCAGCGCGATGGCCGGCTATGTGCGCACGAACCACATCGTGCCGTTCGGCCTCCCGCCGGAGAAGCCGACGGCGATCATCTACCCGGACATTCCCGACAACTGGCGCACGCGGATCGACATGCAGTGGCCCGTATACACCTTCGGCCGGTTCGAGTCGCTGGAGCGGGCGGCGCGCAGCGAGTTCGCGGCCGCCGGGAAGGACGTGGACACCTTCACCGCGGACGTCCGCTTCGACGCCGCACGGGCATTCTGGGCGCTGGTCACCGCCACCGAGTCGGTCCGGGTGGTTGAAGATGCCCTCGCCCTCATCGAGGCCCACCTGCGCGACGTGAGGAACATGCGCGAGGCGGGGCTCCTCGCGCCGAACGACGTGCTCAGCGTCGAGGCCAGGCGCTCGCGGCAGCAGGTGCAGCTGATCGAGGCGCGCAACATGCGCGACGTCGCGGAGGCGGACCTGAGGCGTGTGACAGGCGTCGAGGCCGGCGTCACGATCACCATTGATGCGGTCCTCGAGGGACCGCCGGCGGGCCTTGCGTCCTACGAGGACCTGCTGGCCGATGCCCGGGCGCATCGCCCCGAACGCCAGGCGCTTCAGGCCCGGGTGGACGCCGTGGGCGGTCGGCGGGACGCGGCCGCGGCTGGCCTGAAGCCCGTCGTGGCCGTCGGCGCGGGGTTCGATTACGCGAGGCCGAACCCGCGCATCTTCCCGAGGACCAATGAGTGGCACACGTCCTGGGATGTCGGCGTCAACGTCATGTGGCCGCTCTGGGACGGCGGCCGTGTGAAGGCTGACGTCGCCGAAGCGGCTGCGAACCAGCGTGCTGTCGAGCAGCGCCTGGCCGAGTTCGACACCGTGCTGACGTTCGAGGTGAAGCAGCGCCAACTCGACGTCAGTGCGGCGCGCGAGTCGATCCGCGCCGCGAGCGACGGAGTGGCGTCGGCGGCCGAAGCCCGCCGCGTCGTTGCCGAGCGCTTCAAGGCTGGCCTGGTCACGAACACCGACGTTCTCGACGCGCAGCAGGCGCTGCTCCTGGCAGAGTTCGATCGCACACGGGCGCTGGCCAGCGCGCGCCTGGCCGAGGCGCGCCTCGATCGCTCGCTGGGAAGATAGGCCGGACATGCCAGCCGTGACCGTCCGTGAGCTGACGCGGCGCTTCGGGGCCTTCCTGGCCGTCGACCGCGTGTCGTTCGACGTCGAGGACGGCGAGATCTTCGGGTTTCTCGGCAGCAACGGCGCGGGGAAGTCGACGACGATCCGCATGCTGTGCGGACTGCTGAAGCCCTCGTCGGGGACGGCCACGGTGGGCGGCATCGACGTCGAGCGCGACCCGGAAGGCGTGAAGCGCCGCATCGGCTACATGTCGCAGCGCTTCTCCCTCTACGAGCTGCTGACGGTGGAGGAGAACATCACCTTCTTCGGAGGCCTCTACGGCCTCGACAAGCGCCGGATTGCCGCGCGCCGCGCCTTCGTGCTCGAGATGGCCGGCCTCAAGGGCCGCGAGAAGACCCTCACGCGTGACCTGGCCGGCGGCTGGCGGCAGCGGCTGGCGCTTGGCTGCGCCATCCTTCACGAGCCGTCAATCCTGTTTCTCGACGAACCGACCGGAGGCGTCGACCCGGTGTCGCGCCGGCAGTTCTGGCAGCTGATCGATCGCCTCTCCGGGCAGGGCGTGACGGTGTTCGTCACCACGCACTACCTCGACGAGGCCGAGCACTGCCACCGGCTGGCGCTGATGCACGCGGGCCGGATTGCCGCCCTGGGATCGGTCGCCGAGCTCAAGCAGATCTTCCGCGAACGGGCGGTGGTCGAAGTCCGGACCGGCTCGCCGATGGCGGCCCTGCGGGCCCTCGACGACCTGCCGACGGTGGAGAAGACGAGCCCCTTCGGCACGGCGCTGCACGTGTGGCTGAAACCGGGCATCCGCGACACCGGGCCGCTGCGCACGCGGCTCGACGAGCTAGGCCTCCCGGCCGAGCCGTTCGAGTTCGTGCAGCCCTCCCTCGAGGACGTGTTCATGGACGTTGTCGCGCGCGAGGAGGCCGCGTCCTCATGAGGAAGGCCCTGGCCGTCGGGCGCAAGGAGTTCTGGCAGATCGTCCGCGACCGGCGGACGCTGATGATCCTGCTGTTCGTGCCGGCGTTCTTTCTGCTGCTCTACGGCTACGCGCTGAACTGGGACATCCGCCATGTGCGCCTCGCCGTGCTCGACCGTGAGCACACCGCCGAGAGCCGCGAGCTCGTCTCGTCGTTCGTGAACTCGACCTACTTCGACGTGGTCGCCGCCCCGGCGTCGATGG
The DNA here is from genome assembly GCA_025456345.1 of Vicinamibacterales bacterium. Classification (GTDB taxonomy): domain Bacteria; phylum Acidobacteriota; class Vicinamibacteria; order Vicinamibacterales; family JAKQTR01; genus JAKQTR01. The sequence continues at coordinate 6,578 of JALOKU010000052.1, read as the reverse complement.
GCGAGATCGAGCGCCTGATGAACCGCGGGGAGACCCGCGTCGCGCTCGTGATTCCGGAAGGGATGACCCGCGACCTGCGTTCCGGCCGCGTGGCCACGGTCCAGGTCCTCATCAACGGCGACAACGCGAACACCGCCACGGCCATTTTCGGCTACGCGCAGGCCATCGTGCACGGCGTGTCGGCGTCGCTGCAGCTGCAGCTGGCGGGATGGCGGGAGGCCGCGCCGCCCATCTCGGTGCAGCCGCGCATCTGGTACAACCCGGAACTGCAGAGCACCCTGTTCCTCGTGCCCGGTCTCATCGCCTTCATCATCATGATCAGCGCCGTCGTGTCCACGTCGCTCTCCATCGTGCGCGAGAAGGAGCGCGGCACGTGGGAACAGGTGCGGATGGCCCCGATCACGACGCCCGCCTACGTGATCGGCAAGACGATTCCCTACTTCTTCATCTCGCTGGTCTCCGCGTTCCTGATTATCGCGGCGTCCATGCTGCTCTTCGACCTGCCGGTACGAGGCTCGTGGCTCCTGCTGCTGGTCGCCGTCTCCCTGTTCCTCATCGGCGCGCTCGGGACGGGCGTGCTGGTGTCCACGCTGGTCGACTCGCAGGCGCTGGCGTTCCTCATCGGCCTCCTCGTCTCGCTCCTCCCGACGTTCGTGCTCTCGGGCTTCATCTTCCCCATTGCCAGCATGCCGGGGCCGGTTCAATACATCACGGTGATCGTGCCGGCCCGGTACTTCCTGGTCGCGCTGCGCGGGATCGTCCTGAAGGGCGTCGGGTTCGGCGCGCTGGCGCCGCAGTTCGCGGCCCTCGGCGCCTATGCGTTCGTCGTCCTGGCGCTGGCGTCGGCCCGCCTGGCCAGGGAGCGTGGCTGATGCGCAGGGTAGGCTTCCTCGTGCGGAAGGAGTTCCAGGAGCTGCGGCGCAACCCGCGCATGTTCCCGGTGATCTTCATCGCGCCGGTGCTGCAGCTCTTCGTTCTCGGCTACGCGGCCACCACGGACGTGAAGAACGTGCCGCTGATGGTGGTGGACGCCGACCGCAGCGCGGCGAGCCGGGACCTCATCGCGCGCTTCGACGGCTCACCCTACTTCACCGTCGTCGGCGTCACGACGGATGACGCCGATATCCAGCGCGCGATCGAGACGCGGCAGGCGTGGATGGCCCTGTCCATCCCGCCGGAGTACGGCGAGATGGTGGGGCGCGGCCAACCCGTGACCGTGCAGGTCGTCACCGACGGATCCGATTCCAACTCGGCGACGGTCGGCATGGCCTACGCGTCGACGCTCATCGCGGAGAGGGCGGCCGAGCTGGCCGCCGCCCGCCGTCCGCCTGGCGCGCCGCGCCTCGGATCCATCGACGCGCGCATCCGCGTCTGGTTCAATCCGCAGCTGCTGAGCCTGCACTTCATGGTGCCGGGCGTGCTTGCGCTGCTGCTGATGATCATCACGACCGTGCTCGGCGCGATGGCGATCGTGCGCGAGAAGGAGCTGGGGACGCTGGAGCAGCTCAACGTCACCCCGCTCAAGCGATGGGAGCTCACCGTCGGGAAGCTGCTGCCCTTCGGCCTCATCGGCATGGTCGACGTCATCCTGGTGGTGTCGCTGGCGGTGTTGTGGTTCGAGATCCCGCTGCGGGGCAGCTTCCCGCTGCTGTTCGGCCTGTCGCTGGTCTACCTGCTGTGCACCCTCAGCCTGGGGCTGTTCGTGTCGACGATCTCGCACAACCAGCAGCAGGCCATGATGACGGCCGTGTTCTTCTTCATGATGCCGATGATCTACCTGTCGGGGTTCATCTTCCCGATCGAGAACATGCCGGCCATCATCCAGCCGGTCACCTACCTCATCCCGCTCCGCTACTATCTCGTCATCGTCCGCGGCATCTTCCTGAAGGGCGTGGGCCTGGAGTCGTTCTGGAAAGACGCCCTGCTCATGCTGGGGTGGGGCGTGACCGTGCTGGCGCTGGCGACGATGAGGTCGAAGAAGACGCTATCGTGACGCCGCGGCCTTGGGCACGGTGACGAAGCGCCGGGCGGAGCCGTCCCACCGCAGGATGGGGAAGAACTCGCGATCGGGGTCCACCGCGGCCGGCGCGCCGGCCCGGGCTTCGCCCTGCGAGACGAGCGCCTGGTAGACGTTCAGATAGTCGTCGGCGGTGTCTGCGGCGCGGGGATTGAGCTCCGCGTCGAAGGTGTAGATCGCCACCGCCAGACCGGCCCGTCCGGCGGAGGCATGCTGGGCGCCGACGGTGACCCCGCCATCCGCCAGGACGCTGACGCGTTCCACCGCTCCCGTCTGGTCAGACACTCCAAAACGAGCGGGCTTGGGGAAGACGAGAAACACGTCGGGCTCACCAGGCGGGCACGACGTGCAGCGGTACTTCTCCAGTTCCGCGGGAGCCGAGCCGTTGGGGTTCAACGCGTCGAGCACCACCAGGCTGGCGGCCTTGTGCTCGTTGTTGCAGGTGCCCAGGAAGAGGCGGTGGCGATTGTCCGCCACGTCGAGCGCCAAGGCGATGATGTACCCGTTGCTCCAGAACGCACTCATCGGCTTCCCGGTACGCGGGTCGAGACGCTGGAGCAGGGAGGGGAACAGCGCGGCGTCATACAGGGCGGCCCAGAGGGCGCGTCCCGGGCCGCCGCCGGGGTCGGCGGTCGCGAAGAGGCGGCTGACGAACCACGAAGGGCCGAACGTCTCGTTGCCGAACCGCACGCTGAGCGACGGCTGGTACATCCAGCGCACGCGGCCGTCGTGCTCGAACAGATACAACGCCGTCTCTGCCGGCCCGCCCTCTGCCTTCGCGACGAACCACAATTCCCGGCGACCATCGCCGTCCACGTCCGCGACACCTCCAAGCGTGGCGCGCGGTGCGGCCCCGGAGCCCTTGTACGCATCGGCGGCGAGCCCGCGGGGAAATCTGTGCGTCCACAGCGTGCGCTGCAGGCGATCGGACACCACAAGGGTGTCGAGATCGAGGTCCCAGGCCGCCGGAGCCTCCGCCGCCACGGCGCCGTTCCGCGCGGCCTCCCCGCGCTGGTGCCGGTAGAACCAGGCCATCCAGAGCAAGGCCATCACCGCAGCGGTGACGAGGGCCGCGGCGCCCATCCGGCCCACAGACGTCCTTCCGAAGAGGCCATGCCGCTCGCTAATCGCGCCGCCGTCAGGGCCGGAAGCTCCTGCCGATCCGCCGGCCGCCTCGGGCGCACCCGCGCCCGAGCGCGCGCAGGCACCCTGCGACGTCAGGAGCCACTCGTCTATCTCACGAGTGAGCGCGAAGACGCTCTCCGGCCTCGACAGGCCGAAACGGCGCACGGGCAGGCCGTAATCCTTCTCCCACCGCTGGACCGTGCGCACGCTGCGCCCCAGGTACGCAGCAATATCCTTCCAGCCGTTGAGTTGGGCGGAACCGGGAGGACCTTGGACCGGATCGGACGATGACGACATCAGGAGTTTCGAATCGGCGAGGCGAAGTCCGCCCGGGGCTGCGCCAGTGGAGCCGCCAGGTAAGAGTCTAACGTAACCTCCAGCGCCCGCAGGCGCAAGTTCTGTCGGAGCAGGTTCTGTCGGCGGATGCCCGGGCACGGCCAGCGGCGGATGGTATAGTTCGCCACCGATGGCGAGAGAGGGGATAGGAGAGAGGGAATAGGGGACAGGGGAGAGGGGATAGGGAATAGGGGGACAGGCCAGGAATGAGGCTCGCGTTGACCGCGTGGGTCGCGCTGCTGTCGGTGCCGGCAGGGACGTTGGCGGGGCCTCAGGAACCGCCGGCTGCGGCGGCGCGCTGCCGCGTGGCCGGCGTCGTCGTCGACGGCCAGACGCGCGCCGGCGTGTCGGGGGCGGCCGTGATGCTTCGAGGGCCCGCGGAGGCCCCACCCGCACCGGATCGGTCCGCGCGCACCTGCCTCACCGGCTGCGGTGCCGCAGCCGACCAGGGCGGCCGATTCGCGATCGAGGGCCTCGCGCCTGGCGAGTACACCGTGTCCGCCTCGGTCGCGGGATTCTCGGAGAGCGTGCCGTTGGCGATCACGCTCGCGCGTGCGGGACCGGCATGCGAAGCGACAGTCGAGATCCCGTACAGCCTTCAGATGCGCGCCGAGTCGAAGGCCGAACTCCCCAGGGCGCCCGAGGCCACGGTGATTGGCAGCCCGATCGCGCCGGCGCTCACCGGCGAGGCGATCGGCACCACGCCGGGCGCGCTCGAGGACATGTTCCGTGCGATGCAGGCGCAGCCCGGCGTGGCCGCGTCGCAGGACAACCGCAACGACCTGCTCGTGCGAGGCGGCGGCGCGATCGAGAACCAGACGCGCATCGACGGCTTCGACGTGCCGAACCCCAATCACTTCGGCGCGCAGGGCGGCACCGGCGGCGCGCTGTCCATCCTGCCGCCGTGGCTCATTGAGCGCGGGTCGCTCGAGCTGGGCGGCTTCTCGGTGGCGTACGGCGACCGCATGTCGTCGGTCGCCGACATCAGCCTGCGCCCCGGGCGTACGGATCGCATTCACGCGATGTTCGGCGCCGGCGTGGGCGGCGCCATGGCGATCGGCGAAGGCCGGATCGGCGCAGCCGGTTCCTGGCTCGCGTCGGCGCGCCGGAGCCTGCTCGAGGTGGCCTTCCGCGACGAGACCGCCGAGGCGGTTCCCACGTATGCCGACGCCTTGTTGAAGATCGACCACCGGGCGGGCGAGCGCCACGCGTTCACGTTTCTCGGGCTCGGGGCGAAAGACAACGTGTCGGTGGTCGACGAGCGGACCGGCGCGGAAGAAACGTCCGGCGAGGAAGTGGTGGCGCTGGCCGGGCTGCGGTTCGACTCGGCCTGGTCCGCGCGCACGTCATCGACGGTTGCCGCCAGTGTCGCGTCGAGTGAAGTCGACGTCACCGCGATGGACGGCACCGTCGTCGACGCCATCGACAAGGGCCACGACCAGGAACTGCGCGTCCGAGCCGACGTGCGCCGGATGAACACCCCGGTGGGCGACGTGCTCGTCGGCGCCGCCATCAAGGCCTACCGCTACGACTACGACTTGTACGTCAACGACCTCTGGACGCCGTACGAAACCGTCAAGCGCGATCTCCAGGCCCGCGACATCCGGTCGTTCACCGACGCGGCTGCCTACGCCGAGGTGGCGCACGCTCTGCCGGTGCGCGGCCGGCTGCTGGTGGGGATCCGCCTCGATCACTGGGGCGCGGCGTCGACGACGGCCGCCAGCCCCCGCGTCAAAGCCGAGTTCGTCCCGGCACGCTATCTCCGCCTGGTCGGATACTGGGGCATCTACCGCCAGGGCGTGCCGTACATCTGGCAGGCCAGCGCCCCCGAGAACGCCGGCCTCGCGCCCATCGTGTCGCGGCAGCTCGGCGGCGGCTTCGACATCGAGCCGAAGCGCTGGCTGCGCCTCGGCGTGGAGGCGTTCGACAAGCGTTACGACAACTACCCGGTGGACCCCGCGATTCCGTCGCGCGTGCTCGTCAGCTCGTCGGCCGATTTCGATTCGCCGTTCGTGGGTCCGCTCGTGAGCGAGGGCCAGGTGCACGCCTACGGGGTCGACACCGTGGCGACGATGTCAGCAGGCTCCCGCGTGCAGGTGACGGCCAACTACTCCTACTGGCACGTATCGCAGCTGGGGTTGGACGAAGTCTGGCGGCCTGCCGAGCACGAGCTGCGCCACCAGGGACGGGTCGAGCTCATGTACCGGCCGGCCGACGGCTGGAGCACGGGCTTCCGGTGGCGCCACACCAGCGGGCGGCCCTACACGCCCTTCGACGTGAAGGCCTCAGTCAAGGCCGGCCGGGGCGTTTACGATCTCAACCAGATCAACACGCTGGACTACCCCGACTACCGCCGCATCGATGTGCGATTGGACAAGACGTTTCTCGCCGGTCCCACGCGGATCATGCTGTATGGCGAGGTCGACAACCTCCTCGACCACGACAACGTGCTGGTCTACAACTGGAACCGCACGCTTCGCGGGCCGTAGAAGCAAGAAGCAAGAAGCAAGAAGCAAGAAGAACACCCCCCATGTGCAGCTTGTCTTCTCCTTGCTTCTGACAATGGTCAACGGGCCCTTCTGGCTCCTTGCTTCTGAGTGCCCGGCGCCACTGTCGCCGCCGGCTACCCGCGATGGCTCCTCGCGATGAGGCGGAGCATCTTCAGGTTGATGGCCGCGAAGCGCACCATCTGCCACGGAATGAACGTGCGCATGAAGCGGGTGAACGCCGTGGGCTTCGTGGCGAAAAACGACTCCGTGAGCCTGTCTGGCGGCTCGCCCGTGTAAGTGTCGCTCATGGTCACTCCGGGATCAGGCTCCAGCCTGGGCGGAGCCGCGCCTTGTAGATGAACAGGTGGTGCAGCAGGATCTTGATCCAGTGCCCGGCCAGACCGATCTCGCCGAAGGTCTGGTCGAGGTCGCGGCCGTACTCCGGATACCGCTCAAAGTCGGGCACGATCGGGAACACGGTCATCGAGGCGGCCGTACCCGTGAACGGGTTTGCGCCAGCCGAGGCCACGCACGCGGCGCCCATCGCCGCCATTGACGCTGTGTGGCGCGGGGCGCCTTCACCGCGTACCATGTCGACCACGTTGCGCGCC
>JALOKU010000051.1 GCA_025456345.1 Vicinamibacterales bacterium | reverse complement strand
GGCATGCGGCCGATGCGCGCCCACGTCGTGCCGCCGTCATCCGAGCGGTAGAAACCCGCCTCGTCGCGCTTCGCGTCCACGATGGCGAAGACGGTGGCCGGCGTCTTGCGGCCGTCGATGGCGAACCCGACGCGGCCCATGTCGCCCGTCGGCAGCCCCTTGGTCAGTTTCGTCCACGTCTTGCCCGCGTTGGTCGTCTTGAAGATGCCGCCCTCGGGCCCGCCACCGATCATCTGCCCGACCGCCCGCCTCCGCTGGTAGGCTGACGCGAAGAGGATGTCGGGGTTCTTCGGGTCGAACACGATGTCGCTGATGCCCGTGTCGGGGCTGATCGTCAGGACCGCTGTCCATGTGGCGCCGCCGTCCGTCGTCTTGTAGAGGCCGCGCTCGCCGCCGGGCGACCAGAGCGGGCCCTGTGAGGCCACGTAGACCACGTTCGAATTGCGCGGGTCGATCAGGATCTTGCCGATGTGCTCGGAGGTCGCCAGCCCCGCGCGCTTCCAGGTGGCGCCGGCGTCGGTCGACTTGTAGACGCCGTCGCCGAAGTGCGCGCTGCGCTGGCTGTTGCTTTCACCGGTGCCGAGCCAGAGCACGCTCGAGTCCTTCGGATCGATGGCGATGCCGCTCAGCGTGAAGGAGCCGCCATCGTCGAAGATCGGCGTGAAGGTGATCCCGCGGTTGACGGTCTTCCACAGGCCGCCAAAGGCGCTCACCACGTACCAGACGTTCGGGTTCTTCGGGTCGATCTGCACGTCGACGACGCGCCCGGTGGCGAGCGTCGGCCCGATGCTGCGGAGTGCGACGCCTTTGAGGACGTCGGCCGTGAGCCGGTCGGACGCGGCGCCCGGTCCCTGGCCGGCGCTGAGGATGGCGGTTGCGGCCAGCGCGAGTGCCACGGCTGTTGCGAAAAAGAGTCGCTTCATGAACACGCTCCTGGAAAGGCGCACATAGCCGCGCATGGTAGCACAGGGTCTGGTACACTGCCTGCGTCCCCCCGGACGGGGTCAGACACCACCAGCGGTTCACGGAAGGAGGCGCAGCGATGCAGTGTGAACGTTGCGGGGCCGGGCCTTCCGGCGCGGAGATGTTCGACTACTGCGGCCTGTGCGGGCAGTCGCTGTGCGACGAGTGCATGGCGGCTGGCTGCTGCGGCCAGACGCCGGCCGTCTCAGGCCGTACCCAGGACCTCGACCCGGAGGACGGCGTCGACGAGCCGGCCTAGCGGAAAGGCCGACGACGGAAGAGGGAGACCCGCCCCGGCCGTCGGCCGGCCGGAGCGAGTCTGCCGCGTGATCCAGGTGGTGTCTGACCCCGTTTGGCGTCGCAGCTACTTCTTGGCAGCCGCTCCCGCGATCTCGTTCACGAGGGCGTCAGCCTTGTACACCTTCTTCAGTGACTCGAGGATCGCCCGCGAGTCCACCGACACCGCGCGGTTGATCGACTCGTCGTACGTGAAGTAGCCCGGCAGTGCCTGGATGTTCATGTCGAAAATCAGGCCCACCAGTTCACCCTTCTTGTTCACCACCGCCGACCCGCTGTTGCCCCCGACGATGTCGTTGGTGCTGGCGAAGTTGAAGGGCGTCTTCGGATCGAGGGCCGCCTTGGCCTCGACCCACTTCGGGGCCAGCGCGTAAGCCGGCTGGCCGGCGTGCTGCGCGGCGCGCTCGAAGAGACCGGCGGTGTAGGTGTAGGGCGGGATCTTCTTGCCGTCCTCCAGGTAGCCCTTGACCGTCCCATACGACAGCCGCAGGGTGCCCGTGGCGTCCGGGTACGCCTTGGCGCCATCGACGGCGAAGACGGCCTGCCCGATCTTCGGGTAGGCGGCGGCCTGGACCGAGGCCACCTCATCGTCGTACCGCTTCGAGATCGCCTGAGCATCCGCCTCGAGGGACCGCGCGAGGACAATCATCGGGTCGGTCGAGATGTCGATGGTGGCCTTGCCGCCGGCCTGCAGCAGAGCGCGGATTTCGCTGTCGGTGATCCGCGTGCCGTCTACCAGTTCTGCGGCGCGCGCCTCGGGCGTCTTGCCGGCGAGGATGCGCGTCACGATCGCGTGTTCGGCGCCGAGGTGCTTCTGCATGAACGCGAGCGACTCGGTCAGGTTGAGCTTCTCGCGCGCGAGGTTGACGGCCGCCGCCGCGCCGCCGCGCCCCCCGCCCGGCGCGCCAGCCGGCATGCCCGCCGGGGCGCCCTGGCCGCCGCGTCCGCCACGGCCCGCCGTGCCAGCCGCCGGCGGAGTGTAGGCATTGCGCACCATCTGGCGCGCCTGCGCGAACAGCGTGGAGTTCAGGCCCGCGGCATTCGCGATGAAGTTGCGCTCGGCGTCGAGCTGGCGCGCCACCTCGAGGGACTTGTCGATTGCGTCCCACGCGTCGCCGAGTTCCTGCTGTTTCGCCGGGTTCTTGGCGAGCTCGGCGCGCAGACGCTTTTCCGCGGCTTCCTTCTTCGCGATCACGGCCGGGTCCTGCAGGCCCTTCAGCTGGCCGCGCTGGGACTTCAGGCTGTTCTGGATGCCGAACAGCTCGCTGGTGGACTGGCGCGCGTTCTCGGGGCTGAGCGCCATCCACTTCTTCACCGCCGCTTCGCGCATCTCGTTGCTTGCGATGGCGAACGGCAGCGCCAGGTCGCGCCGGTATGTGAAGTGCGCCAGGGTGTTCAGGCGCTGCGTCGCGCCGGGGTGCCCGGTCGTGAAGACCAGCTCGTTCTCGACGGATCCCTTCGGCGACCATGTCAGGTAGTTCGGCGTCTGGGCGGGCTCGTCGTTCTCCCAGAGCCGGAACATCGACACGTCGATGTTGTAGCGCGGGAACGTGAAGTTGTCCGCGTCGCCGCCGTAGAAGCCGGTCTGGTACTCGACGCCGAACACGAGGCGCACGTCGGTGTACACCTTGTAGGTGTAGAGGTGATACACGGCACCGGCGTAGAGCGGCACGACCTGCTTGCTCACGCCCTGTTGCAGCCCGCCCTGGATGGCCTGGATCGCCTTCTGCCGCGCCGCCGAGATCTCCTGCGGGGTCATCGACGGCGTCACCGCGGCCGCCATCTTCCCGGTGACGTCGTCGATGCTCTGGAGCACCATCAGCGACATGCCGGGCACCTTCAGCTCGTCGGCGAGGGTGGGCGCGTAGAAGCCGTGCTTGACGAGGTCCTTCTCCGGCGTGCTGAGCCGCTGCAGCGTGCCGAGGCCGATGTGGTGGTTCGTCAGGACGAGGCCCTGCGGCGACACGAGGAACCCCGTGCCTCCGCCGAACCGCACCGTGGCGTACTGGAGGTGCTTCAGCCACGCGTCGGTGACGTCGAACTTGTACTTGGCCTTGATGGCGGCCCTCGGGACGAGGTTGTACGGCCAGAACCCCTCCTCGGCGCGGGGGACCACGCCGAGCGCGCCGACGAGCACGGCCAGCGCCACGAGCGGAACGATGAACCTGCGTGTTGTCATGAATCTACCCTCAAAGCAATGATGGGGCGAACGGAACCGACGGCGTGGCCAGGCAGGAAATTCACGCCTGGACGGCGCGCGGAGCACCAGGCGGCATGCGCATGGGCGCGGCGTCGTCGCGACGACCCGGGGGGCAACAGCTGACTCTATTGGGATGGCGCCGGCCTGTCAAGAACACGGTGACACCCTTCGTGCCCGGGACGTGCCGCCGTTCTCCTGTCTGTCCGCCGCTACCGCACGCGCTCCGGCTGCCACGCCAGGCCGAGCGACACGATGCGCTCGAGCAGCGCCGGGTACATGACGCCGGCCCGCTCGGCTGACTCCGCGAAGTCTTCCCCCCACGCCAGTTGCGGGTTCGGGTTCGCTTCGATGACGTAGAACCGGCCTGCCTGATCCATGCGGAAGTCGATGCGCGCGTATCCGTTCAGATCGAGCGCCCGGTACACGCGCTTCGCCGTGTGCTGGATCTGCGCGGCCACGGCCTCCGGCAGGATCGCCGCGTCGGTCATGATGCCGTGCTTCTTCTGGTACTTCGTGCTCCACTTCACGCGCTCGGTCGCCAGGTGCCACGTCCGCTCGGGCATCTGCGCGAACGACATCTCCCATACCGGGAAGGCGCGCAGGCGATCGTTGCCGATGACGCCCACGTAGAGTTCGCGGCCGTCGATGAACTCCTCGACCAGCGCCGCGGTGCCCAGGCTCTCGTGGACGAACTGCACCCGGCGCGCCAGTTGTTCCTGGTTCTCGACGACCGACGCCTGCGAGATGCCGATCGACGCCTCGAACACCAGCGACTTGACGATGAGGGGGAAGCGCAGCCTGGTCGGCCTCACTGCGTGCCCCCTCCGCACCACCATGAAGTCCGGGACCGGCACGCGGTGGTAGGTGAGCAGCTTCTTGCCGAGCGACTTGTCGCGCGCAAGGATGAGGCCCCGCGGGTTGCACCCCGTGTAGGGGATCCGCAGCAGCTCGAGAAAGCTGACCACGTTCTGATCGAACGTGTTGATGTCGGCGAACCCCTCGAGCAGGTTGAAGACGATGTCCGGCTTGAACCCGTCGATCGACGAGCGGATCGGCGTGAGGTCGTCGTGGACGCCCGCGACGAGCACCTCGTGGCCCTCCCCCTCGAGCGTGACCGTCACGTCGAACTCCATCTTCCATTCGGCGTTCACCACGTCCACGCCCGCCGTGTCGTCGGGCGGCACCAGGTGCTTGTGGACGAGCGCCAGGATGCGGAGCTTTTTCATAGCGCCAGCCGGTGCCGCCCGCTGTGCAGGAAGTTCATGGCCTGCACCGTCAGCAGCACGGTGAACTCGCGGCGGGCCGTGTCTTCGGGCACCGAGAGCCGCAGCTTCAAGTCCCGGCACCGGAGGATGATGTCCTCGAGCACCTGGTCGATCGTGTACTGGTAGATGCCGGTCCAGCTGGCGACCAGCTGCCGCACCTGGCGGCGGATGCGCGTGACGAACGCGGCGGCCGTCGCGTTGCCGGCGAACTCGGGCGCGTCCGAGAACAGGCGGCGCAGGTCGCGGTCGTAGAAATCCGGCCGGTCCACCCCGTAGTGCCGCCGCTTCTGCTTGTAGTGCTGGCGGAGCGTCCGGCGGATCCGGCGGAGGCCGTCCACCTCGGTCGCCTGGACCAGCCGGGGCGGCTGGCCGGCGATCGAGCCCATCAGCTGGTCCATGTACTGCAGCTTGCGCAGGGCGGGCCAGCCCTCGTACCGGCGTGCCCAGTCGCTGCCGGGCGTCAGCCAGACGGCGAACGTCTCGGCGAAGTCCTCGTCGGGGTGGCTCTGCGCGTACCAGGAGTCGAGGTGGAGGACGTAGCTCTTGCTGTACGGCTTCGGCGCGTAGAACTCGGGGTAAGGTTCCGACGACGGTCCGAAGACCTCGCGGCGGTGGCGGCGGCGGCGCAGCGCGAACATGTTGTCGACGAGGTGGCCCGCTTCGTGCCGCAGGATCCGCATGCACCATTCGTAGTCGCCACCCTCCACCTCGAGCATCTGCGATTCCTCGAGCCGCTCGAGCCGCGGGTGCGCGAGATAGAACGGCACCGCCATCGCGGACGCGCCGTCCGGCGTGAACCACTCCTCCGAGAGGTAGAAGTGCAGCGGGAGATCGAGCCCGCGGCCGTTCAGTTCGCGCCGCAGCTCGCCGATGCGGGCCTCGAGCATGCTGCCGTCGATGCGGATGGGCAGGTCGCACAGGCGGAAGTCGAGCAACGTCTCGTCGGGCAGGTCTGCCCAGTCTGGAGGGACGGAAACCGCCGGCATCGGCTGGATCTTACTCTCGATGGCGCGTGTCTGTCAGTCCTGCGTGCCGCTCGCGATGCGGATTTCCACGACCGCGCTCAGCAGGCCCGTCTGGATCGCGGGCGCGCGGGGCACCCCCGAGCCGCCCGTCAGCGAGGCGGGCCAGCCAGCGGGTGGTGGGACCGGCTGGAGGCCATCGACGATTTCCCGGCCCCCGCGGCTGCGAAACGGGCCCTGCGCCGTGCCGTGCTTGCCGTCGAGCAAGCCCGCCAGCGTCGAGGTCAGCAGCTCGAGGCGAGCCGCTGGCTTGACGCCGCCCTCGGGCTCCTCCAGCAGTTCCTCCAGATTCTCCAGCGGTTCGTGCCCCGCGAACAGGTAGATCGCGGCGAGATCCGCTCGAGCATCCACCGGGAACCAGGGGCTGTCGCCAGGAACCAGGTACACACTGCCGGCGCGCACGCGGCTGGCGCCTCGCAACGTCACGCCAGGGTGCAGGAGCGAAACACCTCCTTGCGCGTCCCTCACGACCACGTACGCGTAGCCGTCGCTCCCGACGCTGAACGCCAGCCTGATCCGATCGCCACCGGCCACCGCGCTGCCGTCCGCGATGGAGAACGCGGTCCACTGTCCGTTCTGCAGCCGCTGGCCGGCCGCCGACCAGTAGAGGGTGAACCGGGGCAGCGGCGGCGGCGCCGCCGGACGGTTCCACCAGTGCACCGCCAGGGGCACAGCCCTGCTCGCTACGGCAATCGCGAGGATCAGACCGAGGGCGGCGAATGCCCACTTCGCCCTTCGCATGAGCCGGCGGTCATCGACCTCGGAGGACGTGAGGAGCCTGTGCCCGACAAGCGCGATCGATTCGCGTGTGCGGGCAGGATCATAGGCGACCCGCTGCCAGGCGGCCAGCCTGGGACGCCCGGGAGGCTCGGCTGCCGCAAGCGGATCCTCGTGGGCCGGGTCCGCCAGCACCAGGATGTTCCGTCTGGTCTTGAACGCGTGTGCCAGGTCCGCGGCGCGTGGGTCGGGGCCGCTGCCCGGCGGCCCGCCTGGGGCTGGAGACGAGAGGAGCACGAAGTCGGGCGCCTTCTCGATCGCCGCAAGGCGGCCAGGGCCCTGCGCCGCGCCAGGCTCCCGCCCTGCGACGCAGACGCGGAACCCGAGGCGAGTGAGGCCGTCGGCAACCGCCGACACCATGCCCCGCTCTTCGGCGTCGCGGCAGCAGAGGTAGACGTCGTGTTCGACGGGTGTCATCGGCGCTCCGGGCGCCCTCATGCTAACACCGTCAAACGCGTGTGCGGCCGGAATGCCGCGACGCACGCCGGCCGCAGGGCACGCGTGAGGAACCCGGCGCTATTACTTCGCGGCCTTCGCGATCACGCGGATCTCGGAGGCCCGCACAGCCCCGCCGGCCTCCTTGAAGTACACGACGATCCTGTCGTTCACGCCCAGCAGGTCGGTGATGGTGGGCGACTTGCCCTGCTCCTTGAACTGCCTCGTAATCGTGCCCATGCCGGTGCCGAGGACGAGGGTCTTGGGATCGACCGAGAAGGTCCAGTCCTGCGCGTCGCCCTTCACGCTGACCGACGCGTTGCTGATCGCCGTGATCGTGCCGCGCGCGCTGCCGCCCGACGTGGATTCCTTGGACACCGACCCTTCAGTCGGGGGCAGTCCTGAGTGCACCTCCGTCGCCATCATCGTGCCGCCCACGTCCTTGTAGTGGACTTCGACGCCCACGCCTGACTTCACAAAGTCCGCGAACTTGACGCCAGCGGCCCCCTTCGCTTCCGCCGCCGCCTGCGCCTTCCCAGCCCCGCGGGCCGTGAGCTCGGTGGACGTGTCTACCTTGAACGTCATCTCCTGGCCCGCGGCCTTGACCACGAAGGTGTCACCGGTGACACTGACCACCGTTCCCCTGACCCACTTTGTCTGGGCCGACGTTACCGGGGCCCATACGAGCGATACGACGAGCGCGACTGCGACGACTGTCAGTACCTGCCTCATACCCAACCTCCTGGGATACCCCCACCTGCAACCGGGCTCGGGCGAGCCCCTAGCTTTTTGGAATGGCTCATTCTAGAACATCTGGACGGTCGTGGCGCAGGAGATGTTCCGTGTTTCTTGCCGCCGGGTCTGGGGGTTGCGGCGGTTCGGGTGGAATCGGGTCTGTGCGTTCAGACCAGCCGGACTGCGCCCGGGCCGCAACCGGGTGCCAGGGAGGAGCCATGTACCGACACGCCGCAGTTTCCGCCGCCATCATCACCCTGGCCGGCGGCAACTGGACGGCCGGGCAGGCGCCGCCGGCCGGGGGGCCATCGCGGCCTCCGCAGGCGCGAACAAAGAGCGATACGCCGCCGTCATCAGGCAGATCTGGGGCCGGATCCTGAAGGCCGCCAAGGGAGCCGCGCTCGGCACGGGCACCCGCGTCGAGCACCAGGTCGTGACGTCCTACTGGAACGTGCTCCCCAACCAGACCCTTGCCGCCGTGCAGCACCGGAATCTCCAGCGAGTCGGCGGCGTCGAGTACACCGCCGACGAGCAGGCCGTCGCCGAGCGGCTCCGGGCCACGCTCATCAGGACTAGGAAGCGACGATTCGGAGTCGCGACCCCCAGGGCGTGGGTGGCCGAGGCGCTTTCCTTCTGCCCGCCCCTCGACAGGCTCGGGGCGCCCTGAGCTCCGTCGAAGGGCGCAGGGACAGGCGAAGGTCACCCGAGGACAGAAGGAAACGTCTCGGACAGGACCCGCGCCCGAGGAACTGACGATCCCGAAGCGCGGCCAGATGTCAGGAGCCGGCCGTGGCGGGTCGCTCGGTCTCGACCGTGACCGCGTCGAGAAACGGCATCATCGCGCGCAGCCGCGCGCCGACGTCTTCAATCTGGTGCTGCCGTTCCGCCTGCTGCGTGGCCGTGAACCGCGGCCGGCCGGCCCGGTCTTCGGCGATCCACGCCTTCGCATAGGTGCCGTCGACAATCTCGGCCAGCATCCGCCGCATCTCCCGGCGCGTCTCGTCGGTGACGATGCGCGGGCCGCCGGTGTAGTCGCCGTGCTCGGCCGTGTCGCTCACCGAGTAGCGCATGTAGTTGAGTCCGCCGCGGTAGATGAGATCGACGATGAGCTTCAGCTCGTGCAGGCATTCGAAGTACGCGATCTCCGGCTGGTAGCCCGCCTCGACGAGCGTCTCGAATCCGGCCTTGATGAGCGCGCTCACGCCGCCGCACAGCACCGCCTGCTCTCCGAACAGGTCGGTCTCCGTTTCCTCCTTGAACGTGGTCTCGATGACGCCGGCCCGTGTGACGCCGATGCCCCTCGCGTACGACAGCGCGACCGCGCGGGCCTGGCCCGTGGCGTCCTGATGGATGGCGAGCAGCGCCGGCGTGCCGGCGCCCTCCTGGTAGACCTCGCGGACGCGGTGCCCCGGCGACTTGGGCGCGATCATCGTCACGTCCACGTCCGGCGGCGGCACGATCGTGCCGAAGCGGATATTGAAGCCGTGACCGAACATCAGCATCTTGCCGGCCGTCAGGTGCGGCTCGATGCCCGCCGTGTAGATGGCCGGCTGCTTCGTGTCGGGCGCGAGCAGCATGATGACGTCGGCCCTCGCGGCGGCCTCGGCGACGCTCGCGACGCGGAGCCCCTGCGCCTCGGCCTTCGCGCGCGACCGGCTGCCGGCCGGCAGGCCGACGGTGACCGTCGCGCCGCTGTCCTTGAGGTTCAGCGCGTGCGCGTGGCCCTGCGATCCGTAGCCGATAATCGCCACTTTGCGGCGGCGGATGAGCTCGAGGTTCGCGTCCTTGTCGTAATAGATCGTGGCCATGGTTCACCTCGTCGGGGTCAGACCCCACTGCGCTCCTGGTTGGGGTCAGACCCCGTTGTCGCTCACGCGGTCAGCTGCACGGGACCGCTCGCTGCGGGCTCGCGGGGAATCCGGGGCATCGGCCCCCGCAGCGCCGCCGACGCGGGGCGCACACGCGGCGTCCGCGCCGCGCCTCGCGCCATCGCCACCCGGCCGGTACGCACGGCCTCGAGCACCCCGTAGGGGCGCAGCACGTCGAGCAGGCTGTCGATCTTGTCCTCGGTGCCGGTGACCTCGACCATGAGCGAATCGGGCGCGACGTCGACAATGCGCGCGCGGTAGACGTCGACCAGCTGCATGATGTGCGACCGCGTCTCGGCCGAGGCCTGCACCTTGATCATCGCCAGGTCGCGGAAGACAGCGGGGGTCGACGTCACATCGTCGACACGGAGCACGTTGACGAGCTTGTAGAGATGCGCCTCGACCTTGCGCGCGCCGTCGCGGTCGGTGCCCACGACGATCGTCATGCGCGAGACGCCCGGCGTGTCGGTGTGGCCGACGGTGAGCGACTCGATGTTGAACGCGCGGCGGCGGAAGAGCGACGCCACGCGGTTCAGCACGCCGGGCTTGTCTTCCACGTACACCACGAAGGTGGAGCTCATCGGGTTGCCTCCTGGGCCGGCCGCCGGATCATCTGGTCCAGGCCAGCGCCGGCGGCGACCATCGGGTAAACCGCGTCGCCGGATTCGACGCGGATGTCGAGCAGGACCGGGCCGTCGTGGGCCGCGGCGGCTGCCACCGCGGCGGCGACGCCAGCGCGTTCGGTCACGCGGATGCCGCGGATGCCGTAGGCGCTGGCCAGCGTGACGAAGTCGGGGTTCACCAGCGGCGTCGCGTGGTAGCGCGCGCCGTAGAAGAACTCCTGCAACTGCCGCACCATGCCGAGGCAGCCGTTGTTGATGATGGCGATGTTGACCTTGACGCCTTCCTGGACCATGGTGCCGAGCTCGGCCATCGTCATCTGGAAGCCGCCGTCGCCGACAATCGCCCAGACGTCGGCGTCGGGCCTCGCGAGCTTGGCCCCGATCGCCGCCGGCACGGCGAAGCCCATCGGGCCGAGGCCGCCCGAGGTGATGAGCGAACGGGTGGACTCGTGCCGGTAGTACTGCGCCTCCCACATCTGGTGCTGGCCGACGTCGGTGACGACCAGCGCCCGGCCGCGCGTGGCCTGCCAGAGATCGTGGATGGCGTGCGCGGCGTACAGATGGCCGTCGTCGTCGAAGCCCTGGATGCTGCGCGCTGTCGCGTGGCCCCGCAGGCCGTCGATGTGCGCGAGCCAGGCGGCGTGATCGTTGGGCGTCACGCCGGGCAGCAGCGCCTCGAGCACGTCGCGCACGTCGCCGATCAGGCCCACGTCCACGGGCACGTTCTTGTTGACCTCGGCGGGATCGATCTCGACGTGTATCTTGCGCGCGCCCGGCGCGAACTCGGCGAGCTTGCCGGTGACCCGGTCGTCGAAGCGCATGCCGAGGGCGATGAGCAGGTCGGCCTGCTGGACCGCCTCGTTCACCCACGCCTCGCCGTGCAGGCCCATCATGCCGAGGTTCAGCGGGTGCGAGCCCGGGAACGCGCCGATGCCGAGCAGGGTCATCGCCACGGGAATCGTGGTGCGCTCGGCGAAGGCCTTCACGAGGTTCTCGGCCTCGCCGAGGATCACGCCGTGCCCGAGGAGGATGACGGGGCGCGCCGAGCCGTTGATGAGGTCGAGGGCGTGGCGGACCTCGGCCGCGCGCGGCCGGTGATCGGGCCGGTAGCCGGGTGGCTTCGGTTCGGCCGCCTCCCAGTCAAACGAGCAGGAGCCCTGCTGGGCGTCCTTCGTGATGTCGACCAGGACCGGCCCCGGGCGGCCCGATCGCGCGATGTAGAAGGCCTCGCGCAGCGCCGGGGCGATCTCGTCCGCCTCCGTCACGAGGTAGTTGTGTTTCGTGATCGGGAGGGTGACGCCCGTGATGTCGGTTTCCTGAAACGCGTCCGACCCGATGAGCGAGCTCGACACCTGGCCGGTGATGCAGACCAGGGGCGAGGAGTCCATCATGGCGGTGGCGATGCCCGTCACCATGTTGGTGGCGCCGGGACCGGACGTGGCCATGGCCACGCCCACGCCGCCGCCCGCCCGCGCGAAGCCGTCGGCCATGTGCACGGCGCCCTGTTCGTGCCGCGCCAGCACGTGATGGATGGGGTAGGCCGGCATCACGTCGTAGACGGGCAGGATGGCGCCGCCCGGGTAGCCGAACACGTGGGAGACGCGTTCCCGCGTAAGGCACTCCAGGACGATCTGGGCGCCGGTGAGCATGCGGGGCTCGAGGCGGCGGCCCGATGCGCGTGCGGACGTGCGGGTCATCCGGTGACCGCTCCTTCCGAGGCCGACGAGACGAGCCGCGCGTACTTGGCCATGACGCCGGTGGTGAACGCCGGCGCCGGCGGCGCCCACGCGGCGAGGCGCCGCTGCACCTCGGCGTCGGCGACGCCCAGGCGCAACTCCCGCGCGGCGATGTCGAAGGTGACGGGGTCGCCGTCGCGGACCGCGGCGATGGGGCCGCCGCGCGCCGCCTCAGGGGCGACGTGGCCGGCCATGAGCCCGCGGGTGGCCCCCGAGAAGCGGCCGTCGGTGAGCAGGGCCACGGAATCGCCGAGGCCGGCACCGACCAGCGCGGCCGTCACCGCCAGCATCTCGCGCATGCCGGGCCCGCCGGCCGGGCCTTCGTAGCGAATGACGACGACGTCGCCGGCGCGGATGGCGCCGGCGTCGACGGCGGCGAACGCGGCCTCCTCGCTGTCGAAGACGCGGGCCGGGCCGGTGTGCGCGAGGCGCGTGGAGCCGGCGACCTTCACCACGCAGCCGTCGGGCGCGAGGTTGCCCTTGAGGATCACCAGGCCCCCGGTCGGCTTGAGGCAATCGGTGAGCGTACGCACCACCTCCTGGCCGGGCGTCTCGCGGGCGCCCGCCGCCTCCTCGGCAATCGATCGGCCGGTGACGGTCGTCGCGTCGCCGTGCAGCAGGCCGCCCTCGAGCAGGCGCCGCGCGACGAGCGCGATGCCGCCGGCGCGATAGAGGTCGTTCGCGACGAATCGGCCGCCCGGCTTGAGGTCCGCGATGAGCGGGATGCGGTCGTTGACCGGGTTGAAGTCGTCAATCGTGAGCGGGACGCCGGCTTCGCGGGCGATGGCGAGCAGGTGCAGGACGGCGTTGGTCGAGCCGCCGGTGGCCATCACGCCGGCGATGGCGTTCTCGAGAGCCGGCCGGGTGATGAGGCGGCTCGGGCGCAGGTCGCGGTCGACCAGATCCATGACGAGGCGTCCGATGCGGGCGCAGACGTCGCGCCGCAGCGGGTCGACCGCCGGCACGCTGCCGCTGCCCATGGCGGCGATGCCGAGGAACTCGCAGACGGCCGCCATCGTGTTCGCCGTGAACTGGCCGCCGCACGCCCCCGCGCCCGGGCAGGCGTGATCCTCGAGCGCCTTCAGGCGGCTGCTGTCGAGACGGCCGGCCGCGTGGGCGCCGACGGCCTCGAACACGTCCTGGATCGTCACGTCGCGGCCTTCCCAGGAGCCCGGGGCGATCGCGCCGCCGTAAAGCACGGTGCCGGGGATGTCGAGGCGGGCAAGGGCCATTACGGCGCCCGGAATCGTCTTGTCGCAGCCGACCAGGACGACCAGGCCGTCGAACAGGTTGCCGCGCGCGACCAGTTCGATCGAGTCCGCGATGACCTCGCGGCTGACGAGCGAGGCCCTCATGCCGGCCGTGCCCATGGTGATCCCGTCCGAGATCGACACGGTGTTGAACTCGAGGGGCGTGCCGCCGGCCTCGCGGATGCCGGCCTTCACGTCGGCCGCGAGCGCTCTCAGGTGGTAGTTGCAGGGCCCGATCTCGATCCACGTGTTGGCCACGCCGATGAGCGGCCGGGCGAGATCCGCGTCCGAGAGGCCGGCGGCCTTGAGCATGGCGCGCGCCGGCGCTCGGTGGGCGCCCTCGGTGAGGGCCGCGCTGCGCCGGGGGGCGCGTCCGGGAGGCATGGTTCACTTATAGCGGAAACGCCGTCAATCATCACAGTGAATAATCATGAACACATGATAAGCAAGATTAATAGCGCACGATCGCCTCGGGCGCGGTATCGTCTTGGGATGGACGACGCCGCACCACGCCCGCAGGAGCCTGAGGACCACGGCCGGGCCAGGCTCGCCGAGCTTCGGGCCCAGATCGACGACACCGACCGCAAGCTGCTCAGGCTGCTCGACCAGCGCATCGAGTACGCGCTGCAGACCGCCCGGCTCAAGGCGGCCATCACCGACCGCAGCCGCGAAGACGAGGTGCTCACGCGCGTGCGCTCGGCCGCCTACGGCCTGCTCAGCGACGACTTCGTCGGCGGCCTCTACCGGTCGATCATCGACGAAAGTAAACGCCTGCAGGCCCGGCGGCCGCGCTTCGGCGCCTTCCAGGGCGAACACGGCGCCTGGAGCGAGATGGCCCTCGATCGCTGGGACCCCACCCTGGTGCCGGTCGCCTGCCGCGGGTTCGCCGAGGTCTTCGACGGAGTCGCCTCCGGCGCCGTCGACCGCGGCGTCGTGCCGGTGGAGAACACGCTCGGGGGCGCGGTCAACGAGGTCACCGATCTGCTGATCGGGACGCCGCTCTCGATTGTCGGCGAGGTGCGGCTGCCGCTCCAGCAGTGCCTGATGGCCCTTCCCGGCTCCGCCCTGGCAGAGATCCGGTCGGTGCGGTCGCACCCGCAGGCGCTCCTGCAGTGCCGCGGGTTCCTCGCGCGGCACGGCATCACGCCCGACCCGTTCCACGACACGGCCGGAGCCGCGCGCTGGTTGATGTTCGACGGGGCTAGGGGCGTGGGCGTGATCGCCAGCCCTCTCGCGGCCAGGCTCTACGGCCTCGACATCGTCGCGGAGGACGTGGCCGACCACCATGCCAACGAGACACGGTTCGTCGTGCTGTCGCGGCAGCTCCACACCGGACCGGCCGACAAGGGCTCGATCGTCCTGACCACCGAGGATCGATCCGGCGCGCTGATGCAGGCCCTCGGCGCCTTCGCGGACCACCGCGTGAACCTCTCGCGCATCGAGTCGCGCCCGATCGCCGGCCGGCGCGGCAGCTACACGTTCCTCATCGACTTCGCGGGAGACCCGGCCAACGACGATGTGGCGCGCGCGCTGTCGGCGCTTGGCTCGCAGGGCGTGTCCTACAAGGTGCTCGGGTTCTACCCGTCCGATCCTGGCCCGGCGACAGGCCGGGGCTGAGCGACGGCCGCCATGAGTACCGACGAACTCGCCCGCGTGCTGTGGGACTACATGCGGCTCGGCCACGCGCTCACGCCGGCCGACGTGATCCTCGTGCTGGGCAGCAACGACGTGCGCGTCGGCGAACACGGCGCGCGGCTGTTCCTGCAGGGGCTGGCGCCGCTCATGCTGTGCTCGGGCAACGTGGGCCGGCTGACCGCCGGCCGCTTCGAGAAAAGCGAAGCGGCCACCTTCGCCGACGCCGCCGTGCGCCTCGGCGTGCCGCGATCGGCCATCCTGATCGAGGATACTTCCACCAATACGGGCGAGAACATCGACCGCTCGCGCGCGCGCCTGGAGTCGGCGGGCGTGCGGCCGTCCCGCATCATCCTGGTGCAGAAGCCGTACATGGAGCGCCGCGCGTGGGCCACCTTCAAGCGGCGCTGGCCGGAACCCGGCCTGCAGGTGACCTCGCCGCCGATTCCGTACGAGGACTACCCGACGCCGCAGATCCCGCGTGACCTCGTGATCAATATCCTGGTGGGGGACGTGCAGCGCATGCGCGTCTACGCCGAGCGCGGCTTCCAGGTGCCCCAGCCAATTCCGGACGAAGTCTGGGCCGCGTGGGAGGAACTGGTGGCCCGCGGCTACACGGGCCACTTGGTGGCCTGACTAGTCCTTCGGCCCGGCGCCCCAGTAGTTGACGCCGTCGCGGTCCGCATGCCGGCCGAAACTGCGCACTTCTTCCTTCGTGACGAAGTACGTTTCGTGATGCCCGTAGAGGCGCGAGAACACCACGCGCCCGCCCTGGCCTCCGGGGGTGGAGAAGGTGATCTCCGCCATCGACTTGTCGCGCTTCGACGTGAGGTCGCGCGAGCACAGTGGGCACGAGAACCGGACCTCGTCGTCCTTCTTGAGGGGGAACGACTCAGGGGCGATGACGTGGTAGTTGCCCGGTTGCGGGCTGAAGAGCAGGAGCGCCGTCCGCCCGCCGCACTCGGTCTTCAGGATGACCTTCACGTTGGGATTCAGGATCCCGTAGCACTTCGGACAGTGATAGTTCCGCTTCATGATCGGGCCTCCGCCGCAGGTGGTGAATGTACGGCATCGTATCACCGATGCCGCGCGCCTACTCGACCCGCTTGTAGAGATGCGCGCGCCGGGTCGAGGCGACCAGCGCGACGGAGCGGTGATCGAGGACGGAGTACGTGCGGAAGTAATCGCCGGGCCGGCTGTCTCGCAGGAAGTCCTCGAGGTCGGGGGCGAGCCGGTGCGGCGCGCCGACGAGCGCCTCGGCCACGAAGATCTCGGCGCGATTCCACCTGGCGCCGAAGATCTGCCGGCCCTTGAGGTTCTGGCGCTCAGCGAGCATCAGGCCCTGGCTCGAGGACGCCAGATCGCGGTAGACGTGGGAGTAGTAGACGAGCCGCCCCTCGGCGACGCCTACGATCAAGCCGAGGACGGCGGCGAGCGCCACGCGCCGCCAGCGCGCGGCGGACGGTGAAACGGCGGCGGCCACGGCATGGGCGAGGACCGCGCCGACGCCGATGGCGAAGACCGGATAGAACGGGTGGAGGTACCAGGCGAGTTTCGTCGTCATCGCCGTGGGGATGGCGGCGGCGACGACGGCCCACGACGCCAGCAGGGGCAAGGGGCCGGCCCCGGTTCGAAGCGCGCGGCCAGCCTCCCGCCACCGCTCGCGCGGGACGGGGAACAGCAGCAGCGCCACCAGCGCCGCCAACAGCCAGTCGTAGTGGTATTTCACCAGGACGCCGAGGTAGTAGAAGACCGAGCCCGGGTGGTCCTCGATGCTGCGCGTGGTGCGCGCGACGAAGTCATACCAGAAGAGGCGCCCGAGGAACCGCCACGCATCGATCCGGTACCGAGCCAGCATCCATGCGCCAACCGGGAACAGGGCAAGCGCGAGGGCGCAGATCGCCGGAAGGACGTGCCCCCGACGGAACCCGCGGCTCCAGGTCTCGTACAGCAGGATGATCGCGAGCGGCAGGACGACCGCCATGCCGCGCAGCAGGAACACGGCGGCGAGAATCGGGCCGAGCCAGAGCAGCCGCCATCGCGCGTCGCGGGCCGCCCACAACGTGACGACCGTCAGCACGACGAGCAGCGTGTTGACCGCGTCGGTGTTGGCGGTTCTGGCCGCGTGCACGTAGAAGAATGCGAACATCGTTGAGAGCGTGAGGCCCGACAGCAGGGCGGTCGCGGCCCCCAGGTTGCGCCACGCCCACCACATCACCACGGCGATCGTGCACGACGCGGCCGCAACCGACGCGAGTCTCAACGACAGGAGGTGGGCGCCGAATGCCTTGAACGAGAGCGCGATGAACCAGAAGTTCAGGGGCGGCTTGGTGTTGTAGTAGTCGAGCTCGCCGCGGAAGGTGTGCGCGACCCATTGGCCGCTCTGCACCATCTCCCAGGCCGAAGTGGCGTAGAGCGACTCATCCCACTCCTGCACGTACTCCCGGTTGAGGCGGAATCCGAGATTGAAGGCCGCGACCAGCAACACGACGCCACAGAGGGCGAGGAGCAGCCTCTCCCGCGTCGACGCGCCGGGACGCAGGCGCAACGGCATAGGCAGGCGGGCCCACTTTACAGACGATGGCCCGCCAGACGCAAGAGGCATGGGCAGCGTCGCCGGCCAACTCCTACAGGTACGGTTCGAGTCCCTTCGCCATGAGGTCGGCGTAGGAGGGGAGACCGCTGAGGGAAATCGGCCTGTCTGGATGCGCCGATGTGAAGGCGGCGAGGATCGCCACGACCGTCGCCGCATGCCGGCCCACACGCTGCTTCATGGGCCACCCGTGCTCGTCGAATGGCACGGAGAGCCGCCCGAGCCCGGCTGCGTGCAGGTACTTGTCGTCGGTGCCCTCGATCACCTGTCTCGCATCGGTGGCGCCGCGCAACCGTCCCTGCGACACGTTGGACGTCTCGCACAGCATGGCCAGCGCATCCGTCGCGTCGCCAAGCTCGCGGTGCGAGAGCCCGCGCAGGTTCTTCGGCGACGGCTCGAGGCCGATCGTGATGTCCTCGAACTCGAGGTTCAGCACCGCCGCCGACGCTACTGGCATCGCCCGCTCGTGCGCCACGATGGCGTTCACGACCGGGTACTCGGGCGACGCCTCGTGCAGGTCGACCACGAAGTCCACCTTCTCGGATCGGACGAGCGACGCGATGCCGTACGCCACCCGCTCGGTGAACGTGCCGTCCGCCCGGCCGGGATACGCGCGGTTCAGGTTGCGCGTCTCCGCTCCTGAGAGTTGCTGCCCCGACGCGGCATGGACGTAGATGTCGGGATCCGGCCACTGGTCGGTGGGGTTCGTGGCCCGGCTGCCGTACCTGAACGCGCGGCGGCCCGACGCGCCCTGGAACTCGAGCTCGCGCGGCGACGCCTCCTGATAGTCGGTGTGCGTCACCGACGACCGGTTCGCGTGCGGGATGACCAGCAGCCGCCCTGCCGTTGGCACCGCGTGTTCGACGATGAGAATGGCCGTCATGTAGCCGGCGGGCTCGTTGCCGTGCGTCCCGCCCAGGACAAGGCCCGTCGCGCCCGGCTTGCCGGAGTCGAGCACGTAGACGTCCGTGTCGCCGTTGGTGCCGCCGAGGCCCTCGAACCACGTCGAGAGCTTGCGGACCTCCGTCACGCCCGGCCCTCTCCGGATGACATCGTCCTGCTCAGCCGCACGGTAGCTCGGGATGACGGCCGCGACCGCGCCGAGCGCGAACGCGAGGACGACCATAGAGACGATGGTGTTTCGGCCGAATGCCATGCCAGACTCCGGAGACTACGCCACCATGAGTGCGCGCAGGATCAGCGGGATGAGCACGAGCCCGGCGTTGATCTTCACCTTGAGGCTGCGCTGGGAGAACAGTTCCGCCACCACCAGAATGACGGCCACCGCGACGATGCCTCGATAGACCACCGTAATCATGCTCACACTCCAAAGAGCCTGGCGACCGGGTTCGCGTAGATCAGGATGATCGTGCCGAGGATGACCGCCGCCACCGCCGGCCCGAGGCACCGGCGCACGATGGGCAGGTACTGTTCCCCGAGCAGCCCGGCGGTGACGACCGGAGTGAAGGCGACCGGCGGAATGTAGCTGCCCATGGCGCCGATGAGCGACAGGGCCGACAGCACGATCACCTGGTTGCGCCCGAGCAGGGCGAGGGCAAACGGCACGCCAAGCACGCTGGCGCCGCCGTACACCGAGATGCCGCCGAACAGCGGCAGGATCACCGCGATGCTGGCGAACAGGAACACGCTTGGAATCGCCAGCGATCCGACGACGATGGCGCCCCGCAGGCCGGTGAGCGTCAGCATCTCGATCAGCATGCCGACGCCGACGAGGATGCCGACCACCGGGAGGATCTCGCTCACGCCGCCACGGGCGGCGGACAGCAGCTGCACGCGACGCCCCGTGCACGTGCCGAGCAGGCTGCCAATCAGGAAGGTGAGCGGCAGGCGCGGATCCGGAAACCACTGCGGAAAGCTCTTGGGCCCCATCATCAGGACGATCACCGCGGCCAGCGGCAGGTAGAGCAGCAGGCGGCGGCCGCCGCAGAAGGCGCTGCCGCGGAGGTCCGCCCGGCTCGCGGCCATGACCTCGCGCAGCTTGTCCCGATCGATCTCCCGCCAGGCCAGCCAGAGCGTCGTCAGGATCGCGGGGACCACCGTCAGCACGGTGAGGATCAGCCCGAAGCCCACGTACGGCATGTCGATGCCGCCGCCGATGATCATCACCGGCACGTTCACCGGCGGGGCGATCATGCCGTAGACCGCCGCGCTCGAAATCACCGCGCCCGTGGTCACGCGGGGCAGGCCCATCCGCATCAGGACTGGCGCGACGATGGCGCCGGTGCCGAGCACCGACGCCGTGCACGATCCCGTGATCATCCCGGGGAACATGATGACGATGGTCAGCGCGACCAGGAGGAGCAGCCGCGATCGGCCGAGCAGCGCGATGAGGCTTTGCGTCAGCTCGGTCAGCAGCCCGTTCGCTTCGATCACCTTCATGAACACCATGGCCGTGAGGATGACCAGCGACACGTCGAGGTAGCTGAACATCCCTTCGACAAGGTGCGCGAGCGGGAAGCCCTTGCCCGCCGCCAAGGCGAGCACGACCGACGCGGCGGCCAGGCTGAGCGAGACGGGCAGCCTCGCGGCGACGACGAGCGCGACGAAACACGCGCCTGTCAGCAGGAGCAGCAGCGTGTCGGGCGTGCTCATCCCGTTTACTTGAACGCTTTCTGCAGCGGTTCGACCGCCTTCGACATGCGCTCGACCTTGTCCATCGGGATGGCAGCGCCGGCCAGCTTGGTGAAGAACCCGTCCTTGTCGCCGTCGGCCACCACCACCAGGTACTGGCACGCGGGCACCGCGGCCTTGATGAACGTGTCGGACAGCTGGCCCCGGCGGGCCTCGCCGCCCACGTGGACGCCGATGACCGTCATCCCGAGCTTCTTCGCCTCGGCGAAGAGGGCCTTGGCGCGCTCAATCTCGGCGTCGGCGGAAATCCCCGCGGCGCCCAGGCCCTTCGTGCTGCCGCCGAGCACCACCACCAGCGTTTTCGCGCCCGAGGCCGCCAGGTCGCCGGCCTTCGCCTGGGCGTTGGCCTTGTAGGGCACGGCGCTCCGGTCCAGCAGGACCTTCACCATCTCGATGTCGGCGCTCTGGCCGACGGTCGTGAGAAAGGCGGGCTTCGTGGCGATGGGGGCCTTCAGCGCGTAGGGCTGGGCCGCGGCCGCACCCGCACAGGCGAGAACGATGGCCGCGGCAATCACGACATGGGTCTTCACCATCAGTTCCTCCACAGCTAGAACGCGGCGGCCTGGCCGTCGCGACGCGGATCGGCGCCGCCATGCAGCGTCTTCGCCGCGTGATCGTAGAGCACCGCGTGGACGCCGCCGAAATACGCATCGAAATCGGCGTTTACCGTCACCGAGTGCCCGAGCGCGACCAGTCCATTGTACGCGTTGATCGAGTATCGGCCCTCCAGCACGAGGCTTCCCGCCTGGCCCTGGAAGAGGCGGGGTGCGCCGACCGCCGCCTGGATGGGCATGCCCCTGTCGATGACGTTCGAGATGACCTGCGCCAGCGTCGGGATGATGCGCGTCGCGCCGGGAGACCCGAGGGCCATGAACGGCCGGCCCTGCGGGTCGAGCACGAGCGTCGGGCTCATGCTCGAGAGCATGCGCTTGCCGGGCTGGATCGAGTTCACCGAGCCCGGCTTCAGCTCGAAGTCGTCCATGTCGTCGCCCATGATGATGCCGGTGCCGGGCACCACGACGCCCGACGCGAAGAACATGTTGATCGTCTTGGTGACCGCCACCATGTTCCCGTCCTTGTCCATCACGCTGAAGGATGTCGTCGAGCCGGATTCGTACTTCGACGGGTCACCGGCCCCGGGGTTCTTCAGGACGGCATCGCGCTTGATCAACGCCGCCAGCGACCTCGCGTAGGCCTTCGAGGCCAGTCCTCCGGCCGGGACCGGGATGAAGTCCGGGTCGGCCGAGTACTTCGAGCGATCGGCGAAGACGAGCTTGCACGCCTCCGCCCAGAGATGCGCGGCGGCGGTGCTCTGTTCGCCGAGCGCGCTCAAATCGGCGGTCTCGAGGATGTTCAGCAACTGGAGGACGTGCGTGCCTCCAGCCGGCGGCGGGGCGGTGACGATGGTGTAGCCGCGGTAGGAGCCGGTGACCGGCGTCCGCACCTTGACCTGGTAGCCGGCCAGGTCTTCGAGCGTCAGGATGCCGCCGCGCTTGCGGTTCTCGGCGACGATCTTTGCCGCGATGTCGCCCGTGTAGATCGCATCCGCGCCCTTCGCCTGGATGAGGCGCAGCGTGTTCGCCAGAGCCTTGTTGACGATGGTGTCGCCGATCTCGGGCGGGAAGCCGTCTTTCGAGTAAATCGCGAGGCCGTTCTCGAACCTGCTGAGCTTGCCGTAGTTGTCCTTGATGATCGACGCGAGGTTCACCGTGACGGGAACGCCGCGCTCGGCCCAGTCGATGGCCGGCTGAATCACCTGGGCGCGGCTGAGCTTCTTCGACCCGTACTTGTCGAGCGCGTAGAGCAGGCCCTTGACCTCGCCAGGCACCGCCGAAGCCAGGCCGCCTTCGACCGACGCGTTGTCAATGACGTGTCCGCGCTCATCGAGCTTGTACATGTCGGGCGTCGCCGCGGCGGGGGCCGTCGGGCGGAAGTCGATGACGACGGCCTCTTTCATGCTGGCGAGCTTGATCACCATGAAGCCGCCGCCGCCGATGCCCGACGCGTTCGGTTCGAGGACGCCGAGGGCGAACCCCGTGGCCACCGCGGCGTCGACGGCATTGCCGCCCATCCTCAGGATGTCGATGCCAACCCGCGACGCCTCGGGCTTCGCCGCGGCCACCACGCCATTCGCGCCCGTCGCGCCGCGTCCGTAGAGGTTCAGGGGCGTTTGAGCGGATTGCGCCGGCGCCCGCACCTGCAGCGCGCCGACGAGCGCGACGAGGGCCCCGGCGAGGGCAAGGCGGTGCGGGCGGGTCGTGCGTGCGCGTGCCATGCGATCTCTCCCGATGTCGAGGGGCGGGTGACGCGTGTGGACCGGCGGAACGTTGCGAGGCCGGAACGCCCGGATATCGTACACCAAGGCGAGAGGCCGTTGCCCGGCTCGCATCCGCGACACCGTCGCGGCGGCGCTCACTTCCTCGGGTCCGCCAGCGCCTGGCAGGTCAGGGCACGCCGCGGATGGGCGGGTCGCGCGGCTGCGGCTGCAGCGCGCCCGTCTTGGGGTCGGCGGCGGCAACCCGGCCGGCCTGAGCGCGATGAACCGCGTGGCATCGGCTGTCGGCGAGGGAATGAATGTTGTGCGGTTCGTGCACGAGTACCTGGCGCTGACCTGACGTCCGGTCTACACGGCGCGCGCCAGCGTCAGGGCGAAGCCGGCCTCCAGCCATTGGCCGGCCAGGCGAAAGCCGGCGCGCGCCAGGAGCGGCGCGAGATCCTCCGCGCGGTACTTGTAGGAGCTTTCGGTCCAGATCAGCTCGCCGGCGTCGAAGGTGATGTCAATCCCCGGCTCCTTCACCTGCACGCGCTGCGGCCGCCGGCTGACCAGGTGCATCTCGACCCGGGACTCGCGGGCGTTCCAGATCGCGCGGTGCTCGAACTGGCGGACGTCGAAGTCGCCGCCCAGCTCCCGGTTCACGCGAACGAGCAGGTTGAGATTGAACGCGGCCGTCACGCCGAGCGGATCGTCATAGGCCAGCAGCAGATCGGCCTCGGGCTTCACGAGGTCGGTGCCGAGCAGCAGCGCGCCGCCGGCACCGAGCGCGTCGCGGACGCCCTGCAGGAAGTCATCGACGGCGGGCGGGTCGAAGTTGCCGATGTTCGAACCGAGGAAGACGACGAGGGCTCCGCCTCCGGCAGCACCGGGCCGCCCGAGTGCCGCCCTCAGCCCCTCCAGGTATGTCGATTCGTGCGCGACCAGTGTCAGCGATGGCAGCGTCGCCAGCCCGATCGCCGCCTGGTCGAGCGCGGCTGGCGAGACATCGACCAGGTGGACCGTTACGTCGGGCCTGGGCGCGGCCGCCATCAGCGTGAGGAGCTTCTCGCCGCTGCCCGGGCCGAGTTCGACGACCGTCGAGATCGCCGGCAGGCGGCCGAAGATGCTGGCGGCGTGGGCGCGCAGCAGGGCCTGCTCGATCTTGGCGACGCGGTACCACGGGAGGCGGCAGATCGCCTCGAACAGCGACGAGCCGAGGTCGTCGTACAGGTAGCGGGACGGCAGTTGTCGCGGGCTCTCGGTCAGGTAGAACGCAACGTCTTCCGCGAACGCCGCCCGGCTGGCCTCAATCGGCCTTGACGCAACGGAATGTCGCATAGACATAGGGATAGCGCCTTCTGAACCAGTTGCGGAACGTCGGCCGCAGCAGTTCGCGCGCCGTAGCCGGCGACGCGCCTTTCAAGACGACATGCTCGCCGTCGAAGAAGTCGGCGGAGTACTCGGGGTACGACGCCATCGCACGGAACCCCGGGAACGGCGCAAACGCCGTGCTCGTCCACTCCCAGCCGTTTCCGACCAGATCTTCCGCGCCCCAGGCGCTGGCGCCTGCCGGATGGCTGCCCGCCGGCTCGGGGTCCCAGCTCGCGAAGTCGAATACACCGTGACGGGGCTCGGGGGCATCGCCGCCCCATGGATACTCGCGCTCGCCGCCGGGGGACCCGAACGCTGCCCGCTGGAACTCGCCCTCCGTCGGCAGGCGCGCACCGCGCCATCGTGCAAAGGCCGATGCTTCCGCCATGCTGACGTACACCGGCCACGACGCCGGCAGCGGGATCAATCCGAACATCCCGCGCCAGAACCACGCGTCTCCGACCCGCTCCCAGAACAGCGGATGCGCGAGCGCTTCCGCCTGAAGCCACTGCCAGTCGTCGGCGTCCCACCAGCGCGCGTCGCGGTAGCCGCCGGCCTGCACGAACTCGAGAAACCGCGCATTGGTGACGTCGCGGCGCTCGATCGCGAAGCCCGGCACGTCGACCGACCACGCGGGAGACTCGTTGTCCCACCCGAACGGCATTGCCGCGCGGTCGGCACCGAGCGTCGCCCGGCCCGCGGGAACCT
>JALOKU010000138.1 GCA_025456345.1 Vicinamibacterales bacterium | reverse complement strand
GAGGCGTCAGCCTCGACCTCCACTCTGCGTGATGGACTCGACGATGCTGTCCGCCGTCGTGGCGGACGCATCCCACACGACCGTGTCCGCGGATCCCCAGCGCCGTCTGACCGCGTCCAGGATGGACGCCCGCACGACGAGCAGCAGCGCGCCCGTGTACTCGCGGGCGATGCGGTCGAGGGCGGAGGCCCAGCCTCCGCCGGCGAGCTCGAACGGTCCGACTTCGTCCACCACGATGACATCCGCGCCGAACGCACCGGGACCGAGCGCCCGCTCGCCGAGCGCCAGGCCGTCAGGCGAGAACGCAAAGCGGCTCCACTGCGGGTGCGCCAGGCCCGGTCCGGCGTCCTCGCGCGCCAACGGGGCCGTTTGTCCGGTCCCGAGATCGACCAGGTCGAATCCGCTGCGCCGGCCGTCATCGAGCAGGCCTGGCGCCAGGATGCCGCCGACGCTCAGGCCCCGGGCGCGCAGGCATTCGACGGCGGCCTGAACGATGGTCGTTTTCCCGGAGCCGGTTGCTCCGGTGACGATGACGGTCCGGATGGGGCGGCCGCCGTCCCCTCTGGCGACCACCAGCTCGTTGGCCAGGCGAACCAGCTCCGCGACCTGGCGCCCGGGGTGACGCCAGGCCCGGCCCGGCTGCGATAGGGACGCGGTGAAGGCGGGCAGCGTGCCGAAGGCGACGCCGAGGGCGTCCGACAGGCCTCTGAGCCGCCGTCGTTCGACGTAGCTCAGGATGAGCGGATTGCGCAGCTCCACCGACACGGCGGTGAAGCCGAACAGGACGAGGACGGCCCTCAGCACCATGGCCGAGCCGGCGTACAGGCCCTCCGCGACTCCGGCAGCACCATGCCGCACCCCGCCCAGCAGCAGACCCGCGAGCAGCATGACGGCGGCGAGCTCGAGCCACAGCACGGGACGCCGGATGCGCGCCGAGGCGCGCGGGTAAACCCTCAGCACGATCGCGGCAAACGCCGCCACGTACAGTACGCCGAGCCACAACGGCACGAAGCTCAGGCCAGCCATGCCGGCGAACAGGCCGGCTGACACGAGCCCGAAACGGGCAAGCGACCACGAGCCCTCGGCCACGATCGGGGCGGCGGCGGCGACGCCGGGAACACCGATCGTTGCGTGTGCCGCGGAGGGAACCCGGGCGGCCTGCCGAGCGATGCGCAGGCCCAGGGCTGCCGCCGTAAGGCCAATCATCCATTCGGCGATGATGAGCGTCGCGATCAGGTCGAACGGACCGAATCGCGAGACGCCCAGCACGCGCGACGCGAAGCCGTAAGCCTCGATGTACAGGCGGACCACGTCCGGCCCGAAAGCGATCAGGGCGCTCAGTAGGCGCTGGACCATCGACCACGACACGGCGAGCGCGCCGCCCACGAGGTATCCGGCGGCATGGCCGCCCAGCAGGCGGACACAGGCCTCGAGCAGCATGCCTTCCATCGCGATGCCGACCATCGGCCCGAGGATGACCGCGCTTGGCGAGATCGACTTCATGAGGGCGCAGACCACGGCGGAGCGCCAGATCAGGCCGCGCTCCGGACAGGACCGGTGCCCCGCCGTCATCACGAGCACTCCGAATGCGGCCAGCAGGCTGCCGGCGAACGGGATCCGGAGGTTGTGCAGGAAGCTGCCGACCACGATCTCGGATGCCGCCCAGAGGCTTCCGTAGATCGCTGCGCGCCGCCACACGGTGGGGGCCTGTCCGGCCGTCATCCGCTGAGCGTACCTCCGGAGGCTGGCACCGGCCAAGGTCGGGACACCGGGGATCGACCGCGGCTCCGAATGGAGATGCCGCGAGGGCTTGACCTGTCTATCATAGACAGGTTGATCCTGGAGTCAGAGGCGACATGACCGTGACGGCACTGGCGAGGCGGTGCGGCCGCCATCCTGCAACGCCGGCTGGTGGAGATCGACGCGGAGATCGAGACGCTCCGCGGCCACCAGCGCGCAATCCTGCGCCTGCTGGAGCGGTCACGCAGTCTCAGGAGGATTCAGATGATTACGAAGGACAAATGGGTGGAGGTCATGCGCGCGGCCGGGTTCACCGAGGACCACATGCACCGCTGGCACAAAGAGTTCGAGAAGGCCGCTCCCGCCGAGCACCAGGAGTTCCTCGAATTCCTGCACGTCCCATCGGACGAAATCGCCAAGATCCGCGAGTGGAGCCGAGCCTGACAGCCAATAGGGGTCGGGCAATAGGGGTCGGGACTAATTACGCAAACGACAAATCTGAAATTCAATTTCGTATGTTGCGTAATTAGTCCCGACCCCTCTGTTCGGTGAGGGACGCCTGGCCGCGCGTCGCGTCGAGCAGCGCGGCACGGAAGCGGTGGGCGTTCCCGTCGGGTACTTTCAGCGTGACCCGGACCTGTTCGGCGAATTCCTGGCCGAGGATCTCGGCCTCGTGCTCGGTGCAGAGCTGCTGCAGCGCGGTCAGCCTCGCATAGTCGATGGTGACGGCCATCGAGAGGTACTCGATGCGCTCGGTCACGGGCAGGGTGGCGAGCGCCGCCTGCACGCCCCCGCCGTAAGCCCGCACGAGCCCGCCCGTGCCCAGCTTGGTGCCGCCGTAGTAGCGCGTGACGACCGCCACGATGTCGCCCACAGGCCCGTGCAGCAGGGCGTTCAGCATCGGCCGGCCCGCGGTGCCATGCGGCTCGCCGGCGTCGCTCATCCCGATGCGGCCCGTGTCGCCGGGCGGCCCGACCACGTAGGCCCAGCAGTTGTGCGTGGCGGCACTGAACTCGTTCGCGACGGCACGGATGAATGCCTGGGCCTCTTCGACCGTCGACACGCGGCCGATGGTGGTGATGAACCGGCTCCGGGAGATTTCCTGCTCGTTCCGATGGATCGCCGCCGGAACGAGGTACCGCGAAGACGTGCTCATCGCCTCACCACAAAATGGGGCCTGTCACCGTTTCGCGAAAGGATACGACATCAGGGTGCGTTTCGGGTTTAAATAGCACGGGAGCAGGAGCACACCATGGACAGGCTGGACGATTTCCGTCTCGGTTCCGAGGGGGAACCGCCGGGACAGGAGCCCGACCGGGGCCGGCGCGCACCTCTCTGGATTGCTGCGGTCCTGCTCGCCGTCGCCGCCGTGGCCGTGGGCGTGGTCCTCTTCAGGCGGGCATCCCCGCCGCCTGCCGCGGAGCCCGCCGCCCAGGCGACGGCTGCCCGTCAGACCGAGGCACGAGACCCGCTGGGACCGAGCGTCGCACCCATCGATCTGCCGCCATTGGTGCTCACCGATCCGCTCGTACGCGAGCTGCTGGGCAAGCTGTCGGCAAGCCCGACGCTGGCGTCATGGCTGGCCACGGACGGGCTCATCCGGGCCTTCGTGGTGTCGGTCGAGAACGTGGCGGACGGCACGTCGCCCGCCAAGCACGCGCGCGCGCTCGCCCCGCGAGCACCGTTCCGGACGCTTTCCGAGGGCGGCGTCACCACCGCCGATCCGCGGTCATTCTCGCGGTACGACGGGATCGCCAATGCCGCCACGTCGATGGACGCGGCCGGCCTGGCCCACATCTACTCGATTCTCAAGCCGCGCCTGATCGAGGCGTACGCGGAGCTGGGCCACCCGCAGGGCGATCTGGACGTCGCGGTCGAGCGCGCGATCGTCCATCTCCTGCAGACGCCGGTGGTCGACGAGCCCATCGCCCTGCAGCCGCGCGTCCTCTCGTTCAGGTACGAGCGCGAGGACCTCGAGGCGCTGTCGCCGGCGCAGAAGCAGCTTCTGCGCATGGGGCCGCGAAACGTGAAGGCCATCCAGGTTCAGTTGCGGGCCGTGGCGCGGGAGCTCGGCATCCCGTTGGCGCGTCTCACTCCCGGACCGGCTGGCCCGCAGTAGAGGTGGTGCCGGGTCTGACGGCCTGGCCTCCGTCCGCCCATGGCGTCCGGGATGCGGCAGTCTGAATCCTGCGGCTTCCGCGAGGAGTCCTACGAGGTGACCGGCCCGGTCGCCCGATGACACGATCCCAGCTGATCACTCTTGCCCTGGCAACGATGGCTGCGGCCGCCGCGCCGGCCTACCTCACGTGGAAGGCGTATACCACCATGCCCAAGGAAGCCCCGCACGCGTCTCAGGCGTTTCCGGTTGCGAAGACCGACGAAGAGTGGCAGGCGTCGCTGACGCCGAAACAATATGCCGTGCTCCGCCGGCACGACACCGAGTACCCGGGGACGAGCCCGCTTCTCGAAGAGCACCGGGACGGGATGTTCGCTTGCGCGGGCTGCGGGCAGCCGCTGTTCACGGCGGACACGAAGTACGAGAGCGGGAGCGGCTGGCCGAGCTTCTATGCGGCGGTCGAGGGCGCGGTGGGCACGAGCGAGGATCGGACGCTCGGAGCGCTTCGCGTGGAAATCCACTGCAGCCGCTGCGGCGGCCACCTGGGCCACGTCTTCCCCGACGGCCCGCGGCCGACCGGGCAACGCTACTGCACCAACGGCGCGGCGCTGACGTTCAAGGCGAGCAAGTAGGAACGTGCAGCGAGAGGCCGGAGGCGGGGAGGGGGCAGGTGTTAGAAAAAGAAAGGGGAGGGCGACAGGGTTTCCCCTCCCGCCTCTCCCCTATTTCCTATTCCCTATCCCCTGATTAGAAGCGGACGGTCAGCCTGGTGTAGACGATGTTTGCCGTGTAGTTTCCGTTGTTCTCCTGCATGAAGAACAGCGGCGACTGTACGAACAGCGAGTCGCTGGCGTTGTACGCGTCCGCGAACGTGTACTTGTCGTACGCGTACCCGACGTTCAGCGTCACTCTCGCATTGTAGGTGTACGCGAGGCTCACGTTCGCCGTCGTCCACTCCGTGTCGTCGTAGTCGGTGATGTCCGCGGCGCCGCCCTGCCCGGGGGGGATGAGCGTCGTGCGGCCGGGGGTGTAGAACGATCCCGTCTCAAGGGCCGTGATGTCCATCAGCCCGTCGATCTTCTGCTGAGTCACCATGAACGACAACTTCCATTTGTCGGGCACGATCGTGAAGATGCCGTTGATGCCGAAGCTGTCGCCCCTGTCAGTGCCGGCGTACGCGAGCGAGTTGTTCAGGGTGTACGTCGGGGGCGTCCCGGCCACGGTGGACGTCGTGTGCCACCGGTTCGTGGCGGTGTCCTTTTCATAGGTGTACCAGGCGCCGAACTCGACG
The DNA here is from genome assembly GCA_025456345.1 of Vicinamibacterales bacterium. Lineage (GTDB taxonomy): Bacteria > Acidobacteriota > Vicinamibacteria > Vicinamibacterales > JAKQTR01 > JAKQTR01. Next base: position 2,965 of record JALOKU010000138.1, on the reverse strand, counting down.
CGCTCGCTCGGCACGTACTCGGCATCCACCGTGAACGTGTCATAGGTGGCCTCGAGGAGTCCGCTCGGCGTATTCGAGAACTGCACGCCGGGAACCGGTACGCCGCTCACTACGGGAACGCGGTTCGGCCGGTTCGGGTACTCGCGATCGTTCTTGTAGTAGGTGAAGGATACGCCGACCTTGTCCATCGGCGACAACTCGACTTCGAGACCCGTCCGCTTGACGGTCTTCTCGGCCTCGTCTTCCTGGAACCCGTAGATCGTCTCGCCCTCGGCGGTGCGCGTGTACGAATCGTAGATCGCCTTGAAGTCGACCCAGCTGCCCGTGCGGTATACCGCTGCCACGCCCCACATGTTCTCGTCGCCCGAGAGCGCCTCGCGGCTGGTGCGCTCGAGTTGGCCGTTCCGGTACGAGCCTTCCAGGGAGAAGGCGCCGATGTCGTAACTGGCCATGAGGTCGAACCGCTTGGTCGAGTGGTCGTACGGGTTCGCCGTCGGGTGGCCGTACGGCGCGTCGGGTGTCGGGGTGTTGACGCTCCAGGAGCGATCCGGGCTCCCGCCCGCGTCGCCGGGGATGACGAACCGGGTCGTCTTGTTCGTCAGGTCGTAGGCGCGATACCGCATCCGGATCGCGAGGTTGTCGATCGGCCTCGACGCAAACCCGAGGTTGTACATCGAGGTGTTGATCTTGCCGTCCAGCGACTGCTGCGGGAGCGTGGACAGCGCGTTGGCCGGCCTGCCCTCGGGCGTGAAGATCGCCGAGTTGATCGAGAAGGGCAGGAACTGCTCGTTCTGCGTCCACGTGTTGAACGCGAAGTCGCCGGAGAACCGCGTCTGCCGCTTCATCTTGTAAAGGAACCCGAACGCGCCGCGCATCGCCTCGTTGTCGGGCGGCACGCCGAACCGGCCCTGCGCCGGACCGCCGGGCACGGCGGTCGAGATGAACGCCAGATCCGTTGCCCGGAACGGGTTGTCGACGACGAGCGAGTTGAGGTTGTCGGTGTACGTGTTGCGATTGAACCGCGCGTACACGTTGCCGGCCTTGAAGTTCCAGGCCCCGCGGACGCCGATGTCCTGCACGACCTCGTCCATCGTTTCGGGGAAGTCGACCACCGTGTTGACGACGCCGTAGACGTCGCCGTTGCTGTCGCCGCGGGCGCCGGTCTTGGTCTCGCGCAGGTAGGTGAACTGCAGGCCGAACGGCAGCTTCTTGCCGAGGTCGACCGCCAGGTTACCGCGGCGGCGGAGGCTCGTGAGATCCTCGTATGGCGCGGCGGCCAGCGTCGGCGCCAGCAGGTTGGCGTAGAACGGGTAGGTGCGCGAGGCCACGGGGACCGCGTCCACGGCGTCGCCGAGGTACCGGCGCAAGGTCGCGCTCATGTTCCACACGCCCGGGGCGTTCTCCGTGAAGAGCGTGCGGCCGTTGTACCCCATGTTGTGGACGATCGAGTTGTAGTCGAACGCCACGCCAAGCCATTTCATGTCGGCGTAGCCCAGGTACCGCTCGTCCAACTGGCGGATGTTCTGGCCGATCAGGGCGTAGTCGGTGCCGTTGTGGCTGCCCTCCAGGCTGAACACGGGCATCGAGACGCCCTTTGGGACGATCCTGTACTCCTGGAATTTCGAGGAGTCGACGTCATCGCGGCCGAGCAGGAGCAGCGAGGCCTTGCCGTTGAACCAGTTCTCAGGTGTGACGGCTGGAGCCGTCTGGGCGAAGAGGGATGTGGCCGTCGCCAGGAGGCCACAAGCGAGAAGCACCGGAACGAATGTGTTTCGCTTCATGGCCTACCTCCCAAAGTATCCGCCGGACGGGTGATTGGAGCCGTGGAGCTTGACGTGGCACATCCGGCAGCTCCGCTCGATAAAGCGCGAGTTCACGGTCGGGAATCCTGACGGGGCGCCAGGCGGGGCCACGGGCACGCCCTTCTGGGTCGAGAAGTTGTCGCCCGATCCGAAGTGGCCCGAGCCCGTGAGGTGGCAGTTCCAGCAGAGGTTCGGCAGCTTCTGCTTGGTAAGCCGCGTGTGATTCGAGCCGTGCGGCTCGTGGCAGGACAGGCAGTCCTCGCGGACCGGTGCGTGCTCGAAGAGGAACGGACCGCGCTTCTCGGTGTGGCACTGATAACAGAGCTCGTTGACCGTGTCTTCCTTCAGCATGCCGGGCTTGTTGCCCTCGTGCGGGTTGTGGCCACGTCTCGGGATCAGCCTTGGTCTTGAGCTGGGCCTTCAGCGACTTGGCGCTGTGGACGCTGTGGCACGAGGTGCAGGCCAGGTTACGCCGCGCGTGCGTGCTCATCGCCCAGCTGGACTGGCCATCCTTCTCGTGGCACGTCAGACAGGTCTTGTTGATGTCGTTGGCGCTGAGCTTCTTCATCGACGGCGCCGCGACCGTGCTGTCGCCGGCGGACTGGGCCTTGGCATGATCGCCGACGTTCTTGTGGCACTGGGCGCAGCTCTGATCGAGCCCCGCGTGCTTGGTGTGGGTGAATCCCGGACCGAGGGCCTTTTCGTGACAGCCCTGGCAGTCCGCGACGCTCCACGTGGCCGGCGGTGCCGACGCCTGCGCGAAGGCGTTGCCGCCCGCGAGCACGACGAAGGCCGCCACGAGCGTCATGACGAACAGTGTTCGACGCATGAAGGCGTTCCTTTCGAGGCTGGCATCGCCGGTTGCTGGGGGCGACGCCGGTAGTAATGGCGGGATGACCCCGCAGACCCGGGCGAGAGTACGCCGCGAGCCGGTGGCTTGCTAACGCAAGTTCAATGCCCGAATCAACATTCGCAGAAGATTGATTTTCGTCTACAAGTGGCCTAATCTAGCCATACGATTAAATATTAAACACTGATATATACGGTCTATTGGAGCGCCTGCGGAAATCCGCCACACGTGGGCAGCATGCGCCGACGGATTTCCGGCAATCCAGCGGGCGGCCAGCAGTCGCGAAGTTTCGCTCGGCGTTCAACCGTCGTAG
>JALOKU010000247.1 GCA_025456345.1 Vicinamibacterales bacterium | reverse complement strand
CATGATCAACCTGGTCGGCGCTCTCATCGGCCTCGGCATAGGGCTGGGCCTGGTCGCGCTCCTCGATTACAGGGACAAGGGCCTCCGGAGCGAGGAAGACGTGCTGGCGGTGCTGCACCTGCCGGTGCTGGCAACCATCCCCGTGATCGGGTCCGGCAAGGGCAGGGTCCGCAATCGGCGCCAGAAGGCCCGGTAGCGCGATGTACGAAGCATTCTTCGGCCTTGCCGAGCGCCCGTTCGATCTGACGCCGAACCCGAGGTTCATCTACCTCTCCGGCTGTCATCTCGAAGCCCTCAGTGTCGTGCACTACGGCATCGTCGGGCGCAAGGGCATCACGCTGGTTGTCGGCGAGTCCGGGACCGGCAAGACCACAGTCATCCGCACGGCCCTCGAAGCCATCGCCCAGCCAACGGCGCGGTGCGTGTACCTGAGCAACCCGACGTTGAGCCGTTCCGAGTTCTACGAATTCCTCGCCGCCAGCTTCGGCCTGACGGCAGAAGCCGGCGGATCGAAAGCCAGGTTCCTCGTCGAGTTCGAGCGGCTGCTGGTGCAGCGGAACAAGGTGAAGGACCTCACGGCCCTCGTGATCGACGAGGCGCAGAGCCTGTCGATGGAGTTGCTGGAGGAGGTCCGGCTCCTGGCCAACCTCGAGACGCTCACCGAGAAGCTGCTGCCGGTCGTCATGGCCGGGCAGCCCGAGCTGGCCGAGATGCTCGACCGTCCGGAACTGCGCCATCTGAAGCAGCGTGTCGCGCTGCGGGCCGATCTGGCGCCCCTCGGCGTCAGGCAGGTCGCCGCCTACATCGCCGGCCGGATCCGCAAGGCGGGCGGTGATCCGCTGACGGTGTTCACCAAGGAAGCCATCATGCTGGTCCACACCGTGTCGGGCGGCATCCCCCGAACCATCAGCGTCGTGTGCGACAACGCGATGCTTGCCGGGTACGCGGCGAACGTGAAGCCGATCGGGCCTGATATCATCGAGGAAGTGTCGCGCGACTTCCGGCTGCGCGCAGCCGAGGGCGTGATGCCCGCGGGCGCGAACGGCACCGGGCGCCCGCGCGAGGAATCGGAAAGCCCCTGGCAGTGGAAGACCGGCCTCCAGAACAGCCAGGCCATTCATCCGGCAGGGCGGCCGCATGCCGCGGAGACACGTCGATGAGCCGCCTCCATGGCGCGCTGAGCCGCGCAACCGAAGGAAAAGCCCCGATCCTCCCGCCCGACGCGGGCGTGCCCGCCACGCCCGGGGTCGAGGCGAATCAGTCTGCATTCACGGTGCCGTGGACGCTGGATGCGCAGGCGTCGAACGACGCGCCAGTGGCGCCCGCCGGCCCTGCGGCGGCCGGGGATGCGTTGCTGGCTCTGCAGCCGGCAAGACTCGAGATTGGCAGTTCCTCGGAGGACCACCATAAACTGGTTGGTTCGCCGACAGCCGAGACGTCCGCCACGCTCGCGCTCGCCATCGAACAGTACCGGAAGTTCGCCGCGGCGCTCCATCACGCCCAGGGCACGCGCGGGTTGAAGTGCATTCTCGTCACGAGCGCGCTCCCGGGCGAGGGCAAGAGCCTGACGGCGAGCAATCTCGCGCTCACGTTGAGTGAGTCGTACCAGCGGCGCGTGCTGCTCATCGACGCCGACCTGCGGCGCCCGACGCTCCACGAGGTGTTTGGCATTCCGAATGGCGCCGGCCTGACCGACGGCCTCGCCAGGAACGGACCGAAGAACATCCCCGTGTTCGAGGTGTCCGGCCAGTTGTCCATCATCACGAGCGGACAGGCGATTGGAGATCCGACGGGTCTGCTCACGTCGGACCGGATGCGCCGCCTGATTGACGAAGCTCGTGCCGGGTACGACTGGGTGATTATCGACACGCCGCCGGTCGGCCTCCTCTCCGACGCGCGGCTCCTCGCGTCGATGGTGGATGGGGTCGTGCTCGTGGTGGAGGCCGCGCGTGTACGCGCCGAAACCGTAACCCGGGTTTCGTGTCATGGCCAGAAAGGGATCCCAGCCTTCGTTTCGCACCCTGCTGCTCATCGGGTGTGAGGCCGGGCTGATCCTCGGAGCCATCACCCTCGCCGTGTGGCTGAGGCTCGGGCCCGACACCCTCAATGTCCTGCTCGCGGAGCATGGCCTCCTCAAGGCGCTGCTGATCACGGCGGCCTGCCAGTTCTGCCTCTACTACGCCGACCTGTACGATTTGCGTGCCGCGGTCGACCGGCGGGAGCTGCTTGTCCGTACGCTTCAGGCACTCGGGGCCACGTCCTTGATCGTGGCGGTGCTCTACTTGCTGTTCCCCGCGCTGAAGGTGGGTTTCAAGGAAGAGATCCCGAAATCCGGGCGGGGCGTGTTCGTGATTTCCGCCCTGCTGATCATCATCGTCACCGTCGGCTGGCGGATGGTTTTCGTCTGGGCCACGAAGTTCGCGAAGCCACGCGAGCGGATGCTGATTGTCGGCACCAACGAGGCGGCGATTCGGCTGGCCCGCGAGCTCTTCGATCGCCTGGCGGAGCTGGGCGTGGAGATCGTCGGGTTCGTGGACCCTGACCCCTCGAAGGTGGGCCAGAGCCTGATGAACCACAGCGTCATCGGCAGCGTGGATGACATCCCCGAACTTGTCCGGACGCTGAACGTGGACCGGGTGGTTGTGAGCCTCGCCGATGCGCGGGGCAAGCTCTCGATGGACAAGCTGCTCGAGATGCGCATGGCGGGCGTGGAGTTCGCGCAGTTGCCCACGGTCTACGAGGAGTACACCGGCAAGATCGCCATCGACAACCTCAGGCCGAGCTGGCTCATCTTTTCCGACGGTTTCGCCAAGGTCTCCGAGTCGGGCGGCTTCAAACGGGTCATCGACCTCGTGGGGTCGGCCGTCCTGCTGGCGCTGGCACAGCCCGTGATGGTCGTGGCGGGGCTGGCCATCAAGGCCACCTCGCCGGGCCCGATCCTCTACAATCAGCAGCGCGTCGGCATGAATGGCAAGATCTTCACCATTCACAAATTTCGATCGATGAGAACCGACGCGGAGGCGACAACTGGCGCCGTCTGGGCGACACCGGGCCAGGACCCGCGGGTCACGAAGGTCGGCGCG
>JALOKU010000137.1 GCA_025456345.1 Vicinamibacterales bacterium | reverse complement strand
GGCCATGCGCCCCGAGGACGTCAGCCAGACGGCGCGTCCGGCGACGTGCTCCTCCCGCGCGATCGCGGCAGCGAGCCGGCGGACGAAGGGATGCACCACGAAGCGCGGATAGCCGGAGTCGATCTGCGCGCAGACGACCGGGTCCTTCTCCTCGTACCCGATGACGTCGCGCATGGTCGGCAGGCTGCAGGAGACGGCGTGCGGGCTGCCGGGAATGCGCGATCCGAGCGGAAGAGGGGTGAACTCAGGCATGCGCGTGCATCCGGTCAGTACCCCGCCACCGCTCCGTCGCGCCGCGGATCGGCGCCGCCAACGCGCAGGCCGGTCTTCGGATCGATGACGATGCCCTGGGCGCCGCCGAAGAAGAGGTCGAAGTCGCGAAGGGCCTTGATGCGGTATCCCATCTTCGCCAGCGCGGCTGTCGTGGCCGGCGGCATCCTGCCCTCAACCGACAGGTCCGCCTCGGTGTCTCTCGCATAGAACCGGGGCGCCTCGATGGCTTCCTGTATGCCCATGCGGAAGTCCACCAGGTTCGACACGAGCAGCGCCATCGTCGAGACGATGCGGGCGGCGCCGGGCGTGCCGAGCGCGGCGAAGGCGGTGCCGCCCTTCAGGAGCATCGTCGGCGCGATCATCGTCCGCATCCGTTTGCCCGGGACCAGGGCGTTGGGTCCGCGCGACGAGAAGTTCTTCATCTCGTTGTTGAGGATGATGCCCGTTCCATCGACCATGACCTTGGCGCCGAAGAAGTCCGAGATGGTCTGCGTCAGCGCGACCATGTTGCCCTGCGCATCGACCACGGAGAGCGAGGTCGTGCTCGGCGGCTCCTGCTTCGCAACGGCGCCCGCCGCGACCTTCGGGGTGATGGCGTCGGGCTTGATCTCGGCCGCTCGCGCCTTCGCATAGCCGGGCGAAAGCAACTCCGCCACGGGCACCGTCACGAAATCGGGATCGCCGACTGCGGCCGCGTAGTCCGCGAAGCCCCGCTTCATCGCCTCGGCGGCGAGGTGCACGTAGCGCGGCGACAGCGGCGCCTCCTTCGACAGGTCGAAGGTGTCGAGGATGTGGAGGATCTCGATGAGCGCGATCCCGCCCACCGGGGGCGGCGCCGACACGATGTCGAACCCGCGGTAGCGGCCGCGCACCGGCTCGCGCTCGATGGCCCGGTAAGACTCGAGGTCGGCCTTGGAGAGGCGGCCGCCCTGCGCGGCCATCTCGGCGGCCAGGGCGCCGCCGAGGGCACCCTTGTAGAAGACATCCGCGCCGCCGGCGGCTATGGCCCGAAGGCTCGCCCCGAGGTCGGGGTTCTTCAGCGTGTCTCCCGCCTCGAGCGGCAGGCCGCCGGGACAGAGCAGGCGGGCGAGCGGCGCGTTCCTCTTGATGGCGTCGAAGTTGTCGAGGATGACGCCCGCCAGCGTGGGGCTGATCACGAAGCCCTCGTCAGCGAGGCGGATGGCGGGTGCGAGCACGCGCGAGAGCGGCATCGAGCCGTACTTCTGCTGGGCCATCGCCAGGCCCGCGACCGTGCCCGGAACCGCAACGGCCGCATGTCCCGTCTCGGGGATGCCATCCGGGAAGTCCGCCGCGGCTGGCGCCACCGAGCGGTAGTCGATGGCGACGGCCCTCCCTGCGGCGGCGAGGTAGATCACCATCATGCCTTCGCCGCCGATCCCGCTGGCGTTCGGCTCGACCACGCCAATCGCAAAGGCGGCGGCGACGGCGGCGTCGACCGCATTGCCGCCCGCCTTGAGCATCTCGAGGCCGGCCTGAGAGGCAAGGGCGTGCGCCGACGCCACCATGCCCCGCTTCGCGGTCACCTGCGCGTTGCGCGTGGCGGCGGCGGGCGGCGTGGCGGGCGCGGCGAGCACGGTGACGGAGACCAGAGCCGCGGCAAGCAGTCGTCGGTTCATGGACACCTCGACAGGCCTCCCGATGTGTGCCCGTCTTTGAGCCAGGTCAGCGCGCCGGGTCTACTCGCGCGGCACCTGCACCGTGCGAGATACGCGGCGGAGGCACACCAGCACGGGCCGCCCGGTGAACGGCACGCCAATCACGAGCGGGGCGGCGGCCGCCGACTCGCACGACACCCACGTGTGGCTCCTCGTGTCGAGCGACTCGACGATGTAGCGGCCCGCGGGGAGATCGAGCACGCACTGGCCGTCACGGGCGCGCGTCCTGCGGGGTTCGCACCAGAGCCACCAGGCCCGCGCCGACTTGACGAGGGCTGCCCGTGCGACCCACGCCGGTGCCTGGCGAATGGCGGCCTGGTCCGCCGCCGTGAAGGTCGCAGGGATGCGGACCGATGTGTCCGACTCGCGGGCCGCGGCAAGGGCCACCGCGATCCGGCCGACGGCGCTTTCGGCGGTCATCTTGCGGAATGACGCGTGCTTCATGTCACCTCAGGAACGCGCCGACGCCCGCCTTCTCCACGACGGTCATCGCGGGCAGATCGAGCAACGCCACCCGCGACGCAGGAGGGGCATCGCGGTTGTAGGCCTCCAGCACGGCGGCGAACGTCGCCAGTTGCCCGCCGACGCGCTTCGAGAGCGGCAGCTTCGGGTCGTTCACGAAATCCACGCCCGTCGTGTCGTTGACCATGGAGGGGCTCGGCGTCTCGAACAGGTACGCCTGAGCCTTCGTGGCGTCGCCCCACTCGCGGTGCGAGAGCCCGCGAAACGTCTCCGACGAGCGCTCGAGCTTCATCACGAGCCCCTGCGCCTCCAGATCGAACAGCGCGGCTGCGGCCGTCGCCAGGTTCTTGGGGTTGGCCACGACCATCCAGGCCAGGCGCGACTCCGGCCCGGCCTCGTGGAAGTCGAAGGCGACCGACACCTGCTCGGCCGTCAGCAGCTGCATGATCCCGAACGCCATCCGCTCGGTCAGCGTGCCGCCGGCGGCGCCCGGATACGCCCGGTTCAGGTTGCGCGCCTCGGTCCCCGGCAGGGTCTCGTCGGCCTTCGGGTTGGGATGGCGGTAGATCTTCGGGTCGGGCGCGCCCTGCTGATCGAGCCTCGTGCGGCGGGAGCCGTAACGAAACCGCCGCTCGCCGGAGGCCGTCGTCAGCGTGATGAATGGCGGGCCCGGCCGCTCGGGGTCTACGTCGGTAATCGCCGAGTTGTTCGCGTGCGGCACGACGATCAGGCGGCCCTTGCGCACGCGCGCGTGCTCGACCAGCACGATCGCGGCCATGATGCCCGCGATCTCGTTGCCGTGCGTCCCGCCCGCGACAAACACGGTGGCCCCGGGCTCCTGGCCCTCGAGCACGTACACCGTCGTGTCGCCGGGCGTGTTCGCCAGGCGCGGCGCGTACGCCGACAGCATCTTCGTCGCCGTCACGCCAGGCCCAGGGCGGATGTCGTGCACGGCGGGCGCGCCGGACGGGACCGCTACCTGCGCGAAAAACGCCGGCAGCGAGAGGACGGCGGCGGCGAACAGGAAAGCGTGGCGGACGCGCATCGAGGCCCGGCCGATCCTACTTCACGCCGGGGCGGCTGAACATCGACTCGTCGAGCGGCACGTTGAACTCGACCTTCGTCAGCGTCATCACGACCGTCTGGGCCGTGCCGGCCACCGTGACCGAGAACGCGGTCTTCACGCCGTCGACGACGCGGTAATCGCCGAGGTCGGTCGTCTGCTGGATCGCGCCGCCCGCCTCCGGCACGTCCAGGGTGGTCATGGACCGGGCGACCAGAAACGTCTCGGTGTCGATGAACAGCTTCGAAGCCGGTCCCGTCTTCGGCGTGAACAGGAGCACGAACGCGGCCCGCCCGCCCGCCTTGTCCTGGCCCTGCAGCTCGACCTTCGCGCCGGCATCCTTGTAGTTCAGCAGCGGCGACGGAAACGAGGCGTTGAGCATGTTCTGCAGCTGGCTGCCGGTGATTTCGCGATCCCCCTGCAGGCTGTTGCTGGCGAAGGCCGTCTTCCCGTCGCAGCGCTGATCGACGACCATCTCGCTGCCGCCGAGCGCCGAGAGGTCGAGCGTCATCACGGTGCGCGACTTGTTCGGGGCCTTCTTGTAGATCACGATCGATCCCCCGAAGTCGGCGCCCTGTGCCGAGATCGCGACGGTACCGGTCGCTTTCTGGCTCGTCAGCTTCGACAACGCCTCCCGGCCGCCCACCGCCGCCAGGTGCTTCTCGACCAACTCCTCGGCCGTCTGGGCCAGGGCACCAGGCGCCCAGGCCAGAACCAACGCCAACGCTGCGACCGGCCCGACTCCACGCTTCATCGTGTCCTCCTCGCGTCCTGACCTCCAGGCCCCGATATCCACGCCCGGTCTCCCGGCGCTCCAATAGTCTACCTACGTCTGCTCCCAATCGGGTGTTCCGCGAGAGAGCGAACGCGGGCGCGAGACGATGAGAGAATAGGGCGGCATGGGTGATCGTCCCGGGAGCCGCCATCTGCCGCTCGGGCCACATCGCCGCCGGGCCGCGCCGCCCGAGGCGCGCGGAGCCGATCCGACGACCATCGGCGGAACCGTCGAGCGCGTCACGTTTCACAATCCGGACACGGGTTTCTGCGTGCTCCGGCTCAAGGTCGGCGGCCGCCGCGAACTCGAGACGGTGGTCGGACACGTGGCGTCGGTGGCCGCCGGCGAAGAGATTCGCGCCGTGGGCGAGTGGCTCAACGACCTCTCGCACGGTCTGCAGTTCCGCGCCACCTCCATGCACACCGCGCCGCCGAGCAGCCTCGAGGGCATCGAGCGCTACCTCGGGTCCGGCCTCATCCGGGGCATCGGGCCGGTGTTTGCGCGCAAGCTCGTTGACGCGTTCGGCGACCGCGTGTTCGAAGTGATCGACGGCCAACCCGGCCGGCTTCGTGATGTGGACGGCATCGGCCCGGGCCGCGCCGCGCAGATCGTCGAAGCGTGGAAGGGGCAGAAGGTCATCCGCGACATCATGGTGTTCCTCTACGGCCATGGCGTCGGCACGTCGCGCGCGGTGCGGATCTACAAGACGTACGGCGCCGATGCGATCGCGCTCATCAAGGAGAACCCGTACCGCCTTGCGCGCGACGTCCGGGGCATCGGCTTCCTGACCGCCGACGCACTTGCGCAGAAGCTCGGCATCGAGAAGACCGCGGCCATCCGCGCCCGGGCGGGCATCGCCTATGCCTTGATGCAGGCGATCGACGAGGGCCAGTGCGGCCTGCCGCGCGAGGAACTGGTCGAGTCGGCGAAGAAGTTGCTCGACGTGCCCGGCGACATCGTCGACGCCGCGCTCGCGGCCGAGATCGCCGAGGGCACGGTGGTGGCCGACGCGACGGGGGGCCGCGACTGCATCTTCCTGGCGTGGCTGCACACAACAGAGCGTCAGCTGGCCGACTCGATTCGGGCGCTGGCGGCTGGGGCGCCCCCATGGCCGGCCATCGACGTGGAGAAGGCGCTCCCGTGGGTCGAAGAGAAGCTGGCCCTCGCGCTGGCGGACCGGCAGCGGGAAGCGGTGCGTCAGGCCATCGCGTCGAAGCTGCTCGTCATCACCGGCGGCCCCGGTGTGGGCAAAACGACGATTGTCCGGGCCATCCTCGCGATCCTCGGCGCCAAGCGCGTCCGCGTGACCCTCTGCGCGCCGACGGGCCGGGCGGCAAAGCGCCTGACCGAGATCACGGGCCTCGAGGCGAAGACCATCCACCGGCTGCTCGAAGTGAACCCGGCCGACGGCCGCTTCCGCCGCGGGCCCTCGAACCCGCTCGACACTGATCTTCTCGTCGTCGACGAGACGTCGATGGTCGACGTGCCGCTCATGCACGCGCTTGTCCGCGCCGTGCCGTTGCGCGCGGCCGTCATCTTCGTCGGCGACGTCGATCAACTGCCGTCGGTGGGCCCCGGCCAGGTGCTCGACGACATCATCGGCTCCGGCGCGGTGCCGGTCGTCCGCCTGACGGAGGTCTTCCGCCAGGCCGCCGCCAGCCGCATCATCGTCAATGCCCACCGCGTGAACCACGGGGAGATGCCGGAGCTCGTCTCGTTGCCGGACTCGCCGTCGGACTTCTACTTCGTCGAGATCGAGAGCCCCGAGGAAGGGCTCGCCAAGATCATCCAGATCGTCGCCGAGCGCATCCCCCAGCGGTTCGGCCTCGACGCCGTGCGCGATGTCCAGGTGCTCAGCCCGATGAACCGCGGCGCCATCGGCGCGCGCTCGCTCAACGTCGAGCTGCAGAAGCGGCTGAACCCGCGCCCCGTGCAGGCCATCCAGCGCTTCGGCTCCACCTTCGCCATCGGCGACAAGGTGATGCAGATCGAGAACGACTACGACAAGGACGTCTATAACGGCGACATCGGGTTCGTCCTCGCGATCGATCAGGATCTCGGCGACGTGACCATCGAATACGACGGCCGGCCGGTCCTCTACGGCGCCCACGAACTCGACCAGGTCGTGCTGGCCTACGCCACCACCGTGCACAAGGCGCAGGGGTGCGAGTACCCGGCGGTGGTCATCCCGGTGACGACGCAGCACTACCCGATGCTGCAGCGGAACCTGATCTACACGGGAATTACGCGGGGAAGAAAACTCGTCGTGCTCGTGGGGCAGAAAAAGGCGCTCGCGATGGCGGTGCGCGGCTCGCGCGCGGTGCGCCGCTGGTCCAAGCTCGGCGACTGGCTGGCGGCGCCTGGATGAGAGTCCGGAGCCACGCTGTCAGGCTGGGGCGGGGCCCCGGGGGATGAGAACACAGGGTGTATTCACCTGGGCACGTCGGCAAAACAGGGCAACGCGCTGATGCGTCCTATCGTCCGCTGTTCCTCCGTGCATCGGCTCGTCCGAGTCCGGGCTGTCTGAAGCGCTGACGACGCGTTCATCTACATTCCGTTGAGACGGAAAGGCACCGGCCGGCCGGCCCAACCCGCGACTTCGCGGCCGGCAAGGTCGACCAGAACGTCGAACGGCTCGACCCTTCCGTCGATTCTCAGCCCACCGGCACGCCGAGTGGCTAGGTGCCTTCGGCCCTAATTGGCTTCCTTTACGTTAGTTGGCAAAGACCCTGGCGACTGGGCGTTCGCGGCCCGACTCTTGCAACGCAAGGTTCGAGCGCGAGAAAGCGCGACATGGCGGCGAACCGCACACAAGGAGAGACAGCGATGCACATGGTAGTCGTACTGATGATGCTCCTCGCTCAGGCTATCGCAACCGGACCCGCTCCAAACTCGGGTGACGGCGTTTCCGATGGGAGTGGCCTTGTCGTCACCGTGGGTCCGAAGGGCAACGCCGCCGTCGCCCGTGGTCCGGCACCCAATTCGGGTGACGGGATCCCTGACGGAAGCGGCTTCTAGACCGTTTCGATACCCGTTGTCGGGACGGCGTTCACCCGGACGCCCGTCCCGACGACGAGGCCCTCCAGGCCAGACGGGCGCCGACCAAGACCCAGGCTGTGTCCGAGAGTCTGGAGCCCCGCTGTCACGCTTGAACAGGGCCCCCAGGGACAGAGAACGCAGGTGATGTTGACCTGGGCACGTCGGCAGCACAGGGCCACGCGCTAATGCGTCCTATCGTCCTGACAGCGACGCTGCCCGTGCCGCCGCTCGGGCTCGCGCGCG
>JALOKU010000050.1 GCA_025456345.1 Vicinamibacterales bacterium | reverse complement strand
GGGGACATCATCTCGACCGGCACGCCGTCCGGCATCGGCGGCCTCAAGGCCGGCGACACGGTGACGGTCAAGGTCGAAGGCGTGGGGGAGCTCACGAATCCGGTCACGGACAGGGAGTAGGGCAGAGGCAAGAGGCCAGAGGCAAGAAGCAAGAAGCAAGAAGCAAGAAGCAAGAAGTCAGATATCCAGCTGCACGGGCCTTCCTTCTTGCTTCTGACAATCGTCAGTTGGCCCTTCTGGCTTCTTGCTCCTGACAAGCGTCAGTGGGCCGTTCTGGCTTCTGACACTGACAGGCGTCGGGTTCCGAGCCTCGGGTTCGGGAAGCCGACGCGGATGAGGGCACAATGAAACTCTTTCTCGACACCGGCAACATCAAGGACATCGAAACCTACTGCGCCATCGGGATCATCGACGGGGTCACCACGAACCCGTCGCTCATGGCGAAGGAAGCGGGCGATCCCCGCGAGATCACCAAGCGGATCTGCCAGATCGTGAAGGGCCCGGTGAGCGCGGAGGTCCTCGCCACCGACGTCGAGGGCATGATCCGCGAGGGGCGCGACCTGGCCACCATCGACCCGCACGTCGTCATCAAGGTCCCCTTCGGCAAGGCGGGCGTGCAGGCGTGCAAGGCGCTGCGCGCCGAAGGCATCCGCGTCAACGTCACGCTGGTGTTCTCGGCGGCGCAGGCGCTGCTGGCCGCCAAGGCCGGCGCCACGTTCGTGAGCCCGTTTGTCGGCCGGCTCGACGATGTGGCCACCGACGGCATGGAGCTCATCCAGCAGATTGTCGAGATCTACCGCAACTACGGCTTCGAGACCGAGGTACTCGTGGCGAGCGTCCGGCACCCGATGCACGTGGTGGCGGCGGCGCGCATGGGCGCCGACATCTGCACGTGCCCGGCGCCGGTCATCGAATCGCTCTTCAAGCACCCGCTCACCGACATCGGCATCGACCGGTTCCTGAAGGACTGGGACGCCGCCAAGGGAGCGCAGCAGTGAAGACCTCGGCCGAGAAGCTGGCAGATCTCGAGCGGCGCGCGGAGCTGGGCGGCGGCGAGGACCGGCTCGCGCGCCACCGCGAGGCCGGAAAGATGACGGCCCGCGAGCGCGTGGACGCGCTGTTCGATCCCGGCACCTTCGAGGAGCTCGACAAGCTGGTGACGCACCGCTGCCTCGACTTCGGCATGCAGGACCAGCTCGTGCCGGGCGACGGCGTCGTCTCGGGCCACGGGAAGGTGGACGGCCGGCAGGTCTACGCCTTCGCGCAGGACTTCACCGTGTTCGGCGGCTCGCTCTCCGAGACCAACGCCGCCAAGATCTGCAAGGTGATGGACCTGGCCATGCGCATGGGCGCGCCCATCGTGGGCCTGAACGACTCGGGCGGCGCGCGCATCCAGGAAGGCGTGATGTCGCTCGGCGGTTACGCCGACATCTTCCTGCGCAACACGCTGGCCTCGGGCGTGGTGCCGCAGATTTCCGCCATCATGGGGCCCTGCGCCGGCGGCGCGGTCTACTCGCCGGCCATCACCGACTTCAACATCATGGTCAAGGGGACGAGCTACATGTTCGTCACCGGGCCCGATGTCATCAAGACCGTGACCCACGAGGACGTCACCAAGGAGGACCTCGGCGGGGCCATGACGCACAACCAGAAGAGCGGCGTGGCGCACTTCGCCGTCGAGAACGACCGGGAGTGCCTCGCGCTCATCCGCGAGCTGCTCGGCTTCCTGCCGGCGAACAACCTCGACGATGCGCCGCGGGTGGCCACGGAGGATCCCGCCGACCGCGAGGACGCCTCCCTCGACACGCTCGTGCCGGCCTCCCCGTACCAGCCGTACGACATGCTCGACCTCATCCACACGATCGCCGACGACGGGTACTTCCTCGAGGTGCACCGCCACTACGCCGCGAACATCATCGTGGGCTTCGCGCGGATGGGCGGGCGCTCGGTGGGCATCGTCGCCAACCAGCCGGCGCACCTGGCCGGCACCCTCGACATCGACGCGTCGGTCAAGGGCGCGCGGTTCGTGCGGTTCTGCGACGCCTTCAACATCCCGCTGGTGACGATCGAGGACGTGCCGGGGTTCCTGCCGGGCACGGTGCAGGAGTTCGGCGGCATCATCCGCCACGGGGCGAAGCTGCTGTATGCCTTCGCCGAGGCCACGGTGCCCAAGGTGACCGTCATCACGCGCAAGGCGTACGGCGGCGCCTACTGCGTCATGGCGAGCAAGCACATCCGGACCGACTTCAACTACGCGTGGCCCATGGCGGAGATCGCCGTGATGGGGCCCGAAGGCGCGGTGAACATCCTGTACCGGCGCGAGCTCGACGGCTCGCCCGACGCCGCGGCCAGGCGCGCGGAGAAGACATCGGAGTTCCGCGAGGCCTTCGCCAATCCTTACGTGGCGGCCTCGCGCGGGTTCATCGACGAGGTCATCCGGCCCCGCCAGACGCGGCGCAAGATCATCTCGGCGCTCGAGGGCTGCTCGGCCAAGCGCGCGTCGAACCCGCCGAAGAAGCACGGCAACATCCCCCTGTAGCGATAGAATGACGACGGCATGCACCACACGCTGACGAAGGTCCTCGTCGCCAACCGCGGCGAAATCGCGGTCCGCATCATCCGGGCCTGCCGCGAGATGAACCTGCGCACGGTGGCGGTCTACTCCGAGTGCGACCGCACCGCCCTGCACGTGCGCTACGCCGACGAGGCGTACGCCATCGGGGCGAACGCCCCGCGCGAGAGCTACCTCCGCATCGACAAGCTCCTCGACGTTGCCCGGCAGTCAGGGGCGGACGCCGTCCACCCCGGGTACGGGTTCCTGGCGGAGAACGCCGGGTTCGCCCGGGCCTGCCGCGACGCCGGGCTGACGTTCATCGGCCCCTCGCCGGAGGCCATCGACCTGATGGGCAGCAAGACCGCCGCGCGGGCGGAAGCGATGGCCGCCGGCGTGCCCGTCGTGCCCGGCACCAAGGACCCGCTCGGCCCGGACGTCGCCGACGCCGAGGTGGCGCGCATCGCCGATGAGGTGGGCTACCCGATCCTCATCAAGGCCGTCGCCGGCGGCGGCGGCAAGGGCATGCGCACGGTGACCCAGGCGGCGGACCTTCCGGGCGCCCTGCGCGCCGCGCGGTCCGAGGCCCTCTCCTCGTTCGGCGATCCCGCGATCTACGTCGAGCGCCGGATCATGCGCCCGCGCCACATCGAGATCCAGCTGCTTGGCGACCATCACGGCACCGTCGTTCCGTTCGTCGAGCGCGAGTGCTCGATTCAGCGCCGCCACCAGAAGGTCGTCGAGGAGTCGCCGTCGCCGGTGGTCACGCCCGAGCTGCGCCGCCGGATGGCCGGGGCCGCCGCCGCTGTCGCCCGGCGCGTCGGCTACTCCAACGCCGGCACCATCGAGTTCCTCCTCGACGAGTCGGGCGAGTTCTTCTTCCTCGAGATGAACACGCGGCTTCAGGTCGAACACCCGATCACGGAACTGGTGACGAGCACCGACCTGGTGCACTGGCAGATCCGGATCGCACGCGGCGAGCGGCTGGACCTCGACCCCGGGCGCATGCTCTCGCCGGTGGGCCACGCGATCGAATGCCGGATCTACGCCGAGGACCCGGACCACGACTTCCTGCCGTCGCCGGGCCTGGTCACGGCCCTGCGAGCGCCGGCCGGCCCCGGCATCCGTCGCGACGACGGCGGGGCTGTGGCCGGGGTCGTGGTGCCGGTCTTCTACGACCCGCTCCTGGCGAAGCTGGCCACGTGGGCCGAAACGCGCTCCATGGCCATCGCACGGATGGCGCGGGCCCTCGACGAGTACGACGTCCGCGGCATCAAGACGACGATCCCGTTCTTTCGCTGGCTGCTGGCCGACCCGGATTTCCTGGCCGGCCGCATCGACACGACGTTCATCGACCACGCGCTCGCCGCGCGGAACGGGCGGCCGTTTCTCGAGGTGCCGGAGGACGCCGAGGACGTTGCCGCCGTCGCAGTGGCGCTGCAGGCATTCACCCGGAAGGCGCCGGCCGCGCCCGGGCCGGCCGCTCCCGACAGCCGCTGGCAGCGGGCCGCGCGAACCGAGGCGCTTCGCTAGGGATCGCGGCGCTTCGTCCGGAGACCACGATGCAGCTTCAGATCGACGTCAACGGCCGCCCCAGGACGGTCGACATCGAGCGGAAAGACGGGCTCTACCGCGTCGTCATCGACGGCGTCGAGCGGATGGTCGACGCCGCCGCGGTGGACGGGTCCACCTTCTCGCTGATCTGCCTCGCCGACGGCCGGTCGAGCCAGGAGGTGGGGCTGTCGCCGACCGGCCTGCCCGGGGAGATCGCCGTCCACATGCCCTCGGGCGTCGCGTCGGTCCGGGTCCTGACGGGCGCGGCCAGCCGCTTCGGGCGCGGGGCGGGCGCCGCCCAGGCCGCCGGCACCCAGCAGGTGCTGGCGCCGATGCCGGGCAAGGTCGTGAAGGTCCTCGTCAAGCCCGGCGACGAGGTGAAGGCCCGCCAGGGCCTCATCGTCGTCGAAGCCATGAAGATGGAAAACGAGCTCCGATCGCCGAAGGACGGCCGCGTGCGCGAGGTGCTCGTGGCCGAAGGCGCCTCGGTCGAAGCCGGGCGCCCGCTTGTCGTTGTCGAGTAGCGTGGCGAGGGCATGAGCGCAGCCGAGTGGGCCCGCGTCGTCTGGCGACACGCCCGGAGGGCCGGCGTGATCGCGATCGGCGTCCTCGCGGCCGGCGTCGTCATGTCGCTGAGCGTCGATCTGGCGGGCGTGGTGCCGGCGGTCACCTTCGGCCGCGTGGACCTGCGGCGCAGCGCGGAAACCTGGGTGGGCCGCCAGCTCGACCGGCCCGTCCGGATCGGCGGCCTCTCGCTCCGCGTCTTCGACGGCCGGTTCATCGTCAGCGGCCTCTCCATCGGCGGCCTGACGCCGAAGGACCCGCCGTTTTTCGAGGCGCGCGAAATCCTCGTCAACGCGCCGCTGTGGTCGCTGCTCCGGGGGGAACTGAACATCGTCAGCGTCGAGATGACCGACTGGCGGATGGCCGTCGAGTACTTCGGAGGCGGGCGCCACAGCTTTCCGAAGTTCCGCCGCCGCGAGCCGGCCGGCGGTCCGAGCCGGATCAAGGTCTCGGTGGCGTACGTGCGCACCCGGCGGGGGCAGTTCACCTTCCAGGACCACGCCACGCCGTGGGGCACCGTGGTGCGCAACCTGGATATCACGGTCCTCAAGCTCGCCGGCTACCGCGGCTACTCGACGTCGTCGGGCGGCACGGTGTCGATCCAGTCCTTCACGCCGATGGCCGCCGATCTTCGGACGTGGTTCCGGATCGACGGCGGCAAGGTGCTCCTGGATCGGATCGAGCTCGACACCGACGGGGCGACGTCGACCTTGACGGGCGTGGTCGACATCGCGCGCTGGCCGGAGCAGACCTACGAGATCGACTCCGTCATCCAGCTCTCGCCGCAGCGCGCCATCTGGTGGGCGCCGTACGACTTCACCCTCTCCGGCGAAGCCGTCTTCAAGGGGCGCTACCATTTCTACAAGGGCGGCCGCGAGCTCACGGGCGACTTCTACAGCGAGGAAGCGGGGATCGACTGGTACCGGTTCCCGCAGCTGCGGGGGCACGTGCGCTGGACCCCGGACCGGGTGGAGGTGACCGACGCCCGGTCGAAGCTGTACGGGGGTGAGGCGCAGTTCACGTACACGATGGCCATGTTCGGCAAAGGCGTGCCGACGGAGGTCCGCTTCGACGCGACCTATACCGACGTGGACCTGCGCGCCTTCACGGACGCGATGGAGATGAAGGGCCTCCGCCTGGCCGGAACCGCGACCGGGCACAATCTGCTCGAGTGGCGGCTCGGGCACTGGGACGAGCATCACGGCCACGGCACGATGACCGCTTCGCCGCCGCCCGGTGTGACGCTTCAGGGAAGGGGCCTCGAGCCGGGCGGCCGGCCGCCCTCGTACGCGCACGTGTTCGGCGACCCGTTTCCGCCGCTGGGCGCGGTGCCGATCGGCGGCAGCCTCAACTACCAGTTCGGGCCCGAGTGGGTCGACGTCGCGCCGAGCCGCGTCGCGACCGAGACCACCTTCGTGGAGTTCCAGGGACGCACGGCCTACGGCGCGCGATCGGTCATCCCGTTCCACGTCACCAGCTCCGAGTGGCAGGAAAGCGACCGGCTGCTCGCCGGGATCATCAGCGCGTTCGGCTCGCCGACGCGCGCGGTGGAGATGGGCGGGGCGGGCACCTTCGACGGCGTGCTGCTCAACTCGTTCAAGGCGCCGCGCATCGAGGGCCAGTTCGCCGCAACCCGCATGCGCGCGTGGGACGTGGAATGGGGCAGCGGCCAGAGCCGCATCCTGGTGGAGAACGGCTACGTCGACGTCACCGACGCCGTGGCGCGGAAGGGCAACGGCACGCTGCGCGCCGACGGACGCTTCTCCCTCGGGTTCCCCCGCAAGGACGGGGGCGAGGAGATCAACGCCGTCGTCAGGATCGACAACTGGAACCTGGCGGACCTCCGCCGGGCCTTCCTCCTCGACGAGTATCCCTACGACGGGTCCCTGTCCGGGGAGTTCCGGCTGTACGACAAGTACCTCGAGCCGCGCGGAGTCGGCCGCGTCAGGGTGGCGCCGGCGATCGCGTACGGCGAGACGCTCACCAGCGCGTCGGCCGCGCTGCGGTTCGTCGGGCCGGGCGTGTGGCTCGACAGCATCGACATCCGCAAGGGCGCGACCGGCGTCGTGCGCGGGGCGGCGCACGTCCTGTGGGCCGGATCGTACTCCTTCAACGTCGACGCGCGGCAGATCCCCGTCGAGTCGATCGACATGCTGGCATTCCCGCGGGCGCCGCTTACGGGCACCCTCGACTTCACCTCGTCGGGCAGCGGCGAGTTCCTCACCCCGGCGTTCGACGTCGATTTCCGCATGCGGGATCTCTTCGTCAGGGATGAAGGCATCGGCGACGTGCGCGGGCGCCTCGAGATCCGCAACGACGACATGAGCTTCTCATTCGACGGGGCCTCGACGCGCCTCGCGATGTCGGGCGCCGGCAGGGTGACGCTCCTCGGCCAGTACCCCGGCGATGTCACGATCCGCGTCACCGACGCGTCGCTCGATCCCTACGCGCGGCTGTTCGCCCCTTCGCTGTCGCCGTTTGCGACGGCCGTGGCGTCGGGGACGATGCGCATCAGCGGTGCCCTGGCCAGCCTCGACAACATCGTGGCCCGGATGCAGGTCGACAGCCTCGACTTGACGCTGTTCGACTACCGCCTGCGCAACGACGGCCCGATGGACGCCACCCTGGAGCAGGGGATTGCGCGCGTCGGCCGGTTCAAGCTCGCCGGCGACGACACCCAGCTGTCGCTCAGCGGCAACGTCGACGTCGTGCAGGGCACCCTGGGCCTGCGGGCCGAGGGCGCGGCGAACCTGGGCATCCTTCAGGCATTCCTGAAGGACATCCGCGGCTCGGGGCGCGCCGAGGTGATGGCCGACTTCACGGGCACGATGGAGAAGCCCCAGGTGAGCGGCAGCGCCGCTGTGACCGGCGGCCGGCTGCGCCACATGTGGCTGCCCCGCGCCATCGACGCCATCAACGGGCGCGTCACCTTTTCCGGGAGCAGCGTGCGGCTGGAGGACGTGACGGCGACTGTCGGCCGCGGGCCCGTGCGGTTCGGCGGCCGCATCGGCCTGACCGGATTGTGGCCCTCGCAGCTCGACCTGACGTTCAACGGCGAGGACATGGAGCTGCGGGACCCGGCCGGCGGGTTCCGGGCCGTCATTGACGCCGACCTCGGCCTGCGCGGCAGCCTGGAAGACCAGACGCTGAGCGGCTTTGTGACGGTGAAGCGCGGCGAGCTGGGGCGGTCCCTCGACCGGAGCATGGGCCTGACGGAGCTCTTCGGCGTCGCGGCCGCCGCGGCGGCGCCGGCGGGGCCCGCGCCATCGGCGCCGGCGGCCTCCTTTCCACTCCGGTTCGACGTGAAGCTCACGGCGCCCGCCACCATCGAAATGGACAACAAGCTTGGCCGGCTGACGGCCAGCGCGGACCTGCGGCTTCGCGGGACGTACGGCAAGCCTGTGCTGGAGGGCCGGGCGGAAGTGGAACGCGGCGAGGTCTGGTTCGAAGGGCGCCGGTACGTCGTGTCCCGAGGCTCGGTGGACTTCCCCAATCCCTCGAAGATCGAGCCGTACTTCGACGTGGAGGCCGAAACGCGCGTGCGCGCGCCGGGGCAGACCTATCAGGTCACGCTGCGCGCCACCGGGACGGTGGCGAGCTTCGACTGGGAGCTGTCCTCGGACCCGCCGCTGCCCGAGGTCGACATCCTGGCGCTGCTGCTGGGTGACGCGCTGTCGACCCAGGACGCGGAACTGCGCGCGTTGAGGGCCCCGGACACCGCCGAGCAAAGCCTCGTGGCCTCCAGTTCCGCGCGGATGCTCGCGCCCAAACAGCAGTCCGATGTCCGGAAGGCCGTCGAGCAGACCTTCGGCCTCGACTCGCTCCAGATCACGCCGTTCTTCGTCGATCCCAACCAGCAGACGGCCCGCTTCTCGCCGGGGGCGCGCGTGACGATCGGCAAACGGATTTCGGATCGCGTCTATCTCACCTATTCGCGAAGCCTGTCGTCGGCGTCCCGCGACCAGGTCATCCTGCTGGAGTTCGATCAGAGCGATCGGCTGTCGTGGGTCCTGACACAGAATGAAGACCGGACGTACGCGCTCGACGTCCGTGTCCGGCACGTATTCAAGTGAGACCTGCACCGCTTTGCCGCCTCGGCGTCGTGGCCCTCGCCTTTCTCTGCTGGGGTGCGCCCGAGGTCTGCGGGCAGGTGCCCGATCAGCTGCTCGGGAGGGAGGTGCGGGAGACGCGGCTTCGCTCCGGCGGGCAGGCCGTGCAGGACGCCCAGCTGGAAGGCCTCGTCGAGATCCGGCCGGGGCAGCCCTTCGCCATGGACGCCGTGCGCGAGACCATCGTGCACCTCATGGGCATGGGCCGCTACATCGACGTCCAGGTGTCGGCGTTCGCGGAGGGCGACCGCGTCCGCGTGGACATCGACCTGGTGCCGCTTCCCGAAGGCCGGCGCGTGGCCTTCACCGGCGACCTGGGCCTGCCGGAGCGCACGCTGCGCGCGGCAGTCGAGGAACGCTTCGGCGCGTCGCCGGCCGGCAACCGCGCGCCCGACATCGCCAGGGCCGTCAAGGAGCGCCTGGCCGACGACGGCTACCTGCGGGCATCGGTTGACGCGCGCCCGAACGAACCCGCGGCGCCGGGCGCCGACACCGTGCTTCACGTGACCTCCGGACCCAGGGCCGTCGTGGGGACCGTGTCGTACCGGGCCGACGACCCCGCCGTTGCCCGCGACATCCAGTCGCGCGTGCCGCTCAGGTCGGGCGCGTACTTCAACCGCGTCGAACTCCGCCGCCGGCTCGACAACGCCGCCGAGCGGTATCGGTCGCAGCGCTACTACGAGGCCAGGGCCGACTACACGGTGGAGGAGTCGGAGCGCGGCGAGTCGGTGGATCTCACCATCTCGTTTGTCCGCGGCCCGCGCGTGACGGTGTCGGTCAAGGACAAGGCCCTCACGCCCAGCCAGCTTGCCGAGTTCGTGCCCGCCGAGCGCGAGGGGTCGATCGACGAAGACCTGCTCGAGGACTCGGAGGCGCGCATCGAGGACTACCTGCGCGCGCAGGGCTACCGCGACGCGGACGCCTCGTACGAACGTCTCGCCAAGGGCGATCGGCTGGAGATCGACTTCACGGTCAAGCAGGGGGCCCTCTACCGCGTGGCGGACATCCGCTTCGAAGGAACCGGCGCGGTCGGCGCCTCCGACCTCGCGCCGCTGATGAGCCTGGCGAAGGGCCAGCCGTTCGTCCAGTCGCGGCTCGACGCCGACACCAGGGCCGTCCTCGCGGCGTACCGGCAGCGGGGGTACGCCGACGCCTCCGCCCGGCCCGCGATCGAACCGGTGCCGGGCGCCCGGACGGCCGGCGAGGCCCCCGTGGTCGTGGTCATGCGCATCGAGGAGGGGCCGCAAACCATCGTGTCGGCGGTCGAGGTGACGGGCACTCGCTCGCTGACCGAGGCCGACCTGACCGCCGGACTCGCCACTCGCGTGGACGGACCGTTGTACGAGCCCGACGTCCAGGCGGACCGCGATCGGATGCTCGTCACGTACCTGAACCTCGGCTACCGCGCCGCCCAGATCGACGCGTCGGTCACCGTGTCGGCCGATCGCCGCAGCGCACGGGTCCGGTTTGCGATCCAGGAAGGGCCGAAGGTCTACGTCGACCACGTCCTCGTGGTAGGGAACAACCGGGTCAGTGAAGCGACGATCCGGCGCGAGCTGCTGCTCAAGCCTGGAGAGCCGCTGGGGCTCCAGGCCATCGAGGACAGCCAGCGGAGGCTCGCGGCCCTCGGCGTCTTCCGGCGGGTGACGCTGTCGGAGCTGCAGCACGAGGCCGACGACCGGCGGGACATCCTCGTGACGGTCGAGGAAGCGCCGGCCACGACCCTCGGCTGGGGCGGCGGCGTGGAGTTCCAGGAGGTCGAGAACATCGAGGTCGCCCCGCGCGGGTTCTTCGAAATCGGCCGCCGGAACCTCTGGGGCAGGAACCGCTCGATCAACTTCTTCAGCCGCGTCAGCCTCCGGCGCCGCACGTTCACCGAACTGGACCAGACGGCGCAACCAGTGGACGTGACGACGACCAATGTCGAGTATCGCGTGATTGGCTCGTACCGCGAGCCGAGGTTCGCCGGCACGGCGGCCGACCTGCAGGTCGCCATCGGATTCGAGCAGGGGAGCCGCACCAGCTTCAGCTACCGCTCCGAGAGCGCCCGGGTGAACCTCTCCCAGCGCTACCGCGAGCACTGGAACCTCCAGGGCCAGTACTCGATCGAGCGCAACGACATCTTCGACGATCGGATCAACCCGCTCGATCGTCCCCTGATCTACCGCCTGTTCGAGCAGGTGCGTATCGGCTCGGTCTCGCTGACCGGGGTGCGCAGCACCCGGGACGACCTGTTCAACCCGAAGCGCGGGACCATCGTCGGGCTGAACGGAGAGCTGGCGTTGCGGCCGATCGGATCCGAGGTCGGGTTCGCCAAGACCTTCTTGCAGGGATTCGTCTACCGCCAGCTGCCGTCCAGTCCCCGGGTCGTCTTCGCCGCCGGCGCCCGCCTCGGGCTGGGCGCCGGCTTCCCGCGCGAGGTGCCGCGGATCACGCCCGATGGCGAGCCGATCCTCGGCCCCGACGGGACCCAGTTGACCTCCACGGTGCAGGACCTGCCGGCCAGCGAGCGGTACTTCGCCGGGGGCGACACGACGATCCGCGGATTCCAGCTCGACCACGTCGGCGAACCCGACACGTTCGACCGCGACGGCACGCCGATTGGCGGCCGCGCCGAACTGGTCCTGAACGGCGAAGTGCGCATGGAGCTCTGGAAGGACCTCGGAGTAGTCGGGTTCCTCGATGCCGGCAACGTGTACTCGAGCGTGAGCAACCTCTCGCTGGGACGCGTGAGAGCCGGCGCCGGATTCGGCCTCAGATACAATTCTCCCGTCGGGCCGTTCCGGGTCGATTTCGGATTCAAGCTCGGGACGCTCCGCACCTACGGTCCGAATCGCGAAGATCGTTTCGCGCTCCACATCAGCATCGGGCAGGCGTTCTGAAGAAGTAGACAGTAGTCAGTAGACAGTAGACAGTAGGAAGACAGAAGCAAGAAGTAAGAAGTAAGAAGTAAGAAGTAAGAAGTAAGAAGTAAGAAGCAAGAAGCAAGAAGCAAGAAGAAGAGGACACCTGTCAGCTGCGCGATGTCACGCTGAAGGGACTGGAAAGCACTGTGGGAAGTCACGCAGGCAGGCGCCGTCGATCACAAGCGGCGGCCATCGCGCTCGCCGTGCTGACCGCGTGGGCGGCCGCGCCCGTGCGCGGAGCGCAGGTGGTCGACCGCGTGGTCGCCATCGTGTCGGGTACGGTCATCCTGCTCTCCGACGCCCGCGCCGAACTGGAGCTGGGCCTGTTGGACCCGGGCGCCGCACGCGATCCGATCGAGGCGGCCATGCAGCGGCTGATCGACCGCCGGCTCGTGCTCGACGAAGCCGGGCGGGGCGACCGCGTGGACGTCGATCCTGCCGCGCTCGGCCAGGCCCTCGACGGGATGCGGCAGCGTTTCGCTTCCGACGCCGAATACCGCCGGGCCCTGGCGGGCCTCGGGCTCGATGAGCGGGGGCTGCAGCGCCTGGTCCGCGACACGCTGACGGCCCGGCAGTATGTCGAGCGGCGCTTCGATTCGGTGCTGCCGCCCACGGAAGAAGAGCTGCGCGAGTACTACGCCAGCCACGCCGCCCGCTTCGTGCGCAATGGCCGGCAGCTGACCTTCGACGACGCCCTCGCCGACCTGACCGCCATCCTGCAGCGGGAACGCCGCGAGCAGGCGGAGTCGGCGTGGATGGACCGGCTCCGGCGGCGCGCCGACATCCGCGAGGTCTACCAGTCCCGCCCGAAGTAGGCTCAGACGCGACGCAGGCACGAAACCAGTCCCAGGGGCGGCGCTCAGTGTGTCTGACCCCGCCGAGGGGTCAGCGGCGCGCGAGGCGCAGGATATGGATCACGGGCCCGGGGTTCTCCGGCGTGGGAACGATGACCTTGACCGCCTGGGCGCGCGCGAGGATTGGCGCGTAGGCGTCTGGCACGGCGGGCGGCGCCTGCACACCCGCCGTCCTGGGCCGGCTGCCCCAGGCATCCGACGAGAGTACGATCCACTCGACGCCCGCGGCGGCGATGGCTTCGGGGTCCATCCCCGCCACCGACGGCACGGTTTCGGATCGGTAGCGCTCGGGGGGCAGGTCCAGCCCTCGGGCCTCCGAGAGAATCATCGAACTCGGCCAGACCGACCTTTTCATCCACGCCCAGGCCTGTGCCTGGGTGGTTTCGGTACCGTGGCCGCGCACCCACGTGAATGAACTGATCGCGCCGGGCAGCACCGCCAGCAGGACGAGGACGGCGACGCCGGCCTTTCGCGCGAAGGCCGGCACCGGCGCCGCGGCCAGCCGGCTGGCGAGCCAGACCAGCGCGACGGCCGCCCAGATGGTGATGAACGGGACAATCGGCAGGGCGTAGCGCGCGAACATGAAGCCCCAGCCGTTGATCAGGTAGAAGTACACCGCTGGAAACACCGCGAGCAACGCCCATCTGGTGCGCGCCGGCCCGGCGAAGGACCGGAACAGGGCGACGAGCGCGCCGCCGGCCGCCAGCAGCCAGGCCGGCCAGCCGAACGCCTGCCTCAGGTGCTTCCCATAGATGATCCAGCTGGCCTCGGACGTCCGCGGCCGTGGCGTGAACGCGGCGGCCTGCGTGCCGAAGCCGTTGAGGAACGCCGGCAGGTCGATGAGCGCGAATGGGGTGGTCACGAAAAACGCGGCGACACAGGCCCCGGCTGCGGTGAGCACCGCGGCACCGCGCGACAGTCGCTGCCCCCGCGCCAGGGCCAGCGCCGCCAGGAGCGGCATCGAGAACGCCATTAGGGCGTTGTATTTGATCCCCGCCGCCAGCCCGGCCGCGGCGCCGGCCGCGATAAACGCCCGCAGCGTCGGCTGCTCGGACGCCCGCAGCGACAGCAGCAGCGTGAGGACGACGGCGAAGGTCATCGGGACGTCGGTGAGCACGAAGTGCGACTCCCGGACGTGCATCGGCATCACCGCCAGCAGTCCGGCCGCCGCCAGCCCCACGCCGGGCCCCCAGCGCAGCCCCGCCCGGTGCACGAGGGCGATCGTGGCTGTGCCGAGTGCGGCGGTGACGAAACGGCCCCAGAGATAGAAATCCGAGGGCCCCACCTGCTCCACGGCCTTCCAGGAGTGCCGCATCGCGCCGACGAGGAAGTTCACGATCGCGGCGCCGAGCTGCACGTAGATGTAGCCGGTCGGGTACTCGAAGAAGTGGGGATTGAAGCTGCCCGACTTCAGGATGCGCACGACGGTCGTCATGATCGCCGGCTCGTCGATGCCGACCGCGAAGGGAATGCCCGCGCCGAGATTCCACACTCGCAGCAGGAACCCGACGGTCAGGATGCCTGCCAGGGCGAGCACGCGGCGCTGACCGATGGTGCGCTCGTTCGGTTCGATAGGGGTCACGCGTTCCTCGCCTGGGTCAGCAGTTCGTCGAAGACGGCCAGCATGCGATCGGCCGAGCGATCCCACGAGAACTCCGCCTCGACCAGTGCCCGGCCGGCGACGCCCATTGTAGCGAGCTTCGCCGCCGGGCCAAGCGCCGTTCGCAGGGCGCGCTCGAGCGCGGTCGCGTCGCCCGGGGGCACGAGCCACCCCGTCACGCCGTCACGCACCTTGTCGGGCAGGCCGCCGGCGGTGGTGGCGACAACGGGCCGGCGGTGCGACATGGCCTCGAGGGTCACAATCGAGCTGCCCTCGTACTGGGTCGGGTGCACGAACATCGACGCCGCCTCGTACCAGGCGTGCAGCGCGGCGTCCTGCAGGCGGCCGGCCATGAGGGTCCGGCCCTCGATCCCGTTCGCGGCGAGGCGGGCCTCGATCGCGCCGCGGAACGGCCCGTCGCCCACCACGACCCAGCGCCACGCGAGGTCCTTCAGCGATCCGAGGGCGTCGGCCAGCACGTGGAGGCCCTTGTTGCGCTCCAGCCTCGCCACGCTGAGCAGCAGCGCGTCGTCAGGGCCGATGCCGGCCGCCGCGCGCAGCCGTGCGCCATCCGCGGGCGACGCGAGGCGGTCGCAGTCGGCCAGGTCGACCGCGTTCGGCACCAGCCGCATGCGGTCGGGGCCGACGTCGAGGGCGCGCGCGATCATCGGCTCGAGCGCACGGTCGGTGGCGATGATGCGGTCGGCGGCGGTGGCGCAGTACCGCACCGCGCGGCGCAGGGGCTCGTACCCGATTCGCTTCGAGGGGCGCCCGCCGTACGAGCCGTCGGCGCCGCCGAACTCCTCGAGCCCCTGCGGGTTCAGCACGAGCGGCACCGTGGAACCCCGCGCGCGCCGGCGGGCCATGGCATAGCCGAGCGTGCTCGCGCCGAGGCCGTAGACGAGGTCGAGGTGCCCCGCGGCGGCCATGGCGGCCGCCGCGCGCCCCACTCGATAGCCGAACATCGGGTACGCCGTCGATCGATCGAGGATGGTGGTTCCCCTGCGCCCGGCTCCCGGAAACGTGCGGTACGGCACGAAGTGGAACGCGAGGCGCTCGTGCGACCACGGTTCGCTCGTCGTCGGAGGCCGGGTGAACAGGTCGACCCTCGCGCCGCGCGCCAGCAGGTGCCGGACCAGGTCGCAGGTCGAGCGTTCGAGGCCGCCGACGCCGTGCAGCGGCGAGACCGCGCGCGTCAAGACCGCCACCCGGAGTCCGCCGGCGCGCAAGTGCCCGTCACGCATGCCGGGGACGTCCATCCATGAGCTCCCGGTAGAGCGCCTCGACGCGGCCGACCACCAGGGCCGTGTCGAAGTGCGCGTCCACGTGCTCGCGTGCGCGGCGGGCCAGTCCCTCCGCCAGCGCGCGGTCTGCCGCGAGGCGCGCCACGTGCTCGCCCAGTTCCTCGGGCGTTGCCGAGAGGAGGCCGGAGACGC
This sequence comes from Vicinamibacterales bacterium, assembly GCA_025456345.1. Taxonomy (GTDB): domain Bacteria; phylum Acidobacteriota; class Vicinamibacteria; order Vicinamibacterales; family JAKQTR01; genus JAKQTR01. The sequence goes on along the minus strand of JALOKU010000050.1, from coordinate 31,637 downwards.
CGTGCGCGATGATGTCGCCGGTCCCGCCGGTGTGCATCGCGGCGATCGGGATGCCGATGGCCGCGGCCTCGAGGAGCACGCGGCTCAGCGACTCGGGGCCGTACGACGGGAACACCAGCAGCGACGCATGGGCCAGCCACGCCATCACCCGCGGCCGGTCGAGCCATCCGAGGAAGCGCACGTCCCTGTTCAGGCGGCGGGCGTCCGCTTCGAGCGCGCCGCGCTGCCGGCCGTCGCCAACGACCACGAGCGGCCAGGAGAGGCCCGCCCGTTCAAGGGCCGGCAGCAGAAACTGCGTGCCTTTGTTCTGTTCCAGCTTGCCCACGAAGATCGCGTACGGCCCCTTCACCGGCGGCGCCTCGGCCTGCGCGGCGCGCCGGATGGCGGCCACGTCGACCGGGTTCGGGATGATCTCGATCCGCGCCGGCGCGAGCAGCGAGGACCGCTGGCGCAAGTCGCGCGCAATCGCGGAGCTGACCGCCACGACGGCGCTCGCCCCCGCAAGGGCGTGCTGCTTGCGCGCGAGGTTGCCGCGCATGTACGGGATGAACGGCAGCGCGAGGGGCCACGCCGCGCCGGCCCGCGGCCGGATGCACCGGGTCATCATCGAGGCCGAGCACGCCGGGCACAGCGTGGGCGACGCCGGGTCGTGGATGAGCGTGCCCCAGTAGCAGACGGGCCAGTAGTCGCGCACCGTGCAGACCACGGGCACGCCCGAGGAGGCGCCGGCCGCGACGGCGGCGGGCGACGTCAGCACGTGCTGCGCATGGATGAGGTCCGCGCCGACCTCGCCGGCGACGGCGCGCAGTTCCAGGGCCGCGCGCGCCCACAGCCGTTCGTTCTTGAAGTAGTTGCGGACAAACGGCGCCGACGGCGCGCGCTGTTCGATCGCGCGGACCCGGAACCCGTCGTACGAGCGGCCGTGCTCGGCCGGCGACCCGGCGTGGGCGTGCACGATGAACACCTCGTGGCCGCGCGCGCGCAGCCCGCGGGCCAGTTCGTACGTGCTCCAGCCGCTGCCGCCGCAGACCGGAGGGAACGCGTCGGTCGCGAAGAGGATCCGCATCATGGGCTCCGGCGCCGCATCCGCTGGCGAATCGCGCGGTCGAGTGTCCGGCAGTGCGCCGCCCAGCTGAACTGGTCGCAGACGCGCTGGCGGGCGGCCGCGCCCAGGCGGCGGCGTTCGTCCTCGTGGTCCGCCGCGTAGGCCAGCGCGTCAGCCAGGGCCCCGGGCGCCTGCGCGTCGTAGAGCAGCCGCTCGTGCCCCGGCCCGAGGATCCGCGCGAGGCGGGGAATGGCAGGCGCGGCCACCGGGAGGCCGGCCGCCATGTACTCGAACACCTTCAGGGGCGACCAGTAGAAGGCGAGCTGCAGCGGCGGGTGGGCCGCCACGTCGAACGGCGCCACGCCGATGTCCGCGGCCGCGAGACAGGCCGGCATGCCCGCGTGCGCCACGGCGCCGGTGAAGGTGATGCCGTCGATCCCGCCGGCCTCGGCCATGGCCCGCGCACGCTCGGGGCCGTCGCCGATGAGCACGGCGTCGACGTCGCGGCGCCCGCTCTCGCGCAGGCCGCGGATCGCCCGCACGAGCGCGATGGCGCCGTGCCACGCGCGGAACGCGCCGGCGAACACCGCGAGCAGCGCCCCGGGCCGTTTCGCGAACGGGACGGCCCCGGCCGCGCCGGGCACGAACCGCTCCGTGTCCGCGCCCCACTCGATCTCGACGATCTTCCCGCGCGGCACGAACGCGGGGAGCACCTCCGCGGCGGGGGTGACCAGCAGGTCGGCCATGCGGCACTGGCGGTCCCGCCAGCGGCGCATGGGCTCGACAAGCAGCGCCTTGTCGAGGCGCGCCTTCGGCGAGCCGGGATAGTCCACCACCGGTGCGTTGACTTCCAGCACGGCCACCGCGCCGATGGCCTTCGCCGCGCGGAGCCCTTCGCCGCCGAAGTTGTGGTACCGCTCGATGATGACGTCCGCGCGGACCCGGTCGGCCAGCGCGCGGACCGCCCCGGCCCGCAGGGCGCGGAGGTGGCGCAGGCCGAGCGGCGGCGCCAGCGCGTGCCAGCGGGCCGGCCCGTCCGGAAACGGCCCGGGGCCAGGCGTGGTCAGCACGTCGACCTCGTGACCGAGAGCCGCCAGGCCGCTGGCGACGGCCGTCACGTGGACCGACCCGCCGGTTGTGCCGGGCACGCGCTGGTCGAGGGCGGCGTAGACGATCCTCATGGGCGGCCGCTCCCGCCGCCCTCGCGCCTGAGCAGGGCGAAGTAGGGGCCCGATCGCACGCGGCCGAACAGCAGCAGGTCGAGTTTCATGGCCCACGTGACCAGCCGCAGCCCCGCGTAGGAGGGGCCCCGGCGGCCGACGCGGGCCTTGGCGGCGGCGCGCGCCTCGCGCGCCGCGTCGTTGCCGTCGATCGCGCGCCCCGCGGCGGCCTGCTTGCGCACGGCGCGCTTCGCCAGCCAGTGCTCGCCGCTGCGCACGAGGATGTTTTCGACGAAGCCGCCGATGAGCGGCGTGTAGTAGCGGATGCGTTCGATGCGGAAGCCGGCCGCGGCGACCGTGCGCTCGAGGTCGGGTATGTCCGCGAGCGGGTTCAGGTGGTCCGACTTGCGCAGGCGTTCCCGGGCCAGGTCGACCAGGCCGCGGCGCTCGAGCCATCGCGCGAGCCGGTTGATCTGCTTGAGGCCGGCGGCGAGCGGCGAGTTCTTGCGCACGTGGCTGTAGACGAACAGCCGTCCGCCGGGCGCCAGGACCCGCGCCGTTTCGCGCAGCACGTCGGCGAGCGCCTCGCGCGAGAGGTGCTCGAAGACATCCAGCGCGGCGGCCTTCGTGAACACGCCGTCGCCGAAGGGCAGGCGGCGCAGGTCGCCCAGCACGAGGTCCGCGTGATCGCACGCCTCGCGCGCGAAGTAGGGGCTGACGTCGATGCCCACCTGGTACGCGCCGAGGTCGGCGTTCCAGACAAGCGTGCGCCCGCTGCCGCAGCCAAGGTCCACCACCGCGTCGCCGGGCGCGGGCGCCAGGAACGATCGCAGCACGTCGTTGCGGATCTTCGCCGAGAGCAGCGGCGGCGTGACGTGCTCGTGGCGCGCGTCGGCGTGGAGCGCCTCGTCGAGGTACTTGGTCTGCTCGGCGAAACTCACGCCCGGGTGCAGGACGAGGTACTCGGCATTGGCGGCGAACCGGCGGCGGCAGGCGCCGCAGGCGAGATCGGGCGCAGCCCCGTCGAGCGTCCCGCCGCAATCGGGGCACCGCACCAGTTCCATCAGCCGCGAAGAGATCACGCCCGCCTCCCGGTCACCGACTCGACGAGCGCCTCGATCCGCTCGGCGCGCCGGTCCCACGTCCACTCCCGCACATCCTCGCGGGCCTCGGCCGCCAGCCTCGAGGCCAGCGCGCCGTCGCCGAGCACCCGCGCCACGCCCGCCGCGAGGGCCTCCGCGCTGCCCGCTTCGACGAGGACCGCGTTGCCGTCCGGCCGCAGGATTTCGCGGAGGGCCGGCAGGTCCGAGGCCACGATGGGCCGCCCCGACGCCATGTACTCGAACAGCTTCAGCGGGGAGGTGTAGGCGGCCGACACGCGGCCGGGCGTGTTGGGCAGCGCCAGCACATCGGCCTGCCGCAACAGGGCCGCGACGCGCGGCGGGTCCACCTGGCCGGTGAAGGTGACCCGCCCGGGCGCCGCACGGTCGGCCAGCGCGCGGACGCGATCGAGATCCGTCTCCCCCTCGAGCCCGCCGACGATGAGCGCGCGAACGCCGGGCAGGCGCTCGATCGCCGCGACGAGCACGTCGGCCCCCTTCCACGGGTAGAGATGCCCGGCGTACCCCACGACGGGCCCGCCGGGTCCGCGGTCGCGCCTCAGCCCCACGCCGTCCAGTTCCGGCAGGCGCGCGCCGTCCGGCACCACCGCGAGGCCGGGCCGCGGCCCGAAGCGGCCTTCGAGTTCACGGGCCAGCGCCGCGGTGATGGTGATGTAGCCGCCGGCGCGGGTCCACACCAGGCGCTCCCTGGCCTCGAGGCGCCGGCCCTTGGCCGCCGACAGGCCGGCGGCGTTCGAGAGCATCGCCGGGAGCGCTTCCCCGACCGCCGGCGCGAACCCGTGCGACTCGTACACCACCGGCGGCCGCGCCGATGCGGGCAGCCGGAGCAGCAGGCCGGCAATCGTCAGGTCGCGCGTGAGGATGGCGTCGGCGCGCGCCCGGCCGAGCGACCGCCACACGCTGTGCGCCACGTACGCGGCGCGCCGGCCCGACGGCGAGGCCGGCGCGCTCACGTACTCGATGGTCAGCGCCGGCACGCGCGGCAGCCCGTAGTACGCCCACGGATCGCGCGCGGGCATGGCGCTATCGGGCCGCACGACGAGGCAGACCTCGTGGCCGCGGCGCGCCAGCGCGTGGCACGTCTCCATGGTCTGCACGCCGTTGGCGCGCTCCAGCGGAAACCGGATGTCGGCGAAGTACCTGATGCGCACGCAGCGACCCCGCGGGGTTACGACGGCCCGCCCGGCGACGCGGGGCGGTAGAAACTGCCCCGCTCGAACAGGTAACGATACGCGATGTCCGGCAGGCGCCGGGGGACCTCGATGAACGTATTGTAGGCGTTGAGCCGGAGATCGAGCCGCTGCCGGTCCATCAGGCCGGCGCCAAACTGCACCATCAGCCCGAGGTTCCACCACACGCACAGGCCCGCGACGACCGCCGCCGCGGCCCGGGCCCTGGGCCGTGTGAGGCGCGCAAAGAACACGGCGAGTCCGATCACCAACGGCGCCGTCATCGCGACGAAGCGTCTCTGCCCGAAGGCGCCGGCCACCGTCCAGCTCTCGACCGAACCGGCGACGTAGACCTGGAGCAGCACGATGGCGAGCAAGCCTACGCCGATCCGCCGCGCCGCCTCGCCTGCGCCCGGCGGCCCGTGCGCCGGCGGGTCCGGGCCGGGCCGCCGCGCCGCCAGGAGGATGAGCCCGCCCACCGCGAGCAGGGCCAGGGGCGTCCAGAAGAACAGCCCGTGCTCGGGCGAGAACAGCACCCCCGCGGCGTGCGGCGACGTCCACGTCATCTTGCGGCTGACGAGGCGTGACGGCCCGAGGCGGCCGTTCAGGGCGAGGTAGGCGGCCGCCTGCGGCAGATAGACCAGGACGGCGGCGGCGGCCCCGGCCAGCGCGGGGCCGGCGGCGCGCCACCGGCGTTGCGTCAGCGCGGACCAGGCGAAGTCAATCGCCGGCCCGATGACGATGAACGCGTCCTGTTCGCGGACCATGGCCATCAGGCCGGCGAGCGCGCCGAGGACGATCAGGCCGGAGGCCGTCCAGCGATCGCGCACGACGAGCCATGCGAGCACGAACGCCGCGACGGCGAACGCCGAGGTCGCATGCGCGAAGCCCGGCGCGACGTACATGTAGAAGAGCAGCGGCGTGCCGAGGCCCGCGGCTACGGCGGCCGCCGTGGCGTGCCGCCCTGCCGGCAGGCCGGCCGCCTCGAGCACGCGCCGAGCGCCGCACCAGGCGAGCAGGAGGGCCAGCAGGCCGTAGACGGCCGAGCCGATGCACACCGCCGAGATGTACGGCGAGCCGTAGCCGTCGGCCGCCACCGTCGATCCCGTCGCGCGGGCCAGGCGGACGCCGGCGTCGGCGGCGGCGTAGAACGGCGCCCAGAGCAGCGCCGACCCGACCGTGCCGAAGTTGCGGCGCAGGCCCGTGTCGGTGGCCGGCTCGATGAACGTGGCGGCGAACGCCGGGTCGCGCGTGGTGCCGTTCGCGTAGAACTCGCGGTACTCGTTGTCGAACGACACGTCGCCGTCGAACCACACCGACCGCAGGAACGCGACGTACTGCACTTCGTCGGAGGCGAAGATCCGCCGCGTGACGCCGGGCAGCGTCACCACGGCAATCAGCCCGACGATCAGGACCGCCCGGGCCTCAGCCGCCGAACACCACGAATTGCAGAACCTGCGCAGCATTGAACCCCGCGTGACTGACCGACGGCGCCACCGCGCTGCGGCGCCACAGGAACATCGCGCCCCACACCAGCCCGAGCAGCATCGTCACGATGGCCACATCGTACCCCTGGATGACATGCCCCGCGCCGAACACGAGGCTGTAGAGCACCAGGCCGAGACGCGCGCCGCCCAGGTGCTGGCCGAACCGGTGCAGCACGAACGCCCGCTGCACCTCCTCCTTCAGGCCGCCGGTGATGACGACCAGCACGCCGACCAGCAGCGCATCGAGCGGCGACCGGATCAGGGCCTGGAACGGGTTGGCGTCCACGTTGTGCAGCGCCGGCCACGCGGTGCGCAGCACGAGCATCACGATGACGACGCCGCCGAGCACGGCAGGGATGAGGCCGGCACCCAGCCAGGCCTCGCGCCGCCAGCTCCGCGCGCCGACGAGCACGTCCCGCACGCGCTCGCCGCCCGCCCGGATGCGCCACACCACCAGCGCCAGCAGGAGGAAGGTGTCGGCCGGCATCAGCACCGCCAGATAGGACATCGAGAGCTGGCCGTCCGCGCCGAACGGCCTCAGCCCGGCCGCCATCAGCAGGGCGCCGAGCGCAAGCTGCGTCGGAAACCCCGACGCGGCCACCACCTCGGCTGCCGCCTTCGCCGCGGACCACGGCTGGGCCTGCTCCGCCGCGGCTCGGTCGAGGGCGGCTTCCCCGGACACCATGGCGTCGGCGGGGGCTGGAGCGGCGTCAGCAACGGGATCCGGCACGATGCAGCGACTGTATCATGCGGCCGCGCCAGGGCGGCACGGGCGCCCGTCAGGCGTGCTGCGGAGCCGCGAACGCGCCGGATTGCGGGAGACCACTTTCAGAGAAGCGAATAAAACACGAAAACCGCCATAAATGGCCATAATGCACACTCTATTGCGTATGACCTAAAGACCGAACACAATATCTGGTGTATTCCCTCTTGACAGACCAGGGCCAAGCAACGCATATTAACCCCTCGTTAACGCAAAGCTACGACGAGAACCTCCCAGCTTCTCGCCAGAGCGCCGCAGCCGCAGCAACAGCCGTTTTCGGTCGTGAGGTCGTTCGGGTCCCTGGATCACGAGAGTCGCATGTGATGAGGATGGGAGACCGATCACCTGGCTGCTGCGCTGTCTTCGGAACGCGGTTCCGGGCCTCGAGCTGGGGCAGCGGAGTCGTCGTTTCAACCAGGGTTGCAGTTCGATTCGGCGCGCCTGAGGAGCCCAGCCGCGCCGCGGTGGCGGAGGTCGCATGGAGAGGGTAACGCAGAACGTGGGTCAGACTGGCTCTACGGGCACCGAGCAGGGCACGGAACCGGCGCGCCGGACGGCCGCTGAGGCCCCCGGGCTGCAGTACACACGCGTGTTCACGCAGGCCGGCCGGGATCCCTATGACGAGGTCGAGTGGGATCGCCGCGACGCCGTGATCGCAAACGAGCGTGGCGAGGCCGTGTTCGAGCAGCGTGGCGTGGAGGTGCCCCGGTTCTGGTCGCAGCAGGCGACGAACATCGTGGTGTCGAAGTACTTCCGCGGCGCCGTCGGGACCGCCGAGCGCGAGTGGAGCGTGCGGCAGCTCATCGGCCGGGTAGTCGACACGATCTCGGCCTGGGCGCGGGAGCAGGGGTACTTCGCGGGCGACGCCGACCTGTCGGCATTCAGCGACGACCTGACCCACCTGCTGGTGCACCAGAAGGGTTCGTTCAACAGCCCGGTGTGGTTCAACTGCGGCATCGAGCCGCACCCGCAGCTGTCGGCCTGTTTCATCAACGCGGTCGAGGACACGCTCGACTCGATCCTGACGCTGGCGAAGACCGAGGGCATGCTCTTCAAGTACGGCTCGGGCACCGGCACCAACCTGTCGAGCCTGCGGTCGTCGCGCGAGAGCCTGGCGGGGGGCGGCACCGCGTCGGGCCCGGTCTCGTTCATGAAGGGCTACGACGCGTTCGCGGGCGTGATCAAGTCGGGCGGGAAGACGCGGCGCGCGGCGAAGATGGTCATCCTCAACGCCGAGCACCCCGACGTCATGGACTTCATCACCTGCAAGGTCGACGAGGAGAAGAAGGCCTGGGCCCTCATCGACGCCGGGTATGACGGCTCGTTCACCGGCACGGCGTACGGCTCGGTGTTCTTCCAGAATTCGAACAACAGCGTGCGCGCGACCGACGACTTCATGCGCGCGGTGATCGACGACGGGGAATGGCAGACGCGGGCGGTGAAGGACGCGGCGCGGGTGATGGACACCTACAAGGCCCGCGACATCATGCGGCAGATCGCCGAGGCGACGCACGTCTGCGGCGACCCGGGCATGCAGTTCGACACGACGGTGAACGAGTGGCACACGTGCCCGAACACGGACCGCATCAACGCGTCCAACCCGTGCTCCGAGTACATGTTCCTGGACAACTCGGCGTGCAACCTCGCCTCGATCAACCTGATGAAGTTCGTCGACGCGCGCGGCGAGTTCGACGTGGAGGCCTTCAAGGGCGCGGTCCGCGTGTTCGTCACCGCCCAGGAGATCATCGTCGGCAACGCGAGCTACCCGACCAGGTCCATCGAGCGCAACAGCTTCGAGTACCGGCCCCTCGGCCTCGGGTACGCGAACCTCGGCGCGCTGCTGATGTCGCGCGGCCTGCCGTACGACAGCGACGCCGGCCGGGCGTACGCCGCGGCGATCACCGCCGTGATGACCGGCGAGGCCTACGCCCAGTCGGCGCGCCTCGCCCGCGACCAGGGCGGGCCCTTCGCCGGCTACGCGAAGAACCGCGAGCCGTTCCTCCGCGTCATGCGCAAGCACCGCGACGCGCTGCGCGACATCAATACCACCTATGTGCCGGCCGACCTGCGCGACGCGGCCCGGCAGGCCTGGCATGATGGACTGCGACACCACCGGCATCGAGCCGGACATCGCGCTCATCAAGTACAAGAAGCTCGTCGGCGGCGGCCTGATGAAGATCGTGAACACCACGGTGCCGTCGGCGCTCGCCAAGATCGGCTACACCCCGGCCCAGGTCAGGGCCATCGTCGACTACGTGGACGCCCAGGAGACGATCGAGGGCGCCCCGTACCTCAAGGAGAAAGACCTGCCGGTGTTCGACTGCGCCTTCAAGCCGTCGAAGGGCCACCGCGCGATCCACTACATGGGCCACATCAAGATGATGGGCGCCGTGCAGCCGTTCCTCTCCGGGGCGATTTCCAAGACCGTCAACGTGCCGAAGGACGCCACGCCGGACGACATCCTGCAGGCGTACGTCGAGTCGTGGCGCCTCGGCGTGAAGGCCATCGCCATCTACCGCGACGGCAGCAAGCGGATGCAGCCGCTGAACACCTCGAAAGACGCCAAGAAGACGGCGCCCGAGGCGCAGGCCGCCCCCGTGCCGGTCCACCCCGTGCGCAGGAAGCTCTCCGAGGAGCGGCAGGCCATCACGCACAAGTTCGACATCCAGGGCCACGAGGGGTACATCACCGTCGGCCTCTACGAGGACGGGATGCCGGGCGAGCTCTTCCTCGTGATGGCGAAGGAAGGGTCCACGATTTCCGGGTTCGCCGACGCCTTCGCGCAGGCCATCTCGTACGCCCTCCAATACGGCGTGCCGCTGCAGGTGCTGGCCGACAAGTTCAGCCACATGCGGTTCGAGCCGTCGGGCATGACGAAGAACCCGCAGGTGCGCTTCGCCAAGTCGATCGTCGACTACGTGTTCCGCTGGCTCGCCACCAAGTTCCTCTCCGCCGACGCGCAGTACCGCATGGGCGTCAACGTGGCCGAAGCGCCGCCCTCGCCCGCCGCCGAAGCGGAACAGCTGAAGCTGGGCGTGGTGGCTTCGCCGGCTGAGCCCAGGCCGTCGTCGTCGGTGGCGGAGATGTCCACCGTGCAGAACCAGGAAGACGCGCCGCCCTGCAGCGTGTGCGGCTCGATCATGGTCCGCAGCGGCAGCTGCTACAAGTGTGTGAACTGCGGCAGTACGAGTGGATGCGCGTAGGGAAGAAGCAAGAAGTAAGAAGCAAGAAGCAAGAAGCAAGAAGTAAGAAGCAAGAAGCAAGAAGCAAGAAGCAAGAAGAAGACGACCGATGCACGGGGCCGGCGAGCAATCGCCGGCCCAGCTTTGTAAGCAGCACGCGAATCCCGATTCCCGAATCCCGAGCCCCGAGCCCCGAGTCTGACTAGCGCCTAGCGCCTAGCCCCTAGCCCCTAGTATGATCGCCCCGTGAACCTGTCCGTCGAGCGCAGGCAGATCCCCATCGGCCGGCGCACCCTCAGTTACCTCGCCTGCGGCCCCTTCCCAACCGACACGCTGGTGGTGTTCCTTCACGCCTTCCCGCTGAACGCGGAGATGTGGATGCCGCAGCTGCGGGCCGTGCCTGAGGGCTGGGCGGCCGTCGCTCCCGACTTCCGGGGGTTCGGCGACTCGACGCCCGATGACGCCGGCATCGTTCGAGCGGGCGCGCGACTCGAGGAGTACGCCGATGATGTGATCGCGCTCATGGACGGCCTCGGCGTCCCGCGCGCGGCCCTGTGCGGATGCTCGATGGGCGGCTACGCGGCCTTCGCCCTGCTGCGCCGCGCGCCTGGTCGCGTCGCCGGTCTGTTGCTCGCCGACACCCGCGCCGCGGCGGATACCGACGCTGCCAGCGCGTCGCGGGCGGCCATGCTGGACCTGCTCGACCGTGGCGGCCCGGCGGCGGTGGCCGCCGAGATGCGACCGAAGCTCGTCGGACCCACGACGCGGCAGACGCGTCCCGACGTGCTCGCGGCGGTCGACAGCCTGATGGATTCCGCGACGGCCCGGGGCATCGGCTTTGCCGTCGCCCGGATGCGCAACCGCCCCGACGCCACCTCAGATCTCGCAGCCTTCCGCGGTCCTGTCAGCGTCGTGGTCGGCGAAGAGGATGCGCTGACGCCGCCTGTCGAAGCTGCCGCGATGGCGGCGGGCGTGCCCGGCGCGGCATTCATGGCCATCCCGCGCGCCGGCCACCTCGCGAACCTCGAATCGCCCGAGGCGTTCAACGAGGCGATTCGGGGCTGGCTGAAATCAGCCGCCCGTGTCGCCCCATGAGTCGACGATCCTGCGCCGGAACGGCGCACCCTGAGCGAGCCGCGACAGCGGCGAGTCGAAGGGCGAGTCCCGAGCCTGACCATGAACCTTGACCTCACCGACAAGATCGCCATCATCACCGGTTCGAGCCGCGGCCTGGGCCTGGCCAGCGCCACGGCGCTCGCCCGGGAGGGCTGCCGGGTCGCGCTGTGCGCCCGGACGGCCGGCCGGCTGGCGGAAGCCGAGGCAGAGGTCGGAGCGGCCTGCGGCGACCCCGGGCGCGTCTTCGCCGTGCAGGCCGACGTTGCCACGGGCGAGGGCGTGGCGGCGCTGGTCGGCCAGACGGTCGAGCGGTTCGGCGGCCTCGACATCCTGGTGAACAACGTGGGCCTCGCGCGCGGCGGCGACCTGATGGCCACCACCGATGCCGACTGGCAGGAGGCGATCGACCAGACGCTCATGCCGGCCGTGCGGGCGTCGAAGCTGGCCGTGCCGCACATGAAGCGGCGGGGCGGCGGCGTCATCCTGATGATCGCGTCGATCTTCGGCCGCGAAACCGGCGGGCGGATGACGTACAACGCCGTCAAGGCCGCCGAGATCAGCCTGGCCAAGTCGCTCGCGCAGCAGCTCGCCCGGGACAACATTCGCGTCAACAGCATCGCGCCCGGGTCGATCCTCTTCCCCGGCGGATCGTGGTGGAAACGGCAGCAGGCCGACCCGGAGGGCATTGCCGAGTTCGTGCGCCGCGAGCTGCCGTTCGGGCGCTTCGGCGCGCCGGAGGAAGTCGCCCAGGTCGTCGCGTTCCTGGCGTCGCCGAAGGCCAGCTGGGTGAGCGGCGCCAGCATCGTCGTCGACGGCTGCCAGTCGCGGTCGCTGATCTAGATGAGCGAGCCCCGGGGTCCGAAGACCCCGGGCTCCATCTGGGGATGGAGGCCTGGCCTTCAGGCCTGGCGCGTCCCCGGAAAGGTCCCGATGATCGAGCCACTGGATTACGAGGCCGTCGGCTTCATGTCAGGCCTCGAGGTACATCAGCAGCTGCTCACCACCCACAAGCTCTTCTGCCGCTGCCCGGGCGGGCTGTACACCGAAGTGCACGACGGCGAGGTGCTCCGGCACATGCGGCCCACGCTGTCGGAACTCGGGGAGTACGACGGCACGGCGCTGATGGAGTTCAAGACGAAGAAGGAAATCATCTACCTTCTCAACCACCTCAACGTCTGCACGTACGAAATGGACGACACGCCGCCGTTCCTGGTGAACCAGGAGGCCATCGATGTCGCCATCGAGCTGTGCCTGATGATGCACATGGACGTCATCGACGAAGTGCACATCGCCCGGAAGCAGTACCTCGACGGATCGATCCCGACCGGCTTCCAGCGCACGGCCATCGTCGGCATGAACGGCTGGCTGCCGTTCCAGGGCCGCCGGCTCACCGTCACGCACGTCAGCGTCGAGGAGGACTCGTGCCGCGAGGTCTCCGACAGGGGGCACCGCATCGTGTGGCGCACCGACCGGCTGGGGATGCCGCTCACCGAGACGGTCACCGGGCCCGAGCTGCGCACGCCGCAGGAGGTGCGCGACGCGATCCTGCTGTGCGGCCTCACGGCCCGGTCAACCCGGCGCGTGCGGACCGGGATCGGCGCGAGCCGGCAGGACGTGAACGTGTCGGTCCGCGGCGGCAGCCGCGTCGAGATCAAGGGCGTGCCCAAGGCGGGCCTGGCGGTCAAGCTGGTCCACACCGAGGCGGTCCGGCAGTACAACCTCCTGAAGCTCCGCGATGAACTGCATCGCCGCGGCCTCACGGCGCCCGGCTCGATCCGGGTCGACGCGTGCGACGTCTCGGACATCTGGGCCGGCATCGATCTCGGGTTCATCCGCCGCGCGCTCGACGCCGGAGGCAAGGTGTACGCCGTCCGCGTCGCCGGCGTGGCCGGCCTCGCCCAGCATCCCACGCAGCCCGACACCACGTTTCTCGACGAGCTCGCCGGCCGCATCCGCGTCATCGCCTGCCTCGACGACGCGCCGACGGTGTTCTCGGGGGCGCTGTTCCCGCAGTTCCAGGGCCGGAACCTGGTGCTCGATCGCGTCCGCAAGCGCGCCGGCGTCGGCGCGAACGACGATGTGTTCGTCGTGTTCGGCCCTGAGGAAGACGTGCGGACCGCCGCGGATGAAATCAGGCTGCGCTTCGCCGACGCGACCGTTGGCGTGCCCAAGGAAACCCGCCAGGCGCTGGTCGGCGGCTACACCACGTTCGAACGCATTCTGCCCGGCCCCGACCGGATGTACCCCGACACCGACTCGCCGCCCACGCGCGTGACCGAGGCGCGCGTGGCCGCCATCAAGGCCGGCCTCAAGCCGGCTCCGTGGGCCCGCTTCGAGCGCTACGGGGCCTGGGGCGTGCCTGAGGAAACGTCGCGGTACCTCATCCGCCGCGGCGGCGCCGACATCCTCGATGCCGTGGTGGCGAAGACGGGCGCGGATGGCCTCACGGCCGCGATCCTGATCGGCCAGCGGGCGAAGGCGCTCGCGCGCGCCGGCATTCCCATCGAGCGGCTCGGCCCGGCGGAATGGGTGGAGGTGTTCGACCTCTACACCGGCGGCCGCATCCCGCGCGAGGCCGTGCCCGCGGTCGCGACCCGCATGGCGAAGGACGGGCTGCGGGCCGCCGAGGCCGCCGAGGCCGAAGGCATCGCGCTTGTGGGGCGCGAAACGTGGCAGCGCGATCTCGAGGGGCTCGGCATGCACGGCTACCTTCCGGCGAAGACGGACTCCAGGGACAGGCGCCTCCGGTTCCTTGCCGGCCGCGCCATGGCGCAGCTCAGGGGCCGGGCGCCGGCGAAGGAGGTGGCCGCGTACCTGGCCGGCACGCTCGAGGAGATCGCGCAATGAGCATTCCCATCAGCGAACGGGCGGACCGGCTCCAGGGGTACCGCGGCCCCACCGCCGAGATCCTCGACAGGTTCCAGGTCGGCGTGTGGAGCGAGGTGGAGGTGACCAACGACGAAGGCTCGCTCTTCGCCGGCGTGATCCTCCCGCGCAACGAGACCTGCGACGACCTGCACGTCGTGATCAAGCTGTTCAATGGCTACAACGTGGGCGTAGCCGCGAGCCGCATCGTGCGGGCCGTCGAAACCGGCTATCGCAAGGCCGTCTACAAGATCCCCGAGAAGGACTTCCCGTTCGACCCGCGCAAGAAGAACGTGACCCTGCTCGGCACCGGCGGAACCATCGCGAGCCGGCTCGACTACCGGACAGGCGCGGTGATCCCAGCCTTCACGCCGGGCGAGCTGTACGGGGCCGTGCCGGAACTGGCCGACATCGCGAACCTGACGACGAAGAAGCTCTTCGGCGTGTTCAGCGAGAACATGGGGCCCCTGCAGTACAAGGCGCTGGCCATTGCCATCGGCGAGGAGATCGAGAAGGGCGCCGATGGCATCGTCATCGGCCACGGCACCGACACGATGGCGCACACCGGCGCCATTCTGAGCTTCATGGTGCAGGACTCGCCCGTGCCGATCGTGCTCGTCGGCAGCCAGCGCTCGTCGGACCGGCCGTCGTCGGACGCGGCGCTGAACCTGATGAACGCCGTACGGACCGCCGCCGAGTGCGACATCAGTGAAGTGATGCTGTGCATGTTCGGCCCGACCTCCGACAACTACGACCTGCTGCACCGCGGCACCAGGTGCCGCAAGATGCACTCGAGCTACCGCAGCACCTTCCGCACCGTCGGCGCGACGCCGATGGCGACCGTGGCCAGGTATCCCCACGAGAACGGCAGCCACTTCACCTACCTGACGCAGGACTTCGTCAGGCGCGACAAGTCGCGCAGGCCCGTCATCACACCGGTGTTCGACGAGAGGGTGACGATCCAGTACTACTATCCCAACTTCAACCCCGACATCATCGACGGGTTGTCGTCGATGGGCTACCGCGGCATGGTCATCGCCGGCACGGGCCTCGGGCACGTCAACAAGCCGATCTACCCGGCGATCCGGCGGGCCATCGAGAAGGGGATGACCGTCGTGATGACCGTGCAGACCCTGTGGGGCTTCGCGCAGATGTACGTCTACGACACGGGGCGCGACCTGCTCGACCTCGGCATCATTCCGCTCGACAACATGCTGCCCGAGACCGCCTTCATGAAGCTGTCGTGGGTGCTCGGGCAGACCGACGACCCGGCCCGCATCAGGGAGATGATGACCACCTCGGTGAACCACGAGATCACCCCGCGGGAGCCGCACAACGGCTATCTCATCCTCCAGGGCGGCCTGCCGGAGGTGGACGCCTTCGTCCTGCGGCACTGGAAATAGGCGGACTTTCGCCTCTTGATCGGTACCCGGGCGGCTAGTACGATCGCGGGTATGCCGACGCAACCGAGGCTGCCCCGTGGCGACGAGCGGCGCGACGCGGCGCTCGACCTGGCGCTCCGGGAGGTCGTGCCGGGCCAGGGCGCGATGGAGCGGGCCGACCAGCCCGATGGCTTCATCACGGCCATCCGCCGCGTGCCCGCGAGCGACGCCCGCTACGAGGACTTCCCCCCGGGCATCGACCCGCGGCTTCGCGCCGCCCTGTCGAGGCGCGGCATCGACCGCCTCTACACCCACCAGGCCCGCGCGATTGCGCACGCGCTGGCTGGCCGGCACGTGGTGGTGACCACGCCGACGGCGTCGGGCAAGACGCTGTGCTACAACGTCCCGGTGATGAACGGGATCCTCGCGGATCCCGCCACGCGGGCGCTCTACCTGTTCCCGACCAAGGCGCTCGCGCAGGACCAGCTGGCGGAGCTCGATCGGCTCTCCCAGGAAATCTCGCGGGCGGCCGAGGTCGACGTCGGCGTGTTCACCTACGACGGCGACACGCCGCAGGACGCGCGCCGGGCCATCCGCGGGCGCGCGCACGTCGTGCTGACCAATCCCGACATGTTGCACGCGGGGGTGCTGCCGCACCACCCGAAGTGGGCCAAGCTCTTCGAGAACCTGCGCTACATCGTCATCGACGAGCTGCACGCGTACCGCGGCGTGTTCGGCAGCCACCTGGGGAACGTGCTCCGGCGGTTGCGCCGCGTGTGCGAGCACTACGGGTCGTCGCCGACGTTCATCTGCTCGTCGGCGACCATCGCGAACCCGGTGGCGCTGGCCGAGGGCCTCGCCGAACGGCCGTTCGAGCTGGTCGAGGAGAGCGGGGCGCCGCGCGGCGAGAAGTGGCTCGTCTTCGTGAACCCGCCGATCGTGAACCGGCAGCTGGGGATCCGCCGGTCGTACATCTCGCAGGCGCGGGCGGTGGCCCTCGAGTTTCTGAACAAGGGCCTGCAGGTGATCGTGTTCGCGCAGAGCCGGCTGTCGACCGAGATCCTGACGCGGTACTTGAAGGACGCGCACGAGGGCGCGCCCGGCGACTCGGACGTGATCCGCGGCTACCGCGGCGGCTACCTGCCGCACCGGCGGCGCGAGATCGAGAAAGGGCTGCGCGACGGGACCGTGCGAGGCGTGGTGTCGACCAATGCGCTCGAGCTCGGTATCGACATCGGCGCGCTCGACGTCGCGGTGCTGGCGGGCTACCCGGGCACGATCGCCTCGACGTGGCAGCGGTTCGGCCGGGCCGGGCGGCGGGCGAGCCGCTCGGCGGCGGTGATGGTGGCCTCCAGCGCGCCGCTCGACCAGTTCGTGGTCCGCCACCCGTCGTACTTCTTCGACGCGTCGCCCGAGCACGCCCTCGTCAACCCCGACAACCTGCAGATCCTGGTCGATCACATCAAGTGCGCCGCGTTCGAGCTGCCGTTCACGACCACCGAGACGTACGGGAGGGAGAACCTGCAGGAGATCCTCGGCATCCTGTCGGAAGAGGGCTTCGTGCACCTGAGCAAGCCCGGCGCGGCCGAGGATGCGGCCGGCCACTGGCATTGGACCAACGAGTCGTACCCGGCCGACGCGGTCAGCCTCCGCACGGTGTCGTCGGACAACTTCGTCGTGGTGGACAAGACGGACACGACGCGCGTCATCGGCGAGACCGACTTCAATACCGCCCTCGAGATCCTCCACGAGAAGGCCATCTACATCGTGGAGGGCCGGCTGTACCAGGTGGAGGAGCTCGACTTCGAGGGCCGCAAGGCGTACGTCCGCCACATCGACTGCGACTATTACACCGACGCCATCACGAACAGCCGCGTCACGCCGCTCGACACGGCCGCCACGGCAGGCGAGCGGCCCGGGGCGCTGCCGGCGCACGGCGACGTGCACGTGGTGTCGCGCGTCGTGGGGTTCAAGAAGATCAAGTTCTACACGAACGAGAACGTCGGGTCGGGCGAACTCGATCTGCCCGAGCGGCAGATGCACACGACGTCGTACTGGCTGACAATCCCGCGGGAGCTCGTGACCGCCCTGCCGTTCAGCGGCGACGACCGGCGGGACGGCGTGGTGGGCATGTCGCACGCCATGCGCCAGGTCGCGCAGCTGCTGCTGATGTGCGACGCCCGCGACATCGGCGTCTCCATCGGCCCCGCGCGGGAAGCCACGGAGGACGGGCAGGCGCCCGTCGCCGCGGGGCCCGCCGCGTCATGGACCCCGGCCCTCCAGGACGGCGACGAGCCCCGCGTGTTCATCTACGACAACTACCCGGGCGGCATCGGTTTCAGCGAGCCGCTGTTCCGCATGCACGGCGGCCTGGTGGCGCGCACTCGCGAGCTCATCGCCGGCTGCCCCTGCGAGTCGGGCTGCCCGTCATGCGTGGGGCCGCTCGGAGACGTGGGAGCGAAGGCGAAGGAGGTCGCGCTCGAGATTCTCGCGCGACTGGAATAGAAGCAAGAAGCAAGAAGCAAGAAGCAAGAAGCAAGAAGGATTCCCCTATGTGCGCATTCTCGGATTCTGACAATCGTCAGTTCCGCTACTTGCTTCTTGCTTCTTGATTCTGACGAGCCGCGCGATGCCCTCCGACCCCTCCCGCCTCACCTCGCGCCTGCGCGAACTGCTGCGCTCGACAGCGGCTCCCGCCGGCGCGCGGCGAGAGCTCACCTACGAGCCCGAGGAGGCGAGCGGCCTGCGTGCGGCAGCCGACCGCGGCTGCGTCGTCCTCGAGCGCCACTACGACCTCGAGAGGCCGCACGGCCGCGAGGCCGTCGCACAGTACGGCGACGCGCTGGCCCGGTGCCTGCCGGCGCTCGCCATCCTGGCGGCCGACGAGCGGGCCGCGGCGGCGCCGCGCGAGGCGCGGCCAATCCGCCTGGAGTGGGGAGGCGGGCGAAGCCTGACCGACGAGCGGAAGCGTGCCGGCGTTCCGACCAGCGGGCCGCTGCTGTTCTTCGACCTCGAGACCACGGGCCTCAGCGGCGGCGCCGGGACGCTCGCCTTCCTGGTCGGATGCGGCTACTTCGACGCCGAGGGCTTTCACACCCGGCAGTTCTTCCTCAGCGGCTACGAGGCCGAACGCCAGCTGCTCGACGCGCTCGCAGCGCTGACGGAGCGCTTCAACGGCCTGGTGACCTTCAACGGCCGGACCTTCGACGTGCCGCTCATCGAGACGCGCTACCAGTTCCACCGCCTCGAGTCGCCGTTCGCGGACATGCCGCACTTCGACATGCTGCACCCGGCGCGCAAGCTCTGGCGGCGGCGGAACGTCGGGCAGCCTGCCCACCGGGAGCGTTGGTCCGAGGGGCGGCCCGGCGACGGCGCGAGCTGCGCCCTCGGCGCCCTCGAGGAGGCCATCCTCGGCGTCGAGCGGTTCGATGACGTGCCGGGGTTCGAGATCCCGTCGCGGTACTTCAACTACCTGCGCACCGGCGACCTGGAGCCACTGGCGGCGGTCTTCGAGCACAACCGGCTCGACCTGCTCTCGCTGGCGGCGCTCACCGCGATTGCCGCCCGCATGGCCGGCGAGGGCCCGGCCGGCGCCCCGTCGCCGCACGAAGCCCTCGCGATGGGCCGGATCTACGTGCGCCTCGGGCGGTGGGACGAAGCCGACGCGTGCTTCACCCGGGCGGCCGGCCTCGGCGAGGCGCCGTGGGATGCGCGATCGATCGATGGCGAGATCAGGGCGGATGCGCTGCGGCATCTCGCTCTCGAGCGGCGCCGGCAGCATCGCTACGAGGAGGCGGCCGAGGCGTGGCGGCACCTGCTCGAGGCGGGCGCCGCGCCCGCGTTCACGCAGGAGGCGCGCCGCGCCCTGGCCATCCATCACGAGCATCGGGCGCGCGATCTCGTTGAGGCGCGCCGGCAGGCCGAGCGCGCGCTGGCGGTGGAGCCCGACCCCCTCGAGGCCGAGGCCCTGCGTCATCGGCTCGCGCGGCTCGATCGCAAGCTCCGGCGGGGGTAGAATCCCAGGATGACCTTCCCGACTACCCGTGTCCGCCGGATCACCGTGGCCGCCACCGCGGCCGTCCTGTGTGCCCTCACCGCGACGGGCCTCGCCCAGCGCGGCGCCATGACGCCCGAGCTGGCCGAGCGCCGCTGGGCCCTCGAGAAGGAGCTCGCGTCGATCGCCGTCATCGATCGCAAGGTGATGCTGCCGATGCGCGACGGCGTGCGCCTCGCCACCGACGTGTACCGCCCGAAGGACGCGTCGGCGAAGGTGCCGGCGATCTTCGTGCGCACGCCCTACAACTTCAACTTCTGGGACGTCCGCAACGGCGTGCCATCCGACATGAATGCCGCGCTGACGGCCGTCAAGCGCGGCTACGCCTACGTCGTCCAGAACGAGCGCGGCCACTTCTTCTCCGAGGGCAACTACGACATCCTCGGGTCTCCGGCCGACGGCTACGATACCCTCGCGTGGATTTCGTCCCAGCCGTGGTCGAACGGCAAGGTGGGCACGACCGGATGCTCGTCCACCGCCGAGTACCAGATGGGCGTGGCGGCGCTGGGCCACCCGGCGTACGCCGCGATGAACGTCCAGGGCTTCGGCGCGGGCGTCGGCCGCGTGCGGCCGTACTTCGAGCAGGGCAACTGGTACCGCGGCGGGGCGGTGCAGATGCTCTTCATCACCTGGCTCTACGGCGAGCAGAACCAGGTGCGCCCGATGTTCCCGCCAGGGACGTCGCAGGAGGACCTGATCCGCGCGTCGAAGTCCTTCGACCTCTCGCAGCAGCAGCCGCGCGTGGACTGGTCGACGGCGCTGTGGCACCTGCCGACCCAGGACCTCCTGAAGGCCGTCGACGGCCCGAACGGGATTTTCGCCGACGCGATGCCCGTGCCAACCGGCGGGCGCATGATGCAGCGCACGCCGAACGACCCGGCCTGGTACAAGGGCGGCCTGTTCCACGACGACCAGTTCCTGAACGTGCCAGGCCTGTGGTTCATGTCGTGGTACGACGTGTCGGTGGGCCCGAACCTCGCGCTCTACAACTACGTGCGGCGGACGGCCCGGCCCGACATCGCGTCCCAGCAGTGGGCCGTCATCGCCCCGGTCGCGCACTGCAGCTACACCCGCGCCGGGGAGAACACCGTGGTGGGCGAGCGGAGCATGGGCGACGCCCGGTGGGACTACCAGGACGTCACCTACGGGTTCTTCGACCGGTTCCTCAAGAGCGAAACGAGCCCGGCCATCGAGAAACTGCCGAAGGTGACCTACTTCACGATGGGCATCAACAAGTGGCAGACGTCGGAGACGTGGCCGCCCGCCGGCGCGAAACCGATGACCTTCTACCTCTCGAGCGGCGGCAAGGCCAACACGATGGACGGCGACGGTGTGCTGACGTCGAAGCCGCCCGCCGCCGACGCGCCCGACGCGTTCACGTACGACCCGATGAAGCCGGTCACCTCCTACGGCGGCAACGTGTGCTGCACGGGTACCGCGATCACGGCGGGCTCGTTCGACCAGCGCAAGATGGAAACCCGGCCCGACATCCTCGTTTACACGTCGGAGCCGTTCACGTCGGGCACCGAGCTCAGCGGCCCGATCACGCCGACGCTCTACGTGTCGTCCGACGCGAAGGACACCGACTTCACCGTCAAGGTGATCGACGTCTACCCCGACGGGCGCGCCTACAACCTCGACGAGTCGATCCAGCGCATGCGGTGGCGCGAAGGCTACGAGCAGCCGCCGGTCTGGATGGAGCCGGGCAAGGTCTACAAGGTCACGCTGCAGCCGCTCACGACGAGCAACTACTTCGAGGCCGGGCACCGGCTGCGCATCGAGGTGTCGAGCAGCAACTTCCCGCGGTTCGACCGCAACCTCAACACCGGCGGCAACAACTACGACGAGACAACGGGTGTGGTGGCGCACAACGTGGTGCACCACTCGAAGCAGTACCCGTCGAGCGTGACCGTCACCGTCGTCAAGCGCTGACGCGGCGAGTCATCTCGCGATGGAGCCCCGGGGACACGAAGCGACCGTTTCGACAGACTGGAGTGACGCGATGCGTTCCGCAATGGCGTTCTTGAGCGTTCTGTTCGTCGCGGGCTGGATGGCGCCCGCGGCGCTGGGCCAGCCCGCCACCGGGCCACGGGCGGCCGACACGGCCTCTCCCGAGGCCATCGTCGCGGCCCTCTACGACGTCATTTCCGGCCCGGCCGGTCAGGCTCGCGACTGGGACCGCTTCCGCGGCCTGTTCGCCCCGGGCGCCCGGCTCGTGCCGGCGGCGCCCCGGAAGGACGGTGCGGCCCCGGTCGCGTTGTCTCCAGATGACTACGCGGCTCGCGCCAACGACGCGTTCCTGAAGGCCGGGTTCTTCGAGCGCGAGGTCTCGCGCAAGGCGGACGGGTTCGGCACCATCGAGAAGCCCTTCGCGCGCGGCATCAACTCGATCCAGTTGATGCAGCACGGCGGCCGCTGGTGGATCGTCACCGTGATGTGGGACCAGGAGCGCCCCGACAACCCGATCCCGGCGAAATACCTCGAGGGCCGCCTCCCGTGAGGTCCGCATGACGAGATGGCGCGCGCGTCTTGCCTGGGGCGCGGCATGCGCCGCGATCGTGGCTGCCCTCGCGGGCCTGACCGACGCCCAGACCACCGCGCCGCCGGCCCCGCCCTGGGCGGCGCAGGTCGACGCGGCGTTCGCGCAGTGGGACCGTCCCGGTTCGCCCGGCTGCGCGCTCGGCGTCTACCAGAACGGCCGCACTGTGTACGCCCGAGGCTACGGGATGGCCGACCTCGAGCACGACGCGCCAATCACGCCCGACTCCGTCTTTTACGCGGGCTCGGTGTCGAAGCAGTTCACGGCCATGACTGCGGCCCTCGCCATCGCGCAGGGGAAACTCAGCGCCGACGATGACGTCCGGAAGTACGTGCCGGAGTTGCCGGACTATGGCAGGTCGATCACGATACGGCATCTCATCCACCACACCAGCGGCCTGCGCGACATCAACACGCTCATGGTCCTGGCCGGCAGGCGCGACGAGGACGCCTTCGACAACGAGGCCGTCCTCCGCACCCTTGCCCGCCAGAAGGCGTTGAACTTCATGCCGGGCGACGAGCACCTCTACTCCAACTCCGGATACGCCATGCTCGCGCTGGCGATCGAGCGCGCGACCGGCGCCCCGTTCGCCGAGTACGCGGACGCGAACATCTTCAAACCGCTGGGCATGCCGGTCAGCCACTTCCATACGAATCTCGCGCGCCTCGTTCCCGGCCGCGCCTGGGCGTACGACAGGCGGGCGGACGGGACGTTCGCGCTCAACTCGCCGCAGAACGAGCGCGCGGGCGCGGGCGGGCTGTTCACCACCGTGCGCGAGCTCGCGCGATGGGACGAGAACTTCTACGACGGGCGCGTCGGCGGCCCCGACGTGATCAGGATGTTGGAAACGCCAGGGCGCTTGAACGGCGGCACCGAGCTGACCTATGCGTGGGGGCTGACGGTGGGTGCCTATCGCGGGCTCCCGATGGTCGAGCACAGCGGATCGCTCGGCGGGTACCGGGCCCACATCATCCGGTTCCGGAGCGCGCACACGTCGGTGGCGGTGCTGTGCAACGTGTCCAGCGTCAGCACGGGCGCCGTCGTCCGGCGCGCGGCCGAGTGGGTGCTCGCCGGGCGGTTCACGCTTCCGACGGCTCCACCTCCGCCGCCTCCACCCGGGCTGGTGGGGCCCGGCGTGGGGTACCTCCACGAAGGTGACGAGTTGAAGGCGTTTGCCGGCGATTACTACAGCGAGGAGTTGGAGAGCGTCTACCGGGTGCGCGTGAACGACACGACCCTGCGGCTGCGCCGGGGCGTCCGGCGCCAGGAGTTCACGCTCGTGCCACGCCGGAAGGACGAATTCGACCTGCCGGGCAGCATCATCCGCTTTCGCCGCGGCCCAGATGGCGCCGTCACCGGTCTCGTCGTCGACGCCGATCGAACGAGAGGCCTCGTGTTCGAGAAGCGCTGAACGAGAGACCGCGATTCGGCGTCGTTGCCCGCAGGGCGTGGGTGGCCGGGGCGCTTCCCATCTGCGCGCCCTTCGACGAGCTCAGGGCGCCCCGAGTCCCGAAATTGGGACCTGGTCCCATTACTGAACGACGAGGCCGGATGCGCCGGCGGCGAGCGTCAGTGGCCTGCCGGCGGTGGCTGCGTATTCGGCCGTTGATTGGCCATACCTGACGCGGACCCTTCCGTCGCGGTCGGCCTTGATGACCGCGGACTCGAGCTTGCCGTCCTTCCAGCGCACGTCCACGGTGAAGCCGCCGCGCGCGCGCAGGCCGCGCACGGACCCGGTGGCCCATGCGGACGGCAGGGCGGGCAGCAGGTGCACCTCGCCGCGCTGGCTCTGCAGGAGCATCTCGGCCATCCCCGCGGTTCCCCCGAAGTTCCCGTCGATCTGGAACGGCGGGTGGGCATCGAACAGGTTCGGGTAGGTGCCGCCGCCCTTGTACTGCGTTTCTCCGGACGCCGACACGTACTGCAGGTGCGTCCGCAACATGCGATAGGCGTGATCGCCGTCGAGCAGCCGCGCCCACAGCCCGATCTTCCAGGCCTTCGCCCAGCCCGTGCCGCCGTCGCCGCGCAGCTCGAGCGATCGCTTCACCGCCACCGCGAGCGCCGGCGTGTCGATCGAGTTGATCTGGTCGTCGGGATAGAGACCGATGAGATGCGACACGTGGCGGTGCTCAGGCTCCGGGTCGTCCCAGTCGAGGTACCACTCCTGCAGGTTGCCCCGGAGGCCGACCTTGTAGGGCGGCAGCCGGTCCAGCGTCGCCTTGACGGCCGCCCGGAAGTCCGCGTCGATGCCCAGCGCTTCCGAGGCCTGGATGACATTGAGGAACAACCCGCGAATGAGCGCCAGATCGGCGGTGGTCATCACCGAGACGACGCCGGTGTAGCCGTCTGGCGTCGTGAACGCGTTTTCGGGCGACGTGGAGGGCGCCGTCACCAGGAACCCGTCGGGCCCCTCCACCAGCCAGTCCATCGCGAACCGGGCGGCACCCTTCATGAGCGGGTACCCGGTGTCGCGCAGCCACGCCGCGTCGCCGCCGAAGGCGTAGCGCTCCCACAGGTGCTGGCTCAGCCACACGCCCGCCATCGGCCAGTTGGCCCAGCGCGGGTCCCCCTGGCCGAAGTCGCCCACCGGGTTGCTGAGCGCCCAGATGTCGCTGTTGTGGTGGACGCACCAGCCGCCAGCCCCGTAGAAATGCCGTGCCGTCACCGCGCCGGTCTTCGCGAGATCGCCGATGAAGCGCAGCAGCGGCTGATGACACTCGGCGAGGTTCGTGGTCTCGGCCGGCCAGTAGTTCATCTCGGTGTTGATGTTGACCGTGTAGTTGCTGCTCCACGGCGGCCGCACGTGCGGGTTCCAGATGCCCTGCAGGTTGAGCGCCGGGCTGCCGGGCCGCGAGCCGCTGATGAGCAGGTAGCGGCCGAACTGGAAGTAGAGGGCCTCGAGGCCCGGGTCCACCGCGCCCGCGGCGTATTCGCGCAGGCGGACGTCGGTGGGTTTGTCCTCCTGCGGCGTCCGGCCGATGTCGAGGCGCACGCGCCCGGCGAGGGCGCCGACGTCTCTCGTGTGAGCCGTCTGCAGGCTCTCGAACGAACGTGCCGCGGCCGCATCCAGCCGAGCCAGCGTGGCACGGGAGGGGTCGGGGCCCTCGCTCGGCTCTTTGTCGAATCCCGCGAAGCTCGTATCGATGGCGACCGCAACGAGCGCCGTGGTTGCGCCCTCGACCGTCACCCTATCAGGGCCACGGCCGGCCTTGCCGTCGGTGCGCAGGATGCGCGCGCGCGCCGCGAACCGCGTGCCCTTCGGAGTCGGGCCTTCGTCGTAGATGACGGGGTCCTTGATGTTCCCGCGGTAGTTCGGCTCGGCGTGCACCGGCGAGCGGCCGGCGAGCAGGAGATCGCCGTTGGCGGCGATGGTCACCTCGTGCCGCAGCTGGCTGGTGAAACGCAGCGCGAAGGCGAGGCGGCCCGGCGCCGACGCCGAGAGCCTGATGACGAGCAGCTTGTCGGGATACGAGACGAAGGCCTCGCGCGCGATCGTCGCGCCGCCCGCCGTGAACGCCGTGCGCGCGACGGCCGTCATTAGATCCAGTTCGCGCCGGTAGCCGGTGACCTGCTCTGGCGCAATCCCCGGCGCGTCGATGAACAGATCGCCGAGCGGGGCGTACGACTGCGAGAACGTCCCCTGGATTCTCCGCGTCAGCGCATCGGCGGTCTTGTAGTCGCCCTTGAACAGGGCCTCCCGCACCTTGGGCAGCCAGTTGATGGCGTCGGGGTTGACGGCCGGGTCGATCGGCCGGCCGGTCCACAGCGTCGAGTCGTTCAGCAGGAACCGATCGGATGCGGGCCCGCCGAATACCATCGCCCCCGTCCGCCCGTTCCCGAGGGGCAGGGCTTCCTCGAAGACGGAGGCGGGCTTGTCGTACCACAGCCGCAACGGCTGCGCCGCCAGCGGGCGGGAAGGCTGGCCGATTGAGGCGGCGGTCCCGGCAGCCACGGTTGTGGCCGCGACGAGCGCGCAGGCGAGCAGGTGACGTGAACGGGTCATGCAGCGGGTTGTACCCGCTCCCGGCCCGCGCGTCAAACGGAATGGCGGAAAAGAACGGGCGCCGCAGGACGCGGCGCCCGACCGGACTTCAGCGGCTCGACGCCCTAGGCGGACGCCGACGTGGGCTTCTTCGCCTTCGTGGCGGCCTGCTTGCGGGCCTCCGACGTCTGGGCGCCGAACTTCTTGGTGAATCGCTCGACGCGGCCCTCGGTGTCCATGAGCTTCTGGCGGCCCGTGTAGAACGGGTGGCAGCTCGAGCAGATTTCGAGGTGCAGCTCCTGCTTGGTGGAGCGCGTCTTCCACGTCGCCCCGCAGGCGCACCGCGCGTCGACATCGTAGTACTTCGGGTGGATACCTTCCTTCATACGGGCTCCTTCCGGCGTTCCGGAACTTCTAAGTATAACAGGGACAAGCGGCTCGGAGAAGGGGCTGGGGACTAGGCGCTAGGGGCTAGTCAGTTCCGGCGTCAGGCTGGCAGGCCAGCCACGCGGCGCCAGCCGCGTCGGACTAGCGCCCAGCGCCGAGCCCCTAGCCCCTAAGGAATCACGGCGTCCCTGTCCCACCGGTGCCCCCTCATCGCCGCCAACAGGCTGGCGGGGAAGGGGTTGCCGTCGGCGACCGCGAGGTTTTTCTCCACGTGGCGCACGGTCCGCATGCCCGGAATGACCGTGGTCACGGCAGGGTGATGAAGGGTGAACCGCAGGGCCAGGTCAGGGAGGTCCATCCCCGGCGGCAGGTCCGCCCTCACCCGGTCCACGCGGGCGAGCGTCTGCCGCAGGTTCTCCGGCGTGAAGTAGAGATTCCGCCAGTCGCCTTTCGGCCACGTGTCGTGCACCGTCATCGTCCCCGTGAGGCTTCCCTCGTCGAACGGCACGCGGGCGATGACGGCGACGCCGAGTTCCTGGCAGAGCGGGAAGAGCTCGTCCTCCGGCGCCTGGTCGAAGACGTTGTAGACGACCTGGACGGCGTCGATGAGGCCCGTACGGAGCGCGCGCAGGACGTTGGCCGGCTCCCACCGGTTCACGCTGATGCCGGCCGCCTTGATGAGGCCTTCCGCCTTCAGGTCCGACACGGCCCGCTGCCACCGCTCATCGTCCGCCCACGCGTCGGTCCAGACGTGGAACTGCTGCAGGTCGAGGCTCGAGACCCCCAGCGCGGCGAGGCTCTGTTCGGTCGACGACCGGATCCAGTCGGCCGGGAAGACGGCGTCGAGCGGATAGTGCGCGCGCGCGGGCCACTGGCCGTTCTTCGGCGGGATCTTCGACGCGATGAACGGGGCCGCGCCGGACCAGCCGGCAAGGGCCTCCCGAATCAGGCCCTCGCTGCGGCCGTTCCCGTACGCACGGGCCGTGTCGATGAAGTTGCAGCCCAGTTCCAGGCCGCGGCGCATCGCCGCCTTCGAGGCCTCGTCGTCCGAGCCGCTCCAGCCGCCCATGCCCCAGGTGCCGAAGCCGACTTCGGCCACCGGTGTTCCCACGCGTCCGAACTTCCGGTACATCATCCTGTCATTCTACCTGCCCTGACGCCGGCTGTGCCGGGCTGCCGTACGTAGCGAGAGGCAGCGCGGCACCCCCCAGCGACGCGCTGCCTCTCGACCTCCCCGCCCACCTATGCCTGGAATGCGGTGGGGCGGGAAAGCTGAACGGCGCAGACGATTGGCGTAGACCCTGCTCTCGCCGCCGGTTGAACGGCCGCGAAACGGATCCACGGGCCGGCAAGTACACCCGGCCGTCAGTTGAGCATGCGAATCACGTGCCGCGACCTTCGGGATGGCGGACGGCTGCCGAGCGGTGCAAGGCGCGTGTTATCAGTTGTTTAGAGAGAGCGCCCAGTGGGGCGTGGAACGGAGCTGCTCAGGCGAGCTCCCGTTATCCAGAAATCCGAATCCCGAATCCCGAATTCCGAATCCCCGAACCGGTGAACGAGCCGTCCGGTTCGCCCTGAGCGAGCCGCGTCAGCGGCGAGTCGAAGGGTAGCCCCCTGTCCCTATCTATTCATGGCGCTCAGGAACTCGGCGTTGGTCTTGGTCTTCGCGAGCTTGCCGAGCAGCAGTTCCATCGCGTCCACCGTCGACAGCGGGTCGAGCACCTTGCGAAGGATGTACACCTTGCTGAGCACGTCCTTCTCGAGCAGCAGCTCTTCTTTCCGCGTGCCGCTCTTCTGGATGTCGATGGACGGGTACACCCGCCGATCGGAAAGCTTCCGATCGAGGTGGATCTCGAGGTTGCCGGTGCCCTTGAACTCCTCGAAGATCACGTCGTCCATGCGCGAGCCGGTGTCGATGAGCGCGGTGGCGACGATGGTGAGCGAGCCGGCGCCTTCGATCTTCCGGGCGGCCCCGAAGAACCGCTTGGGCTTCTGCAGGGCATTGCTGTCGACGCCGCCCGACAGGATGCGGCCCGACGTCGGCACGACGGTGTTGTACGCCCGGGCGAGGCGCGTGATCGAGTCGAGCAGGATCACCACGTCGCGGCCGGTCTCCACCAGGCGCTTCGCCTTCTCGATCACCATCTCGGCGATCTGCACGTGGCGCTGCGGCGGCTCGTCGAAGGTCGACGAAATCACCTCACCCCGCACCGACCGCTGCATGTCGGTGACTTCCTCCGGCCGCTCGTCGATGAGCAGCACGATGAGGAAGGCCTCCGGGTGGTTGGTCCCGATGCTGTTCGCCAGCGCCTGGAGCAGCATCGTCTTGCCCGTGCGCGGCGGGGCGACGATGAGCGCCCGCTGGCCCTTGCCGATGGGGGCCATCATGTCGATGACGCGGGTGCACAGCTCCTCGGCGGCGTACTCGAGATTGAACTTCTCCTGCGGGTAGAGCGGCGTCAGGTTCTCGAAGAACACCCGCTCGGTCTTCCGCTCGGGCGGCTCGAAATTGGCCGCGTCCACCTTCACCAGCGCGAAGTAACGCTCGCCCTCGCGCGGCGGCCGGATCTGGCCCGACACGGTGTCGCCCGTCTGCAGGCCGAAGCGGCGGATCTGCGACGGCGACACGTACACGTCGTCGGGGCCCGGGAGGTAGTTGTAGTCGGGGCCGCGCAGGAACCCGTAGCCGTCGGGCAGCGTTTCCAGGACGCCTTCGGAGAACATCAGGCCGTTGCGCTCGCTGCGCGCCCGCAGGATCTGGAAGATCAGGTCCTGCTTGCGCATGCCCGTCGCGCCGGGCAGATCGAGCTGCTTCGCGACGGCCGTCAGGCCCGCGACGTTCATCGCCTTGAGCGACGCCAGGTCGAGCTGGCCGACGTCTACCGAGGGGGTTGTGTCCACTGTTCCACCTGCTGCGCTATCCATACCCACAACTCGTCTATCCCTTCTCCGGACGGTACCGACGTCATCAACGCGGTCCTGCCGAATGCCTTCACGAGGGCCGCCCCGGCGCGCTGCCGATCGGCCCTGGTCAGCTTGTCCGCCTTGGTGGCCACCAGCTGCAACGCGCAGCCCTGTGCCGCGAACCAGTCGCAGGCTTCGACGTCAGTGTCGAGGCCGGGGTGCCGCGCGTCCACCAGCAGCGCCACGCCGGCGATGGCCGGCCGCATCCACACGCCCGCGGGCCCGCCGAAGAAGTACTCGTGGGCCAGCGTGTCGAAGGCCCGCCCCTCGCGCGCGCCGCGCGCGTACCCGTATCCCGGCAGGTCCACCAAGTGGAAGGCCCGCCCGCGGTCGGGCTGCAGCCGGTAGTAGTTGGCCAGCCGCGTTTTGCCCGGGGCGGCGCTCGTCCGGGCGATCGTCCGGCCGGCCAGCGCGTTGATCAGGCTCGACTTGCCGACGTTCGACCGGCCGGCGAACGCCAGTTCCGGCAGGGGCGTCTGCAGCAAATCGGCGGCTGTTGCGGCGCTGGTAACGAACTCCGCCGCCACGATCTTGACTCGTGCCATTCTGTCCGGAACAGGCTGCGGGCGGTGAGGCATTGGTGCGCGTCCGCGCGCATCCCACCAGCGCCTAGCCCCAAGTCCCTAGTCCCTAGTCCCTGCCTAGTGCGTGACCCGCTCGTCGCCAGCCCAGTCCATCTTGACCGGCTCGACGTCGCGTCCGGGGAGCGGCCGCCCGGGCAGCGGCGTCGCCAGCGCGATGCGCAGCACCTCGTCCATGGTCTCGACCAGGTAGATCTTGAGCACATCGAGGACGGTGCGCGGGATGTCCGCGAGATCCTTCTCGTTGTCCTTCGGCAGGATGATGTGCGTCACGCCGGCGCGATGGGCCGCCAGCACCTTTTCCTTCACGCCGCCAATCGGCAGCACCTTGCCGCGCAGGGTGATTTCCCCCGTCATCGCGACGTCGCGGCGGACCGGCGTGCCGGTGAGCGCGGACACCAGGGCGGTGGCCATCGTGATGCCGGCCGACGGGCCGTCCTTGGGAATCGCGCCCTCGGGCACGTGGATGTGCACGTCGTTGCGGCGGTGGAAGTCCTTGTCGATGCCGTACTCGCCGGTTTTCGAGCGGACGAAGCTCAGGGCGGCCTGGGCCGATTCCTGCATCACGTCGCCGAGCTTGCCGGTGAGCGTCAGGCGGCCGCGGCCGGACATGAGGGTTGTCTCGGTGACGAGGATCTCGCCGCCGACCTCGGTCCAGGCGAGGCCGGTGGCGAGGCCCACCTCGTTCTTCTCTTCGGCGGTGGTCGGCCGGAACTTCGGCACGCCGAGGAACTGCGTGACCCGTTCGGGGGTGATCGCCTCGGTGTAGGCCTTGCCTTCGGCAACCACGCGGCGCGCGACCTTGCGGCAGATCGACTGGATCTCGCGCTCCAGGTTGCGGACGCCGGCCTCGCGCGTGTAGCGCTGGATGATCGTCTGCAGCGCGTCGTCGGTGAACGAGACGTTGGCCGGCAGCAGGCCCGAGCCCTCGAGCGACTTCGGCACGAGGAAGCGCTTCGCGATCTCGGTTTTCTCGAGCTCCGTGTAGCCGGGCAGCTGCAGCACTTCCATGCGGTCGCGCAGCGCCTGCGGCACCGTATGGAGGACGTTGGCGGTGCAGATGAACATCACGTTCGACAGGTCGTACTCGACGTCGAGGTAGTGGTCGAGGAACGTGTGGTTCTGCTCCGGGTCGAGCACCTCGAGCAGGGCCGCCGACGGGTCGCCGCGGAAGTCCATCGACATCTTATCGACTTCGTCCAGGAGGAACAGCGGGTTCTGCGTGCCCGCCTTCTTCATCATCTGGATGATCTGCCCGGGGAACGCGCCGATGTACGTGCGGCGGTGGCCGCGGATCTCCGCCTCGTCGCGCACCCCGCCCAGCGACAGGCGCACGAAGCTGCGGTTCATCGCGCGGGCGATCGACTTGGCGAGCGACGTCTTGCCGACGCCCGGGGGGCCGGCGAACGTGAGGATGGTGGCCTTCGGCTTCTTCACGAGGGCGCGCACGGCGAGGAACTCGAGGATGCGCTCCTTCACCTTGTCGAGGCCGTAGTGGTCGGCGTGGAGGATGGCCTCGGCCCGCTTCAGGTCGCGGCTCTCCTTCGACTTCTTGTGCCACGGCACGGCCACCAGCCAGTCGAGGTAGTTGCGCGAGACGGTGGCCTCGGCCGACATCGGCGGCATGGCCTCGAGGCGCTTGAGCTCCTGGTTCGCCTTCTCGGCGACCTCGGCCGGCATCTTCGCCCGCTCGATCTTCTTCTTGAGGTCGTCCACCTCGTTGCCGCGCTCGTCCTTGCGCCCGAGCTCCTTCTGGATCGCCTTCATCTTCTCGTTGAGGTAGTACTCCTTCTGCGCCTTCTCCATCTGCTTCTTCACGCGCGTCTGGATGCGGCGGTCC
>JALOKU010000136.1 GCA_025456345.1 Vicinamibacterales bacterium | reverse complement strand
CTTCGAGACCGTGAAGACGGTCGTCACGCGAAGCGGGTCGTGACGGGGCGCCGGATGGCGATCACGCTTCCGCGGCATGCCGAGATCTGGCTCCCCGGCTACCTCAGGTCCAGGGCCAGGGCCCGGCGGGAGGCGTCCCGCCGCAGCGGTGTCGTCGACATCCTGTTTGCGCTCACGGACCACTTCGAGCCGATGTTCGGCCGCGCGCCCCAGGAGGTCGCCTTCCGTCGGGTCGAGACCTGGCTGCAGCGCTACCCCGTGATGGCGGGCCCGTTGCGTGACGCCGACGGCCGCCCCCCGCAGCACACGTTCTTCTATCCGATCGAGGAGTACCGGCCCGAACTCCTCGATCGCGTGGCCGCGCTCTGCCGGCAGGGCTTCGGCGAAGTCGAGGTGCACCTGCACCACGATCGCGACACCGCGGCCAACCTGCGGGAGCAGTTGCTGCAGTTCACGCGGACCTTGCACGGCCGCCACGGGCTGCTGACCCGGGACGGCTCCGGCAAGGTGCGCTACGGCTTCATCCACGGGAACTGGGCGCTTGGGAACTCGCTGCCGGGAGGACGGTGGTGCGGCGTCGACGAGGAGCTGTCGGTGCTCCATGACACGGGCTGCTACGCCGACTTCACGCTGCCGTCGGCACCATCCGCTGCGCAGACACGCACGGTGAACCAGCTGTACTACGCCGCCGCCCGCGCCAGCGGTCCGAGGAGCCACGACCGGGGCGAGCGCGCAGCGGCCGGCAGCCGGGGACACGCTGAGCGGCTGCTGATGGTCCAGGGGCCTCTGGCGCCGACGTGGCGGCAGGCGAAGTGGGCCGTGTTCCCGCGTCTCGAAAACGGGTCGCTTCATGCCGGCCATCCGCCAACGCTCGGCCGGTTTGCCGACTGGCTGTCTTGCGGCATCACCGTTGCCGGGCAGCCCGAATGGGTGTTCGTGAAGGTCTACGCCCACGGCGCGTACGAACCCGACGCGGAGGTGCTGCTGGGCGCCGACGCGGCGTCATTTCACCGGGACCTCCTTGAGCACTTCAACGACGGACGCCGCTACCGCCTGCACTACGTGACCGCCCGGGAGATGGTCAACATCATTCACGCGGCCGAAGACGGCAAGCGCGGGAATCCCGGGCAGTACCGCGACTACGTGTTCCCGCCTCCCGGGCGGGAAGGCTGATTCCCGGGCCCGCCTGCACTCCTGCGGGCCCGGGGCCGATACGATAGCGACGCATTGAGAGCGAGGTAGAATGACCGCACCTATGGCCAATTTCGCCGTGATCGGCGTCGGCGGCTTCGTCGCCCCGCGCCACCTGAAGGCGATTCGCGACACCGGCAACCGGCTCGTGGCCGCCACCGATCCCAACGACTCGGTCGGCCTGCTCGACCAGTACAGCTTCGACGTCCGCTACTTCCGGGAGATCGAGCGCTTCGACCGCCATCTCGACAAGTTGCGGCGCGGGCCGGAGGCTGGACGCGTGCACTGGGTGAGCGTCTGTTCGCCGAACTTTCTCCACGACGCCCATATCCGCCTGGCGCTGCGCAACGGCGCCGA
This sequence comes from Vicinamibacterales bacterium, assembly GCA_025456345.1. Lineage (GTDB taxonomy): Bacteria > Acidobacteriota > Vicinamibacteria > Vicinamibacterales > JAKQTR01 > JAKQTR01. The sequence goes on along the minus strand of JALOKU010000136.1, from coordinate 6,037 downwards.
CGTCATCTGCGAGAAGCCGCTGGTGATCAATCCCTGGAACCTCGACGCTCTCCAGGAGCTGGAGTCCGAGACGGGCCGGCGAATCGCGACGATTCTGCAGCTGCGCGTCCACCCGGCGCTCGTGGCGCTCAAGGCGAAACTCGACGCCGAACCGGCAGGCCGGAGGCGCGACGTGGTGCTGACGTACGTCACAAGCCGCGGCCCCTGGTACCACGTGTCGTGGAAGGGGCTGGAGGAACGCTCGGGCGGCGTCGCCACGAACATCGGCATCCACTTCTTCGACCTGCTCATGTGGCTCTTCGGCTCCCCTGACTCGAACGAGGTGCACCTGCGGGAACCGGCCCGGACCGCGGGCGCCTTCGGGCTGGCTCACGCGGACGTCCGGTGGTTCCTCTCGGTCGATCCCCAGGACCTGCCCCAGAGCGCACGGGCCGCAGGGCGGACGACGTTTCGCTCGATCACGGTGGACGGTCACGAGATCGAGTTCACCGAAGGGTTTGGTGACCTTCACACGCGGGTCTACGAGGAGACCCTCGCCGGACGCGGCTTCGGGATCGCGGACGCGCGACCGTCGATTGCGTTCGTCCACCAGATGCGCCAGGCGCCCGTCGGGGGCGACCGCCTCCGCCACCCGTTTGTCGGCGCCGCAGGAAACCCCGCATGAGCGCGGGAACGCCCACCGTTGTCAGCATTGTCGGAGCGCGGCCCCAGTTCGTGAAGGCGGCGGCGCTCTCGCCCGCGCTCCGGGCGGCCGGCGTGCGCGAAGTGCTGGTGCACACCGGCCAGCACTACGACTACGCGATGTCCGCGGCGTTCTTCGAGGGCCTCAACATTCCGGCGCCCGATGTCAATCTCCAGATTGGCTCCGCGTCCCACGGCGCGCAGACGGGGAGGATGCTCGAGGCGATCGAGCAGGTGCTCGTCGACACCCGGCCGTCGATGTTGATCGTCTACGGCGACACCAACTCGACGCTGGCAGGGGCGCTGGCCGCTGCCAAGCTGCTCATTCCCGTGGCTCACGTCGAAGCCGGCCTGCGGTCCTTCGATCGGGCGATGCCGGAGGAAACCAACCGGGTCCTGACGGACCATGTATCGACGCTGCTGTTCGCGCCTACCGACGCGGCGCTCGCGAACCTCTCGGCCGAAGGCGTGCACGCCGGCGTGATACGCACCGGCGACGTGATGTTCGACGTGGTGGAGCAGCGTCGCAGCGCCATCGCGGCGCGCGCCGACGAGGTCTGCCGCGCGCACGGGCTGACGAGGCACGGCTTCGCATTCGCGACCGTGCACCGCGCGGAGAACACCGACACCCCGGCCCGATGGGACGGCATCCTGGCTGCCTTTGCCGAGATCGGGCGGCGGTTCCCAATCGTGTGGGCCGCACACCCCCGGACACGCGCGCTCGTGCGCGGCGTGCAGCTGCCCGGCGTCGTGATTCTCGATCCCCAGCCGTACCTCGAGACGCAGGCCCTCGTGAGCGCGTCGCGCGCGGTGCTGACCGACTCCGGCGGGCTCCAGAAAGAGGCCGCGTTCCACCAGGTCCCGTGCGTCACGCTGCGGGATCGCACCGAGTGGGGCGAACTGGTGGAGGCGGGCGTCAACGTCCTGGCGGGAGCCGATCGCCGGGCGATTGTGAAGGCAACCGTCGGCGCCACCTGGCCGGCTGCGGGCCTGCCGGCTCACCTGTACGGCGACGGCCGGACGGCGGCGGCGATTGCGGCGGCCGTGGCAGCACAGATCGCGGGGACGCCCCGCGCAACGGAGGTCCCGTGAGCTACTTCAAGCACGCGTCCGCGTACGTGGACGAGCCCTGCGAGATCGGCGAGGGCACGAAGATCTGGCATTTCAGCCACATCCAGCCGGGCGCGCGCATCGGCAGCCGCTGCATCTTCGGCCAGAACTGCAACGTGGCCAACGACGTCGTCATCGGCAACAACGTCAAGGTGCAGAACAACGTCTCCATCTACACGGGCACCGTCATCGAGGACGACGTGTTCCTGGGGCCGTCGTGCGTGCTGACCAATGTCACGAACCCGCGGTCGCAGGTGAACCGCCACAGCCTCTATGAGCGGACGTTGCTCCGGCGCGGCTGCACGATTGGCGCAAACGCGACGGTGGTGTGCGGGGTCACGATCGGGCGCTACGCATTTGTCGCCGCCGGGGCGGTGGTGGCCAAGGACGTGCCGGACTACGCGCTGATGGTCGGCGTGCCGGCGAAGAAGGCCGGGTGGATGAGCCGGCACGGCCACCGCCTTGGCGCGCCTGACGCGGACGGCGTGATGGTGTGCCCCGAGAGCGGGTTCCGCTATCGAGAAGCCGAGCCGGGGCGGCTCCGATGCCTGGATCTCGACGAGGACTCGCCGCTGCCAGTCACGCTCGCGGCGGGCACGAAGCCTTACGACGAGTGGAAGCACCAACGCGAGACCCGGAGCGCCAAGAGGTAGCTGATGGCGTCACGGTCGGGAAAGGTTATCGCCCTGTCGATCGGCTCGGGTCTCGCCATGGTCGTATCGCTGCTGACCGGCGTGGTCTTCGCGCGATACCTGACACAGGAGGGACTCGCGACGTATCGTCAGGCGCTCCTGGCGTACAACTTCGTGACGCCCCTCCTGACGCTGGCGCTGCCACAGGCGCTCTACTTCTTCCTGCCGAAACATCCGGACCGCGACCGGAGCGTTCTGCTGACCAACGTGCTGATGCTCACGGTGCTCGGCGCACTCTTCTCGCTGGCGCTGGCGCTCGGCGGATCGCAAATGCTGGCGAGGCGGTTCAACAACCCCGCGCTGCGCGACGTCATGAAGATCTTCACGCTATACCCGCTCTTCATGTTTCCGGCGGCCGCCCTCAGCGCATGCCTGGTGTCGAAGGAACGCGTCACGCTGCTGACGACGTTTACGTTGCTGTCACAGATCACGCTGGCCACGGCGACGATTACGGCCTGCCTCATCCATCAGGAACCCGGACTGCTGCTGGCAGTGACCGTGGGCGTCGCGCTGGTGACGCTCGTCCCGTCGCTCCTGCTGATGGCGCGGGCTTGCACCACGGGGCCATGGCGATTCGATGCGGCCATGGGCTGGTCGATGGTCAAGTACACCCTCCCCCTGGGCCTGTCGGGGCTGTTGGGCACGCTGGCGCTGCAGATGGCCGGCGTCATCGTGTCGGCGCTTCGGCCGCCTGGCGAGTTCGCGGTCTTCTCGATAGGTTCGGTCGAAATCCCTCTCATCGTCATCGTGACGGGATCGATCTCCACCGTCATCCTCGCTGACATGGCCCGCTACTGCCAGGCCCGCGACTATGCGAATGCGCTGGGACTGTTCAGGACGGCCGCCGTCCGTTCTGCCGTTATTCTGTTGCCGGCCATGATGTTCCTGCTCGTGGCGGCCCGCCCGTTCATCGAGGGGCTGTATTCCTCGAAGTACCAGGAGAGCGTGGTCGTCTTCCAGCTGTACCTTCTGCTCCTGCCGATACGCGTGGTCTATTACGGCCCAGCCCTGATGGCGCTCGGGCGCACGCAGCAAGTGCTCTGGCGCAGCATCGGCGACTTCGCCCTGACCGGCCTGCTGTGCCTGGTGTTCGTGAGGTGGTTCGGCTACCTGGGCGCTGTCGCGGCGCTGCTGGTCACCATCTACGCCTGGAGCGTGCCGTTCAACCTCTTCTTCATAAGCAGAGGATTCGGCGTTCGCGCACGGGACGTGCTCCCGCTCGGGGATCTGATTCACATCGGAGTCCTTGCGGCTATCCCGGCGGTGCTCGCCAGCGCCTGGCGGCTCCTGCCCCAACTGCCGCGGTTGGGGCAATTGGTCTTCGCTTTTGTGCTGTACGCGCCGCTCGCGTACTTCCTCCTGTGGCGGGCAGGATTCCTGCCGATGGACTTTCTCGCCGGGCTGCCATTCATCGGGCCCTGGGTCCGACGCATCGAGAGTCTCATGAGAACGCGTTTCGCAGCGAGGGGGGCGTCATGAGGGTTCCCTCCCGGGCGTTGCTGACACCTTGGCGATGGCCGGGGATTGTCGCCGGAAGGCTGACGGAACCCGTGCCGCCGGGTCTCTGGCTGGTCAACGTCTTCTTCCAGCGAGTGCTGCGGATCAACGCCGGCGTGCCGTGGATGGTGCACTTCACCTCGTACGTGTCCGGACGCGTCACGATAGGCCGCAACGTCTGGGTGTCGTTTGCCGTGAGCGGCGGGTGCTACGTCCAGGGCGGCAACGGGGTCGAAATCGGCGATGACACGATCTTCGCGCCGGGAGTGAAGGTCGTCAGCGCCAATCACGACCGCGAGAATCTGCAGCGGTGGAGTCCGAGTGAGCCAGTTCGCATCGGTCGCGGTTGCTGGCTGGGCGCGAATGCCGTCATTCTGCCTGGCGTTCAACTGGGCGACGGATGCACGGTGGCCGCGGGTGCGGTGGTCACGAAGAGTTTCCCGGCCGGCAGTACCGTCGGCGGCGTGCCGGCGAGGTTGATCGCCTCATCCCCGGCCGCAGATCCAGGCGCCGCCGGTGCCGGCGGCATCGATTCATGAACGACGCGACACCAAGAAGGCTGCTGATCGTGGCCTACCACTTCCATCCCGATCTGGAGGTGGGCGCCATCAGGAGCGTCAAGTTCGCCAAGTACCTCCCCGAGTTCGGCTGGGAGCCGCACGTGGTCACGGCAGCGGTACGGGACTACGAGCGGGTCGATCCCGCACCGTTGCCGTTTGCCTGTCCCGTCGAGCGCGTGGCCATGTGGCCTTCGGTCGTGAAGATCGGCGCCCGGCTCTCCAGAAGGGTGCCGCGGCTCGGCGGCCCGCCGGAAGCAACACCCGGCGCCACACCGGGCCTGAGGTCGACGGCGCCGGCCCGGTCCCCGGCGCCGTTCTGGAAGCGGCTTCTCTTGCGGCTCGGATCGACGCCCGACATCTACGTGAGCTGGCTCGTACCTGCCGCGTGGCGCGCGTTCAAGGCCGCACGGCGCGAAGGCGTCGGCGTGATCTACACGTCCGGACCGCCAGACACGGGACACCTGGCCGGACTCATCGCCAGCTGGTTGTCGGGCCGCCCCCTGGTGTCGGACTTCCGCGACCCCTGGACGACAGGAAGGCGTCCCGAGACGGCGCTGGAGCGTTTCTTTCACCGGATCGACCGGTGGCTCGAAACGAGAGTGCTCCAGCGGTCGACGCTGGTGCTGGCCGCAACGCCCGGGCTACGCGACCGCATGGTCGAGGCTTTCCGTCCGCTGCTCGACACCAAGTGCGTGGCGCTCATCAACGGGTTCGACGCCGACGACTTCCCCCCTCCAGCCCCGCGGCCGGCCGGCGCCGCGGAGCGGGTCTTGTCGTTCGTGTACGCCGGAACGCTCTACGCTGGGCGTGATCCCGCGCCTTTTCTCGTCGCGATCGGCGAAATGCTGGCGGAAGGCGCACTCGCCCCCCGCTCGGTGAGGGTCGACTTCTACGGTCCTGTCGAGATCGACACCGCTCCGCTCCAGCAGACGATCGACCGCCTGGCGCTGCACGACCTGGTGGCCTTTCACCCGAGCGTGAGCCGGCAACAGTGCCTCGACATTCTCGGCCGCGCGGATGTACTGCTCCTGCTGCAGACCGACGACTTGCCGTGGGCGTTGCCGGCCAAGAACTTCGAGTACCTGGCCACGGGCAACGAGATCCTTCTTCTCTCGGGCCCCTACGAACTCGCGGCATTCCTGGAGCCCTACGACAGCGTCCACCGGGCGCACCCGCAGGACGTGCCGGGGATCAAAGCCGCGATCGCGGCGGTCGTGAGCCGCGTCCGCTCGGGGACTGCAGACCGGGGCCGCAACCTGGCGTCGCTCACTCACCTGCACAAACGGGAACTGACGCGCGAGTTCGCACGGCTCCTGGACACGGTCGTATCCCAGGGCCCCGGGAAAGGAGAGAAGTAGCCGTCAACCGGGGACACGTTGCTGCGTCACCGGGTCGCGGCCCGGATTCCTAACGCCTTCCTCGCTTTGCTCCATGCCATGGCGGAGAGAAACGCGATCATCGGGCGCATGTCATCCCTGGCCCAGATGTCGAACGCCG
>JALOKU010000246.1 GCA_025456345.1 Vicinamibacterales bacterium | reverse complement strand
CCGCGTTTCGCGCCGGCCTGCGACAGGACCTCGATCGACGCCCCGAGCGCCGTCGGCAGCCGCGGTTCGTCGTCGACGCCCCGGGTCTTCAACGCGGCTTGCGCCAGATCGTAGGCCTGCTGGGCGTAGCCTTCCGCCTTGTCGAACTGCCCGGCTGCAAGCGCGCCTCTCCCGAGCCACGAGATCGCTTCCATGACGATCGGCGTCACGCCGGTCGAGGCGCGCTGGGCCGCAATCAGCCGCTCGCCCTCGGCAAAGTCCTGCTTCGCGATCGCCGCGCGCACCTCGGACACCAGGTTCGGCGCCTGCTGGGCGTGGCCCAGGCTGCCCGTGACCAGGACCATCGCCAACGTGAGCGTTGCTGCGTTCATGGAATCTCTCTCGCCCCGCGATTCATCTTGCCCCACCGAGTCGACATGTCTTACGACGCGGCTATGGCGGGGTTCGTCCCGCCTGGTACTTCCGCATGAACGCCCGGTCGATCCGGTCCTTCTTTCCGGTGAGCACCGGGCCCTGGCGCACCGCGAAAACACCCGCCTTGGGCACCGGGCGGCTGGTCATGGACGCGACGTCGCCGGCGGCGAAGACGAAGGGGTGCGATGGCGACTGCAGGCTATCGTTCACGGCCGCGAACCCCCGGTCATCGCACGCCAGGCCGCTTTGCCCGACCCACGGAACCGCCGCGGCGCCAGTGGCCCAGACGATGAGATCGGCCGGCACACGCTCTCCCGAGGCGCAGTGGATCTCGCCGGCGCTGAGCCGCACGACCAGGCGCCCGCCCATGAGCGCGATGCGCCGCCCGGCAAGCGCGCGCGCCACGAGCGCCCTCGCCCGCTCTGAGTGGCCGGGCAGCAAGCCGTTCGTGACAATGGCGATCGCGGGTTCATCCCCCGGGTCCTCACGCCGGCACCTGCGCCGCATGGCGAGCGCCACCTCAGCCCCGCCGGCCCCGCCCCCGACGACGGCCAGCCGAAGGCGGCCGGCCGGTCGCCGTTCGCACCGGGTCTCCATGTCGCGCCACGCCTCGAGGAGCGCTGAGACGGGCTTGACGGGCACCGCGTGCTCGGCCGCGCCGGGAACGGATCGGAGGTCCGGCGTCGATCCCACGTCCAGGGAGAGGGCATCGAACTGGTGCGTCTGCCCGTCTGCGCAGCGCACCCGCCGGCCGGCAAGATCGATGCCCTCGACGCGCGTCATCGCGAACGCCGCGCCGGCGCGATCGCAGAGCGGCCGCAGGTCGATATGACAGTCCTCCCGGGAATAGTGTCCCGCGAGCAGGCCCGGCAGCATGCCGCTGTACGGCGTGTGAGCATCCGGGCTGATGAGCACGACGCGGACCCCGGGCGGCCTGTCCTGCGCGAATCGCCGCAGCACCTCCACGTGCGCGTGGCCGCCGCCTACAAGGACGAGCGTCTTCACGCCGGGCCTCCGTCATCGTGCCGCACGGCCGCGGCCTGCCCGTGGACAGCCGGCGTGGCGAGCGACACGGCGACGCCGGTCGCGAAGATCAACGGGATGCCATACATGGCCCACGGCCAGGTATAGCCGCCTGATTCGCCGACGATCACAAACGACCCCGCGCCCCAGGCGAACCCCACAATGATGCTGGCCCACGCGCCTGCCGCCGTGGCGCGCGGCCAATGGAACCCGGCCAGCAGCGCGAAGGCCAGCGCGGCGACGGGGATGTTCGCCAGAATGAGCCGGTTGAGGATGTCGTCCACGAGAAAGGCGCCGCCCAGCCAGCTCGCGCACGCAAACGCGGCGACGATCTGGCGCTGCCGGGCCACGTGCCGGGCGTCCCGCCACCCGAAGTCGGCCGCGACCATCGCCGCCATCGCGGTCCAGACGCCGGACAGGGTGGTCAGCGCCGCGGCGAAGAGCACGCCGAATCCTACACCGCGCAGGCCGGACGGCAGCCAGGCCGCCACCAGGGCCGGCACGGCCGACTGGGGATCCTCCAGCCCCGGTGATACGACGCGGAAGTGCGCGGCGGCCAGCACCATGCAGCCGTAGAGCGCGAACACCAGGACAGCCGCCCACGCGACGGCGGCGAAGGCGGTGCGCTGGCTCCGCGCGGCGAAGATCTTCTGGCCGTACCAGGGCGCCGCGATGTAGGTGAAGCACGTGAGCACGATGAGCGTGCTGACGAACCGGAACGGCAGCTCCGGGTGCCCCCACTGCGCGGCAGGATTGAATGACAGCTGATCCGGCGGAAACGCCGCGGCCAGCCCTCCGAGCGGCGCGCTTCGGGCGGCGCCGACAACCAGCAGCAGGGGCACGACCACCAGCGTGATCACGAAGCTGACGACGTCGCTCCGGACGACCGAGATGAGACCGCCCGGCAGCACCACCATCAACACCACCGCCGTCAGCGCCGCGCTCAGGAGGAAGAACGGAACGCCAGGCAGGAACGGCTCGGCGAGCATCGTGAGCGACTTGACGTAGGTGGCGCTGAACCCCGTCATGGCGAGCAGCAGCAGGACCGACACGAGCCGGCCGAGCGCCGGCGAGTACCGCACCGCGAACAGCTCCGCGACCGAGAGCCGGTCGAAGCGCTTCCAGGCCCTGGCCACGGTCAGCGTATAGAACGCGAGGCCGGCCAGGAAGACGAACGGCAGCGCGAGCGCCATGGGGCCGGCCCGGTAGCCGGCCGCGCTGAAGGCGAGGAGCGTGCTCGTGTTGAACTCCGTCATCAC
>JALOKU010000245.1 GCA_025456345.1 Vicinamibacterales bacterium | reverse complement strand
CCGCCGACGGCCGGTCCCACAACCCGTACGCCGCCATGGAGCCGCGGGCACCGCTCGCGACTCCGGCCGAGGCACGCAACGGACGCCGCGTGCGTGAGTCCGCGGTGCCGCCCCAGGGCGTCTACCTGCCGAACAACAACGTCCTCACCCCGGCGATGCGCTCGCCCGAGTACGTGCAGATGTCGACGGCCGCCGCGATACGCCGGCGATGCGCTCGCCCGAGTACGTGCAGATGTCCACCGCCGCGGCGATCACGCTCGGCGTGATGGGCGGCAAGATGCACCGCTGCAGCTGCACGCGCTGCCTCAACCTGCTGCTCACCTACCCCGAGGGCTGCCGGGCGAACTGCGCCTACTGCGGCCTCGCGCGCCACCGCGAGGCGGACCGCGACTACGCGGACCGCAATTTCATCCGCGTCGACTGGCCCGCCGTGCCGGTCGCCGAGATCGTCGAGCGCGTGGCCCGCGATGGCGAGCAGAGCCCGTTCCACCGCATGTGCATCTCGATGATCACGCACCCGCGCTCGGACGAGGACACGGTGACCGTGCTCAAGGCGTGGACCGCGCGCATCGATCCCGCGACGATCCCGGTCTCGATCCTCTCGAATCCGACGACCATGGAGCGAGCCGACGTCGCGCAGCTCAGGGACCTGGGCGCCGACATCTTCACGGTCGCGCTCGACGCCGCGACCCCCGCGCTCTTCGACCGCACGCGGGGCAAGGGCGTGCAGTCTCCCCACAAGTGGGAGAAGTACTGGGAAGTGCTGATGCACGCACGAGAAATCTTCGGCCCGCGCAAGTTCGGCGCGCACATCATCGTCGGCATGGGCGAGACCGAGCAGGAGCTGCTGACGCTCGTGCAACAGCTCGTCGATCTCGGCGGCCACAGCCACCTCTTCAGCTTCTTCCCTGAACAGGGCTCGCTGATGGACCACCTGCCCGCCACGCCGCGCGACCAGTGGCGCCGGGTGCAGCTCGCGCGCTACCTGATCGACTACGCGGGCGTGCGCGTCGAGCAGATGACCTTCGACGCCGAGGGGCGCGTCACGGGCTACGGGTTGAGCGACGCCGAGGTCGAGCGTGTCGTGGGCGAAGGCATCGCCTTCCGCACCTCGGGCTGCCCGGGCAAGTTCCGCGACGACGTGTCCGCGTGCGACCGGCCCTACGGGGACTCGCCGCCGAGCAACATCGCGAGCTATCCGTTCCAGCCGAACAAGCAGGACCTGAAGAAGATCCGTCGCCAGCTCAAGATCCCCGTCGTGCAGGGCTGAGCGGTGGCCGGGACGTTTCGCGTCGTCGACACGGGCGTTCGCGAGGGCCGCTACAACATCGCGCTCGACCAGGCGATGATCGAGGCGCACCAGGCAGGAAGCATCCCGGACACTTTCCGCTTCATGCGCTTCCCGCCGACGGCGCTGATCGGCCGGCACCAGGCGCTCAGGCAGGAGATCGACGTCGAGCACTGCCGTCGCCACGGCATCGGAATCGTGCGGCGCATCACCGGGGGCGGCGCGATCTATCTCGACGAGGGCCAGCTCGGCTGGGGCCTCGTCTTCCACCGTGGCGCGCTCGGCTCCACGTCGCTCGCCGAACTCGCCCGCGACATCTGCCTCGCGGTTGCGGCCGGCCTCCGCCGTCTCGGCGTGGATGCGCGCTACCGCCCGCGCAACGACATCGAGGTCGACGGCCGGAAGATCAGCGGGACCGGTGGGTTCTTCGACGGCGACACGCTCATCTACCAGGGCACGGTGCTCGTGGACATGGACCCGGCGGCGATGGTGGCGGCGCTGCGCGTGCCGCGCGCCAAGCTCGAGAAGCGCCAGCTCGACTCGGCGGCCCAGCGCGTCGTCACGCTTCGGGAACTGCTCGGCACGGCCACGCCGGGGCTGCCCGCCATCCAGCAGGCGCTGCTCGAGGCATTCGCGGAGCGCTTCGGGCTCGAGTGGCAGGACGGCACGGTCACGCCCGAGGAGGATGAGGCCGCGTGGCGCGTGCATCGCGAGGAGATCGGCACCGACGAGTTCGTCGCCGAGGTGGACGACCCGGCCCATGAGCGGGATTTCCTATGCGGGACGCACAGCGGCGCGGGCGGCACCATCACGAGCTACGTGCGCCTCGAGGGCCCGGCCCGCCGGCGGATCGGCATGGCGCTGATCACCGGCGACTTCTTCGTCGCGCCGCCGCGCACCATCCTCGACCTCGAGGCCGCGCTGCGCGGCGCGTACGTCGAGGAGGCCGCGGGCATCATCGAGCGGTTCTTCGCCGAGCGCTCACCCGGCGCCATCACGGTCATGCCGGCAGACTTCCCCTGGCCTCGGCGCGGCCGGCCGGATGAAGACGCTCACCGTCCTGCAGCACACCTCCGCCGAATACCTCGGCAACATCGAGGACCACCTCGAGGGACGGCGCGTCCGCTTCCAGTATTCGCGGCCCTTCGCGACCGGAGGCCGCGTGCCGAAGCCCGCCCAGTTGCGCGACGGCCTCATCGTCCTCGGGGGCGGGCCCTGGGGCAGCGCCGGCGGCCGCAATGTCCCGACGCTGATCGAGGAACTCACGCTCACCAAGGCGGCACTGCAACGCGGACTGCCGATACTCGGCATCGGGCTGGGTGCACAGCTTTTGTCCATCGTGGCCGGCGGCGCCGTACAGGAGACCGGTCTCGCCTTCGACCTGCGCGAGGCGCGACGCACCGAAGCGGACGCGCTCGGCGGGTTCCTGCCGGAACGCTTTCCCCTCGTCGTCTACGGTCGCGACCGGCCCATCCTGCCGCGCGAAGCCCGGGTTCTCGCCGTCGACGAGGCCGGCGACCC
>JALOKU010000244.1 GCA_025456345.1 Vicinamibacterales bacterium | reverse complement strand
CCTCGTCTCGGTGCAGGTCGACACGCCGGCACCGGCCGTGCTCGATCTCGACGCCGAGGAGACCGCGATGCTCAGGGACGGGCTCTTCGATGAGACCCTTCCCGAGGCGCTCCTGCACCGGATCAATCTCGCCGAGAACACATTCCTGCGCGACCTGCCGCTCGAGGCGCGCGGTGTCTCGGCCCATGCCCGCCTCGCGGCGATGGCCGCGAAGGGCTGACCGCCGTCAGCCCTTCGCCACCAGGCCATTCATGCGGCACGGACCCGACGCCAGGCGAATGGCCGCCGCGGGCTGACCGCCGTAAGCCCTGCGCCACCAGGCCATTCATGCGGCACGGACCCGACGCCAGGCGATCATGCCGAAACCCGCCGGAATCCGTTAAATTGGCAAGCCGGTTTCCAGCCACTTTCCAGCCTGTTTCCAGCCAGCGAAAACTACACCTTTTCAGCGGCCTGCGACGAAATCCTCGAACGCGGGCATTTTTCGCCCGTTTACCCCCGGTAGTGGCTTCGCGTCGGGGGTGACGAGTGGCTTCGCGTCGGGGGTGACGGCCGCCGGTGAAGCCGGCTCAGCCGAGGTCGATCGTCCCCTCGACCACATGCTCCATCCCGTGGCCCTCGATGGTCAGGACCGTGCGGACCGAAAGCTTGCCTGTCGTGTCGCCATGCTCGCGCACATGCCGCTCGATCGCCTGCTGCGAGGTCACGCCGACCTGCTTGAGATACTTGCGCATCGACATGTTGAACGTGTCTTCGTTCATGGTTCTCGCTCCCTTCGCCAGTTTTTTCAACCGCTTGGCCGGGCCGCCCCAGCGAACGGCCGCAGCGGCACGATCATGTCGGGATAGCGCATCGGCCCGCTCTGTGGCCCGCCCCACCACTGCCCGCCGCGCCAGACGAGCCGCTCGGCCGGGTTGCCGCCGGTGCGGTCCCAGCGGAACTGCGGCTCGCCGACGACCGCGCCGGCGAGTCCGTCCCCGAGCCGGCAATCGGTCCGCACCGCCGGCGCATCGGCCCCGAGATCGGGCAGGATCACCCGCGTGGGCGTGACGATCTCCGCCCGGTAAACGTCTGCCGTCACGACACAATTCGCGCCCGCCACCTCGACCAGATCACCGTCCGGCCCCGGCGCGAAGCTGCGCACCGCAAACCCGGTCGGCTCCCGACCGGGCGGCAGCCACTTGACGTCCGTCGCCATGGCCCGGACCTCCGGCAGTCCCCGTCCGCCACCGGTCGTCGCCCCCCCCGGCCCGAAGCCGCAGCCTGCCAGCGCCACGATCAGCGCCCCCGTCACGATCGCCCGCATCGCTCTCTCCCGTCTCACGCAACGGCCTTGCGCAGGTTCCACGCCAGGTACCCCGTCCCGGCCCCCGACGCGATCAGGTTCATGCCGAGAAGAAGGCCAAGCAACCAGTTGCTGACGCTGCCGATATTCGCGCCGAGCACGACCGCGAGCAGAAGCCCGACGATGCCGCTGATCAGCACGTAGTGCCAGTCCTCCATCGGTCGGATCATCAGCGCGAAGGCGATGCGCGAGATGCCCTCGACCATGAAGAACACGACCATCAGGAGCGCGACCGCGAGCAGACCCGCCTCCGGGCGAGACACCAGCAGGAAGCCCACGACGACGCCGAGCACCACCGAGACGAGCTGCAGCCAGAAATAGGGGACCTGCGTCGCGCCGATCAGCCCGATCGCCTGCACGATGCCTCCGAGGATCAGGAGCCAGCCAATGAGCACCAGCACCCCTGCCCCGAAGATCGCGGGAAAGACGAGCGCGAGCAGCCCCGCGAGCACCAGCAGCCCCGACTGCACGAGATAGAGCATGGAGCGCTTGCGGATCCCGTCGCGGACCGCCGCCCGCAGCACTGCCGAAGCCTCGTTCACCGTGATCGCCATGGGACCGCCTCCGTCTTTGCGGCCAAGTTCTGCACCATGCCCGCGCGGCTGTCCACCGGCCCGGAGGCTGCGGTCGTCTTGACCCCTCTTTTCAAACCCGAAGCACTGGTCTAGGGAAAGAAAACAACCAATAGGCGATCCGATGCTTCGCGCTTCCCCCGTGCTTCTCGTCTCGGCGCTCGCCGCCGTGCCCGCCGCCGCCCAGGAATTCGGCTGGAGCGTCGGCGTGACCGCGACCAGCAACTACATCTTCCGTGGCACGACCCAGTCCGACGACCGTCCGGCGGTCCAGGGCTATGTCGAGGGCGAAATGGGCATCGTCTTCGGCGGCGTCTGGGCCTCGACGGTCGACTTTCCCGGCGATCCCGACTTCGGTGACGACAACGTGGAATTCGATCTCTACGGCGGCATTCGTCCCGATCTCGGGCCCGTGTCGGTCGAGATCAACTACACGCGCTACCTCTACGACGACTCGGGCGATTGCTGCGGCGAGTTCGGCTTTCTGCTTGGCTATCCGGTCAACGACGCGGTGGAGGTCGGCGGCGCCTTCTACGGAGATCCGGGCTCGGACACGGCCTGGCTCCAGGCGGGCGGCGGGATCGTCGTGCTTCAGGACTACCTGCTCGACGGGACGCTCGGCACGGATTTCGGCACGCTCGACTATGGCAAGGACAAGGTCGCCTGGGATCTCGGCGTGTCGCGCGGGTTCGGCGAGTTCGCAACGGTTGACCTGCGGTACCACGATTCGAACGTTGATCCGGGGCGCGCCGTCGTTTCGCTCAGTCTCGATTTCTGACCCCGGTGCCGCGACCGGCAAAACGGAGTGACAAGGGCGTGTAACACGCGTGCAAGAC
>JALOKU010000243.1 GCA_025456345.1 Vicinamibacterales bacterium | reverse complement strand
CGTGAGCTACGAGCTGAAGGTCGACGCCCGCGGGCGGCGGCAGGCCGATCGGGTGGCGTTCGTCGGCGCCGCGCGCGTCCGCTCGGTGCTGCGCCGCCGCGAGGCGGCGCCGCTGCTGGTGGCGGCTGGCTTCCTCGCCGCGATCGCCGTTGCCGCCGCCATCGGCGTGCTCCCGGTGGCGGCGCTCGTGCTGTACCTGGGGGCCAGCGCCGTCACTTTCCTGGTGTACGCGCTCGACAAGTCGGCCGCGCGTGACGACCGGCGCAGGACGCGGGAGAGCACGCTCCTTCTGCTGGGCATATTGGGCGGCTGGCCCGGCGCGCTGGCGGCCCAGGCGCTGCTGCGCCACAAGTCAGCGAAGCCGTCGTTCCGAGTGGCGTTCTGGGGCACCGTGGTAGTCAACCTGCTGGTGATCGGCTGGCTGGCGGCACGGTGAGCGTCGCCGTGGGGATGTCGCTGGGCGGAATCGGCCCCCGCGATGGCGACCTGTTCGGGCGAGGACCCGCAGCTGCCCTCCCGCCGGCTCGGGGCGGGAGGGCAGCGCAACTTGCGAGGGGTCCTTACTTCATGGCGGGCAGGGCACCGCCGGCGATGCCGATGTAGCCGATCGCGGCCTTGGTCCGGTTGTTCCACTTCGCGTCCAGTGCCTTGAGGACGTCATCCCTGTCCGGTCCGGTGTAGTTCGCCAGTGGATTTGCGCCATAGGGAGTGCCGCGGTCCTCGCCCGGGTGCTGGAAGTTGCTGGTGATGTAGGCAAAGCCGTTCTGGTTCGGGACGATGGTCAGCCCCGTGGCCTCCGCGTTCATCGGTACCGAGAGGATGCGCGAGAGCTTCCTGGTGTCGATGTTGTACGCCCAGACGTAATTGTTGTTGCGGCGGCTGGTGTCCTCCCCGAGGAACAGCGTGCGGATGGCGTCGACGTAGCGCAGGTTGTCGGGACCGCAGGGCTTGTCCTGCGCACAGGCGTTTCCTTCGGAATCCTTCGCGCCGCCCATCCAGCCGCCGACCAGCTCGGGGATCGAGGTGAGCGTGGTGCCGACGAAGTCGCTGTCGATGCGCCCGCCGTCCACGTCCCGCTGATTCTTCGCCGTGGCCATCTCGAGGATGATCCCGCCGTCGTTGCGCGCGATCCGGATGTCGCCTGTCGTGTCGGCCATACCGGCCTCGACGCGCGAGATGGTCAGGTAGAACTTGCGGTCCGTTCCGTTGAAGGCGATGTACTCCATCTTGGAGAACTCGGTCGTGCCGCCCTTGAGCGCTGCGTACCGGCGGCTTTCCAGGAAGGCCGCCGCCTTCTCCATGCCTGGCTTCAAACGCAGCCACTCGGTGCCCATGTAGGTGGTCACCTTCTTGTAGCCGTTGGTGTCCTCCGTTGTGCCGGCCGGCAGGAAGTCGAAGATGTCGCTGAACTTGATGCCGCCGTCCACCATGCGCTCGATCTCGCCGTTTCTGGCATGACCGAGCTTGATCCAGTCGAGCTCGTAGGTGCCGCCGTTCTCGGCAGTCTTCTGGGTGACCTTGGCAGCATAGAGCGTACCGGCCGAGAGATCCCGCGCCTTGTCCGCGACGAACATGAACAGCGCCGTGTTCTTGCCGTCGTCCCCGCCGACGTGCGTCCGCTCGTCGCTGGCGAACTCGACCATCTCGCGGGCATAGCGGCCGGGCGCATAGTGCTTGACGACGGTGGCCTTGCCGTCCTTGCCCACCGTCACTTCGGGCACCAGGCCGTAGCGGTAGGGATTGGCGGCGGCGGGGTCGCCGAAGTAGTACTGGCTGAAGCTTGCGATGTCCGTGGCGTCGTCCGAGTCCGTCGCCTTCGGGAGCCCTTCGCGAGTCTTGGCGTCCGGCTCGTACTCTTCCGAGCTGACGTGGGTGTTCCAGGCCGACGGCGTCGAGCCGCAGTGAATCCACCCGCCGTCGACCCCGCTGAAATCGACCGGGCTGTAGTCCACCGGGTACAGCGCGCCGGTCCGCTTGTCCTGGTCCAACTTCGCCAGGCCGATCACTGCGGGCAGCTTGCTCCAGTGACTCTCGAGCTTGACGCCCGGATCCGGGACGTCGATCAGCGACGTCCCGTCCGCCGCGTCAGAGGCCATGTGGCCGTCCGCGTCCTCGAGCGGACGCCGGTCCGCGTCGTAGAGACCGCCGATGACCTTGCCATTGAGCTCGTCCGTCGTGCCCATCAGCAGGTGGTATACGAGGTCGAAGTCCTCGGTCTTGCCATTGACGTACGTGTAGCGGACCTTGGCCTCGCTGTAGATGTTGGCCTTCTCCTCGGTCGTCGCCGGTGCCGGCATGCCGAAGAACTCAACCGACCGGACGACCGGATCGGCGAGCGTGGTGGTAGAAAGGAGGGTGATGCCGAGCGCAGTGGACAACGCGGCAGCAAGGGGATTCAGCTTCATGACGGCTCCGGGGTATGGTGTTGAGGAGCCGCGATGCTAGGCGCCTCGTGTTGCAGTGGCGTGTCGGGTCTCGCGAGGGACTCGACGGCCCCGGACCTGCCGCGGTTGGGCTATTCTGACGATGAGTTGTCATCATGCCGCCGGTGCGTGGCGACCGGGCGAGTGATCTGGCTGGATCGAGCACGGACGAGGTGTGGGGAATGACAGACATGAACCCGCGGCTACAGTTTGTTCCCGACCGGGCTCCGGCACCCGCCGAAGAGCCGCACCTGCACCCCGAGACGAAGCTGCAGCTCCTAATGGCTGAACGGCACAAACGCATCGAGCTGGCGGCCTACTTCCTCGCCGAGCGGCGGGGCTTCGCGCCGGGCCACGCGCTCGACGATTGGCTGGCCGCCGAGGACGTCATCGACATGGAGGACGCCGGCAGGGCCGCGGAGGACTGACCCGGCCGCGCCCCGAACGCAACGCAGACCGCGGCCGGCGACGACCGGTGAGCGCAGGGCCGAGAATCAACAAGGACCGACGAGGACCGACGAGGACCGACGATGAAGTATCCCGACTATCTCGACGTCACGAACCTCAAGTCTCTCTTCCCCGCCGACTTCACGCCGGGCGAGGTGGCCCGCGCGCAGACCGTCTTTCTCAAGCGCCTGTCGCTTGCCGCCCACGAGTTCTACGGCGGGAAGATGATGTGCGTGCCCAAGGCCGGCATCTACGGCTTCGGCTGGTTCGGCGTCTGGTACACGCCGGGCGTATCCGCCGTCTCCACGGCCATCCGCGACGACAACCTGCGCTCCTACGACCTCTCGTCGCGCAGCAACCTCGTCGCGGTCGTGTCGGACTCGACCCGCGTCCTCGGCGACGGCGACTGC
>JALOKU010000049.1 GCA_025456345.1 Vicinamibacterales bacterium | reverse complement strand
CCGAGGGGTGGAACTTCCTGATGCGCATCTACCGCCCGGGTCGGTCCGTGCTGGAGGGCGCCTACAAGCTGCCCGAGGCCAGGCCGGTGCAGTGAGCGCGCTTCTCATCCCGGCCTTCGCCCGGCCCCGCGTCGTACGTTACCTGGGGTGAGCAGGAGGTGTCGGAGTGACCCCCCTGGTACGAACCGATCGACACTGAATCCAGAACCGGAGGCTTCACATGAAGTTGCGTGCCGTCGCAGTGCTCTCGCTCGTGCTCCTGGCCCTGCCGCTGCTCGCGGAGCAGGCGGCCGAGGTCGCGCCGAAGCTCCCCGTTTCGGTCGCCCGCAACGGCTTCACCCCCCAGCAGGCCAGGGAGCTGCGGGCTCGGTACAGCTACACGGAGGCGATCTCGGCGGGCGACGTCTCGCTGTTCCACTTCCTGAACCTCGGCATCTGGCTGCCCACCGCGCCGGTCGTGCGGGAGGGCGACGTCGTGCCGCTCGCCACCGCCCGCGACCCGCGGGTCGGGCAGACCCGGATCTCCGCCGGCGGGACAACGCTCGCCGACTACCTCGCCTCGGCGGGGTCGCGGGCGCAGGGCATGGTCGTCGTCCACCGGGGCCGCATCGTGCTCGAGGAGTACCCGGGGATGCGGCCCTTCGACCACCACGTCTGGATGTCGACGGCCAAGACGACAACCTCGCTCGTCGTGCGCCTGCTCGCCGAGGCGGGCAAGATCGACGTCGCCCGGCCGATCGAGGTCTACCTCCCGTCGCTCGGCGGCACGGAGTGGGCGGGCACAAGCGTCCTCGACGTGCTGGACATGGCCTCGGGCATGGACATCGTCGAGACGCAGGCCAACCGCGAGAAGCCGCGCTCGGCGATCACCCGCTACAACCTGGCCGCGAGCGGCGAGCCGAACGCCGACGGCCAGAAAGAGGATCTGTTCGAGGTCATCCGCTCGGCGAAGCGGCTCCGCCCGGCCGGGCAGGCGTTCGAATATTCGTCGATGAACACGACGCTTCTGGCGCTGCTGGCCGAGGCGGTCGAGAACAAGCGCTGGCACGAGATCTTCCAGGAGCGTGTCTGGGCGAAGATGACCGCCGAGGGCGACATGTCCGTCGCCTACGCCCCGGACGGCACCGCGCTGGCCCACGGCCTCGTCGCGTCGCGCCTGCGGGACATGGCTCGCTACGGCCTGCTCTACACCCCGAGCTGGGGCAAGGCCGCCCGCGAGCGGGTAGTCTCCGCCGCCTTCGTTCGTGAGATCCAGACCGGCGGGCGCAAGGAGATCTTCATGAAGGGCGAGATCGGAGCGGCGCTGCAGAAGGTCCACTTCCCGAACGACCCGCCCACGGCCCACCACTGGCAGTGGGACGGCGTGTGGGACGACGGCGACTTCTACAAGGGCGGCGTCTTCGGCCAGGGCCTGTACGTCTCCCCGTCCAGAGACCTCGTCGCCGTCTGGTACTCGACCGCGATGTTCACCGACCTGACGCAGTACGCGCGCCAGATGGAGGAGTGGAATGAACAAGGCACGGATGGTTCTCGCCGCGCTCGCGCTGGCCGGCCTCTGCTCGGTGCTCCAGGGCTGCGCCGGGAACCCACGCGTCAGCGGCGCTATTGGCATCCATGGCAGCAGCTCCGGGAGATGGGGGCACAGCATCAGCGTCGGCGTGCACAGCCACGGCCGGCGCTGGTAGGGGAGGCACGCATGAGAAGACTGGCAACTGTGGTCCTCCTGGCCGTGGCCTGGCTCGGGGCAACGGCCCTCGCCCGCGAGCAACAGTTCGTCTACAACCACGAAGGCCGTCCCCTGTTCTCGTTCACCCTTCCGGACCGCTGGATCCTCGACACGGATTTCGCCGACGAGGCCCGGGCCGCAGGGGTCGACAAGGGCACAGGGCCCGAGATCCGGATCGTCGAGGCGATGCCGGGCGACGGCACGAAGCTGTGGCTCGGGGCCTGGGTCGTCCCCCGGGCGTCGACACTGGACAGAGGCCTCGAGTACGTCACCTCTCTGGACGGAGAGCTCTTCTCCGACATCGCGGTCTCGCCCGCCAGGGAGACGGAGGTTGGGGGAATGAAGGCCAGGACCCTGTCCGGCACGGCGAAGCGGGAAGGCGAGAAGGTCGAGCTGGCGGCGGTCTTGTTCGAGGCCCGGCCCGGGGTCATCGCGGTCGTGCTGTACGTCGGCCTCCCCGACACCTGGAGCAAGCACCGGGACGAGCTGCAGCGAATCGTCGCCTCGGTGCAGCCCGCCCGGTAGGCGCGCGACGCGCGGGAACCACCTCATCGACGCCTTTGGCAACGGCGTGCGACGCCGTGCACGAGGCACGACGTCGCACCCGGTAAGCTACTGGATCCCGAGACCGAGCTTGGCCCTGGCCTCCGCGGCGAGCTCCTCGAAGCTCGCGTCGCTCACATCGAGCACGACGCGCATGATCTTCCCGGTATAGCGGAAGGGCGATTCGTAGTCCTCCGAAACGGGGGTCAGGCTGTCGCAGCCCACGTCGAACGTTTCTCCGACCGTGTAGCGGAAGGGCACCTGTTTCTCGAACCGGCCTTCGCCGACTACCTGCTCGCCGACGCGGAGCACGACGGTGCCACCGGTCCCTGGAGCGGTCTCCTTGTCGACGACGATCTGCGCGGAGGCGATGAAATGCCCCGCCGGGATCCGGTCGGAGGACACCTTGTACCTCGCCTCGCGGAACCAGTTGTGCTGCCAGTGCAGGCGGCCGTCCTTCACAAACAGCGTCCAGCCTCCGGGGTGGCCGCCGCAGCACGCGAGCACACCCTGGTCGCCGTCGCGGAAATCGATCTCGGCGGCAATCACGTGGTTGACGTTCTTCGTGTTGGGCGTCGACGGCTCGGGCACGCGCGCGCCCGGCAGATAGACCACCCGCGTCTTGCCTCGAAGGTAGTTGGGCCGGAGGTTGGCGTTCGCGCGCTCAGCGAACCGATCGTCGAGGGGGAGGACGTTGTACCTCGTCGCCTCCGCCAGGAACACGTCCTGCATCGTGCGCAGGCGTTTCGGCTCGCGCTTGGCCAGGTCGTCAGCCTGCGAGAAATCGCGCTCGACGTTGTACAGCTCCCAGGCCTCGTCGTCGAACGAGGTCGACGCGCCAGTCTCCCAGGGCAGACGGCCGTGCCGGCAGCCGGCCACCCAGCCTTCGTGATAGACCGCGCGATTGCCGAACATCTCGAAGTACTGCGTCGCGCGGCGGCCCGTGGCACTCGCGTCGGCCCATGTGTAGGCCATGCTGACGCCCTCGATCGGCCGCTGCTGGACGCCGTGGACCTCGCGCGGTTCCGGGAGGCCTGCCGCTTCCAGGATGGTCGGCACGATGTCGACCACGTGGTGGAACTGCGAGCGCACCGTGCCCGGGTTCTTGATGTGCCCCGGCCACGAAATCACCAGCGGATTGCGGGTTCCACCGAAATGGCTGGCGACCTGCTTCACCCACTGGAGTGGCGACGAGCCCGCCCAGGCCCAACCCACGGGATAGTGATTGTCGTGCTCGGGACCGCCGATCTCGTCGATGTGCTCCAGCATCGTCGAGGCGTCATCGCGGAAGCCGTGCAGCGTCTTCAGGCTGTTGAGCGTCCCGGTCATCGTGCCCTCGGCGCTCGGGCCGTTGTCCCCGACGAGGTACATCACGATGGTGTTCTCCCGGGCGCCCATCGTCTCGAGCGCATCGAGGAGCCGGCCAACCTGCACGTCGGCGTGCTCGACGAAGCCGGCGTAGACCTCCTGCATGCGCGCGTACAGCCGCTTCTCGTCCGGCGAGCAGGTCTCCCACGCCGGGATCGAGTCGGGCCGCGGCGTCAGCTTCGTGTCGGCCGGGATGATGCCGAGGCGCTTCTGGCTCTCGAACGTGAGCCGGCGCTGCTCGTCCCAGCCGTGATCGAACCTGCCCTTGTACCTGTCGGCCCACTCGGGCGCGACGTGGTGCGGCGCATGTCCGGCACCGGGCGCCCAATAGACGAAGAACGGCTTGTCCGGGGCGGCCGCCTTCTGCTGGCCCATCCACTCGATGGCCTTGTCCGCCATCGCCTCGGAGAGATGGAAGCCCGGCGTGTCAGGGGTGTCGATGGGCGTCGTGTTCTCATAGAGCGGCGGGTGCCACTGGCTCACCTCGCCTCCCTGGAAGCCCCAGAAGTATTCGAACCCGAGCCCGGTGGGCCAGCGGTCGAACGGACCGGCGGCGTTGATCTCGTAGTCCGGCGTGTTGTGCCATTTCCCGAAGGCGGCCGTGCTGTAGCCGTTGTCGCGCAGGATCGTGGCGATCGTCGCCGAGTCCTTGGGCAGCACGCCGTCGTAACCCGGGAAGCCAGTGGCGAGCTCCTGAATGACGCCCGAGTGCACGGAGTGATGGTTGCGGCCGGTCAGCAGCGCCGCACGAGTCGGCGAGCAGAGCGCCGTCGTGTGGAATCGGTTGTACGAGGCGCCCTCGTCGGCGAGCCGCTGCAGCGCCTTCATCTCGACCGGGCCGCCGAACGTCGTCGGGTGCCCGAAACCGACGTCGTCGAGGAGGATGATGAGGACGTTCGGCGCGCCCTTGGGCGCGGCGAACATCTCGGGGACGTCCGGCTTCGAATCCGCGTACGTGGTGCCGATGCGGCCGCTGAACTTGCGCGGGGGTACAGGAATCACTTCACGAGAGGTATCATTCTCTGGTTTCTTGGCCAAGTTCATCCTCCCTGGTAGCGCGAACGAGGTTCGGCGCCGGCCGCCTTCTTCGCGAGACCCTCCTGCCTGAAGAAGAGCAGGTGCGGGAGTACGCCGAAGGCGACCGCGCAGGCCGTCAGCGCGGTTCATGTCGATGACGCTATCGCTGGATGAGGCCCTGCCTCCGCAACTGGGACGCCGCCGCGCGCGAGAGATCCCGGACGAGGCTCTGGACGTTGGATGGGTTCGTGGTCCGGCTGGTGGCGACCCAGACCAGCTTGTCCCGAGACAGGTCGAAGATCAGGGTCTCGACGGAGACGAGCGTGTCGGTCTGGATCATGGGGGCGGAGGCGAAGCTCCAGCCCCAGCCCCAGTAGCCGGGCCGCCCCCAACCGGGCGGCCCCCAGAACGCGGAATGGGGCGGGCCGACCCAGAAGGTACTCGGCGTGGAGGTGATCCGCTGCTCGTTGCGCACGACGCGCATAGAGACGACGCCCACGACACCGGCCTTCTCCATCAGGGCCTTGGACCTCTCCAGGTCCCTGATCGCGTCGTCAGGGACGAGGGTGTAGGCGGCGACCCCGGCCGCACCCTGTGCGGTGATCTGCCGGGCGAGCTCGTCCTCGGCGGGGAGGCGGAACCCTCTGTCACCGCTGATGACGAGCGCGGCCACCTTCGCGCCCCCGAAGTTCAACGGCCCGACCTCAGGCGCCTTCCAGGTCGACTGGAAGCTGGTCGTGGCGCAGGCTGCCGCGGTCAGGACGGCGGCCATTGCCGAGACGGCTCTCACTGTGCGGTACATGCTCGCTCCCTTGCTCGAATTGGGTCGAGAGTTATCAACGTGTTATTCCGTCGATGTTACCACGGCCGCGGCTTTCTGGTCCCGGCCGCCGCAGAGCGGGATCGTCGCCGGCGCGGCCCGAGGCCTGGCCGTCTTGCCGCGGCGGTGCACGGCAGGCTATAGTCGCTGACGGTCTCTCGGAACCAGATTGTGGCGCTCTTCGAACAGCCGGACGCCCGGGCCGAACAGGAGCTGCTGAGCAGCCCCGATGCGGCCACGCGCGCGCTTTCCCACACCGCCGTTGAGCGTGACTTCGTCAACGACGTCTACGCGAAGATGGCGTCCGTCTATGACGTGGTCTTCGGCCCCGCGCTGCACCCGGGTCGGGTGCGGGCCGTCGAGCGCATGGACCTCCAGCCCGGCGACCGCGTGCTCGAAGTGGGCGTCGGCACGGGCATCAACCTGGGGTTGTATCCGCGCCACTGCCAGGTGTCGGCCATCGACCTGTCGCCGTCGATGCTGGCCAAGGCGCACGAGCGCGTCGCGAAGAAGGATCTCAGCCACGTGCAACTCTTCGAGATGGACGCGGGCGCGATCCAGTTCCCCGACGATGCGTTCGACATCGTCTTCGCGCCGTACGTGATCAGCGTCGTTCCGGACCCGATCCAGGTGGCGCGCGAGATGCACCGTGTGTGCCGGCCGGGCGGCCGGATCATGTTCCTCAACCACTTCCGCAGTTCGAACCCGGTCGTGTCGGCCGTCGAGCGGCTCATCACGCCGCTGACGGTGCACGCCGGATTCAGGGCCGACTTCGACCTCGGCGCCATGCTCGCCCAGACCGGATTGAACGCCGTGGCCGTGGAGCGGGTCAATATCCCGAGACTCTGGCGGCTGGTGACGTGCGTGAAGTAGGAATCGGCTTACTTCAACGCGTACCGCGGACCGCGCGACACGTCCTCGGCGATCCAGGCGCGCTTCTCTTTTGACACCGCGAACCCCGAGCGCCCCTCCTCGAATCTCAGGTCGAGGTCCGCCGGGCGCTCGACGCCGAGTCCCAGCTCCCGGGCGCGCTGGATGGCGACCCAGTCCCAGTTGCTGAACTCGGGATCGCACAGCTTCCCGTCGGTTCCCCGGAACACGTGCTTGCCCTTGGGCCACCTGAGGTCTTTGATCATGCCGCTGGCCGCCTCCAGCCACCCGCCCGGCTGGGGCTGATACTGGCCGCGCAGCCCGTCGGGGGCCTTCATCGTGCCGTAGCGTAGGATGGCGAGCCCGGCCACGTCGGCGGCCACGATGTCGGTGGCGGCCAGAACCAGGTTCGCCCGGCAGAAGGGCCGGTCACTCCCGTCGGGCCCCCCGGTGACGATGACCTGCGTCGCATCAGCGACGCACAGTCTCTCCTTGTCCGCGTGTGCGAGGTGCAGCTCCGCCAGCTGTTCATGGTAGAGAGGCTCGCTCCGGAGGGGGTGGTCCCAGCCCAGCCCGTGCCGGGAGTGCCGATTGTTCTTCAGGTAGTTCAGCTGGTGCATCCAGACGCGATCGTCCGGTCGCATGATCCCCACCCAGTTCTTGATCGCCAGGGTGTAGTGGGACCAGACGTGCGTCGAGACCCGGAAGACGTTGATGATGTGATCGGCCTTGTCCAGCAGCGACGGCACCCACAACCCGGGCTTCGAGCCCCCGGGTTCCCGATCGAACGGGCGGGGCAGTGCCCTGCGCCGCGCCGTGCCGCCTCCGAGCTTCTCGGCTCCCTTCAGCTGCTCCTTGACCCACTCATTGTGGAGCGCGAAGGGGCCAGACCCTCTCCGGCCCCTGCCCGTACCCAGCTCGTGCCTGCGCCAGCCCTCCTCCCGGAAGGTGGTGATGTGAATGCGATCGGCCGCGCCCAATTCAGCGCCAACCGCTCTCACGGCATCGTAGATCCCGGTCTTCTTGAAGGACTTGATGGTCAGGTCTTTCTCGAATCCCGCGAAGTGCCCGGTCCTCCATTGCCTGAGCATCGTGTGCTCGAAGCCGGTCTCGTCGGCCACGTAGACTCTCTTCGCCCCGCGCTCCAGGCACATCCGGACCAGCGCGGCGCAGGACGCCGGGCTCGCGGTGAACGGGAAGCCATGCGCGGAGTTCAGGGCGGGCTTGATGACCACCGACTGCCCGGGCCGCAGCCAGTCCATCCCTCCGGCGAGCTCGACGACCCGACGGATCGCCGCTTCGGCCTTCGCCGGGTCCGCGTTCTCCGCGACCGCCGCGGTACCCTTCCTGCCGGTGTCTGCACTGGTCGACTTCATCGTAGCCTCCTGGCCTGCGCCCACGATCCGCGAGGTCCACTTTACGGGGTGTGTCTTCGCGTTCTAGTGCGATCCCGCGCCCGCGCTGTTCCCGTGGCAGAAGCGGAATTTCTTCCCGCTCCCGCAGGGGCAGGGCGCGTAGGGTCCGCGCCGCGCGTCCTCGGCCGCCACGGCGGCGGTCAGCTCCGAAGGCGCGCGGCCCTGCTGGAGGAGCCGCGCCATCGCCTGCATCGCCGGGCGCGTGTGCGTGAAGAACAGCTCGAGCCCCGCGCAGAGGTAGTTGTGGCCGGGATCGCCGTCCCGCGAGAGGGCGAAGCGGTCCTTCGGACAGCCGCCGTGGCACAAGGGCCTGACCTCGCAGCGCTGACACTGGGCCGTCAGCGAGTCGCGCTTGTCCTCGCCGAACGCCCTCTGTGCTGGCGAGGCCAGCAGCTCCAGCATGTGCGTCTCGTGGATGTTGCCAAGCCGGAAACGCGGCTCGACGAAATGATCGCACGCGTACATGTCGCCGTTGTGCTCCAGCGCCGGGCCGTAGCCGCAGGTGGGTGCGTGGATGCACAGCAGATGGCGGCCGAAGTACGCCTCGAGCGTGACGTCGAAGAGCTGGACGTACACCCGGCCCACGTCGTGGCGGATCCACTCTTCGAAGATGTCCACCAGGAACCGGCCGTACTGCTCGCCGCCCACCGTCCGCTCCGTCACCAGATTGCCGGTCTGCGTGTAGAGCAGGCGCTGGCGGCCGGCCTGCTCGCTCCAG
This sequence comes from Vicinamibacterales bacterium, assembly GCA_025456345.1. Taxonomy (GTDB): domain Bacteria; phylum Acidobacteriota; class Vicinamibacteria; order Vicinamibacterales; family JAKQTR01; genus JAKQTR01. Next base: position 18,189 of record JALOKU010000049.1, on the reverse strand, counting down.
CCCCGGTTGGCGATCGCGATCGTCTCTTCGGTCGCGCGCTCGACGATCGGGATGAACTGCATCCACGCGGCGCCGAGCTCGTCGCGCAGGAAGCGGTAGACCGCGCGGCCGTGGTTCTGGTTGGCGGCGTTGATCGTGCAGAGAATGTTGAAGTCGACGGCGTGCCGGCGGAGCGCCTGCCAGCCGCGCATCACGAGGTCGAAGGTCCCGTGTCCGCGCCGGTCGACCCGGTAGGTGTCGTGCAGGTCGCGCGGGCCGTCGACGCTCAGGCCCACCAGAAACCCGCGCTCCTTGAAGAACGCGCACCAGTCGTCGTCGAGCAGCAGGCCGTTGGTCTGGATCGTGTGCTGCACCGTCTGGCCGGGACGGCGGTGCTGCTCGACCAGCTCGACCGAGCGCCTGAAGAAGTCGAGCCCCATCAGCGTCGGCTCGCCGCCCTGCCATGCCACGGTAACCTGGGGCGTGCGATGCGACTCCAGCAACTGGCTGATGTAGGCCTCGAGCGTGGCCGCCGACATCCGGGTCTTCTCGTTCGGATACAGCGCGTCCTTGGACAGGAAGAAGCAGTATGTGCAGTCGATGTTGCAGGTGGCCCCGGTCGGCTTCGCGAGCAGATGGAAGCCGGGGGGGCCGCCATCAGGCATGGTCGGAGGGGCGGGCCTGGGCGTGTCGGTGTCGGCCATGGATGCAACCGGAGTGTTCACAGGCGTCGATGACGATTCACTATCCGCTACCATACCATCGAACGAAGGGGCCAGCGTGCGTCGGACAATTGCCCCGCAGGGCCGATTGACGGCCGCGTCCGGGCTGTAGTAGCGTCCTGAAAAGCCTCGCGTTTGCCTGCTCGGCTCCGATCCGTGGAGGGATCCTGCACATGCGCTCTCTGAAAGCTGCGTCGCTAGCCGGCCTGGTAGCCGTGAGTTCCGCTTGCGCGACAACGACGTTCTTCAACTCGACGTGGGTGAACCCCTATACGAAGCCGGTCGAACTCAGCGGGCAGAAGGTCGTTGCGCTGATGATCACCGGCGACGAAACCACACGCCGGTCCGCCGAGGACACCCTCGCCAGGGAGATCACCTCGCGGGGAGGCCAGGGCATCGCCGCCTGGTCCATCATCTCGACAGCCGACGTGCAGAACGAAGAGAAGGCCCGCGCCGCGATGACCAGCGCCGGGGCGGTGGCAGTCGTGACGATGGAAGTGGTGGGCCAGCGCCAGGAATTCGACCCGGTCAGCTTCCGGGTGTCGATGTCGACGGGCCGCCGGTCCTTCTGGGGCAACTACCACTGGGCCTGGCGCACCTCCTGGGGTTCCATGCCCCAGAGCCGCACGAACGTCTGGGTGGAGACGCTCGTCTACTCGCTCACGCCTGACGATCTGCTCTGGGCCGGCCGCACTCGCACCGTGAACCCGAGCAGCGTGACGGGCCTGTTCTCAGAGGTGGCCAGCGCGGCCGCGCAGGAGATGCAGCGCATGGGCCTGCTCAAGGCCCCCACCAAGTAACATCTGACGGCGTGCCCCGTCGGATGTGGCGGCCGCGCGGAGAACTGCTGTCATGCCTTGTCGGAATGATCGTGTGTGGCCGAGGTATGTCCCGGCCCTGGCCGGCGCGCTGCTGGTGCTGCTGGCGCCCGGCGTCTCCCCGGCGCAGCAGGGGCCGAGCGACCCGCCGCCCCCGGCCGGCTCCCTCAATCCGGCGGCGTTCGAGCACTTGTGGCAGCCGGGCGGCCAGCACGCGGCCGCGATTCCCGACTACCGATCCCCGGAGTGCCCGGGCTGTCCCAACCGCAACTGGGGGCGAGCGGTGGCCGCCACGATCGGCGTCAACGCCATCTTCACCCTCACCAATCTCGCGTTCAGGCCGGACGAGCGCTACGAGTTCCAGGTCACGCCGCAGACATGGTGGGACAACCTGAAGTACGGCTTCATCTTCGATGACAACAACTTCCGGATCAACCAGTTCGGCCACCCGTACCAGGGCGGCCTCTATTTCAGCGCCGGCCGCGCGAACGGGCTGAACTACTGGGAGTCGTCGGTGCTGGTGGCGCTGGGCAGCTTCACCTGGGAGTGCTGCGGCGAAACGAACCGCGCCTCGATGAACGACTTCTACTCCACGACGATGGGCGGCATGGTGATCGGCGAAATCCAGCATCGCCTGGCTACGCTGGTGCTCGACACCACCGCCACCGAGAGCCGGACCGCGCGCGAAGTGGCTGCGGCGGTCATCGACCCGGTCGGCGGGTTCTTCCGCATCATCCACGGCGAGTGGGGCAAGGTCCGCGAGAATCGGCCCGACCGGCGGCCGGACGTCCTCACGATGAGCCTTCAAGGCGGTGCCTTGTGGCGCGGCGCAGGCGGCACGCTCGACGAGGCAAGCGCCTTCCCCTACGTCGAACTGGACTTCGGCTACGGCGACCTCGTCAGGACGCCGTTCCGGAAACCGTTCGACGCGTTCCAGAGCTCGTTCGTGCTGGGCGGCGGGAAGGGCGTGTCGGAACTGGTCGTGCTGGGCCGCGTCTACGGCAAGGCCCTGGCGCAGTCCCCGGCGGGCGCGGCGAGCTTCCTCGTCACACAGGGATTCGCGTACCTCACGAACCCGGCCTACGACCTCGGCGGACAGAGCGTGGATGTGGGCATCGGAGCCGTCAAGACGCTCGGACGCCGGACCAGCCTGTCCTTCCTGGCGATGGGACAGTTCGTGCCGCTGGCGGCGATCAGCGCCGAGTATGTCGACATCAACGAACGCACCTACGACTTCGGCCCCGCGATTGGGGCGAGTGCCGTCGCGGCGCTGCGGTGGAACGGCGCTCCCGTCCTGCGGCTCTTCTATCACTCCTCGTTCATCAACAGCGTGAACGGTTCCGACGCCACGCACTACGTCGACATGCTCCAGGCGCGCGGGGAGTTCCCGATCGGCAAGACGTTCGGCGCCGGCGGCTCCTTCACCCTGTTCACGCGCACCAGCAAGTACCCGGCCGCGCCGGACTCGTACACGAAGTACCCAGAATCGCGGGTGTTCCTCAGCTACCGGTTCTAAGAGGGCTCGATGCGCCGAATCTTCACCATGGCCGTGTTCGCCGCGCTGCTGTCAGTCTGGCCGGCCGCGGCCCAGGACGCCGGGAACCCAACCGCCCCGAACAGGCCGCAGGGGTGGTGGGGCAGCGTCGGCGTCGATTTCAGCGCCATCCGCTTCGCCTGCCAGGACTGTGGCAACGAGCAGCCCGTGTACGAGTCGGTCGCGGGCGAGGTCGCGTTCGGCAAGTCCATCGGGACGAAGGTGGCCTTGGGCGCGGAAGTGGCCGTCGCGGCTCCGAGCGGTCCGCCAGGCCGGGCGGTGATCACCACCGTCACGGGGATCGCCCGATGGTATCCGTCGAGCTCGCCGCTGTGGTTGAAGTTCGGCGTCGGGATGGCGCGGGGGCGAAGCACGCTGGTCTCTGGCGTCGGGCTCTATCAGTCCGTCCGGAACGGCGTGGCCATCGACTTCGGCGCCGGCTACGACATCCAGGTGAGCACGTCCCTGGCCATCACCCCCATGGCGGGATGGTACATGGGCGCCATCGGCGACATCATCACGCCGACGGCGGTCATCCGGAACGTGTCGTGGAACAACTGGACCTTCGGCGTCAGCCTGACCGTGTTCTGACAACCACGTGGCGGCTGCTCAGGGGCGCGCTGACAACCGACGCGGGCGGCAGCCTGACGCTGGGGTGGGCCTCGTACACGGCGCAGCCCGCGACGCGGGCAGAAACGGCTGCCTCGCATCGCGGGCTGTAATCTGTCGGCCTGGAGGCCAGGGCGTCGAAGCTACCGCGACGTCATCGTGATGTTGTTCAGGGCGACCGGCGAAATGCTGTAGTTCTCAATGACGATCGTTTCGCCGTCACGGGCGGTAGAAATACTGGCGGCCACCGCCATCCGGCCTTCGCCGCTGCCGGCCTTGTCGAGTTTCATCTCGATGAGCGTGAATGGGAAGTCGCTGACGCGCGGACGATTGCGCGCCTCCCAGAACTCGATCCGCCGGTCCGTGGCAATGACGATGCGGCTCGTGCCGTCGGCATTGACTTCCCGGTACGCGAACCGCAGATCCCATCCCAGGGAGCCCGGCTGCCGGATGAAGCCGACCCTCTCGTTCACCCGCTGCAACGCCCTGAGCAGCGCGTTCTGCCCGCCCTCTTTGAAGGCGGCCACCAGCGTCGCGCGTTCCTCGCTGGTTGAGAACCGATCCAGCGAAATCTGGAGGGTGCCCGCCGACGGGAGCCGCTGGCCGCCCATCGACGGGGGCTGGTTCAGGTTGACGGCGAACGCGGTGAACGTCATCGGCGTCTTGACGGCGTCCTGCGCCGCCATGGGCACGACAGCCAGACACATCGCGACAGCTAGCACGACCACTGATGATCTCATCTGCTCCTCCTGAATCCCCTGGTTCGGCTTTGCCCGACCGGGACGGCGCACGCTCTCCAAATCACGGGTGACGGCACCCGCACGCATCCCTTGATTCTATCCTCCCCGCCCAGCGGCGGCAACAGCGATTGGCGTCCTCGACGAGCCTCCGTGTGCCGGCGCGCGTCGGCCGCCGACCCGGAACCCGACAAATCACCGCCTCGCCGGCTGCGGCGCGGCGGACTGCCGCACCGGCGCGAGATTCGGCCGGCTCGCCTCGCGCACGTTGCCGCGATCCCTGGCGGCGGCCGCGCGGTTCAGATCCGCGCTGTCGATGCGCTGACGAATCTGTCCCGCCGTCACGTTGCCACCCGGAGTCCCCGGTCGGGGAGCGCCAGCCGGGGCGGCCGGCGGGCGAACGTTGGCGGGGACGGCCCGCTCCCAGCCGCTCGCCCCCCGGGGCTGCCAGCCCTCCGCGGTCCTCCGCGCGACATTGCCGTCCCTGTCGGCAAAGACGTTGTTCGCCCGGCCCGGCGCCGGGGCGGCGTTTCGCGCGTTCCCGGCCACCGCGGCGCGGTCGGCAATGCGCGGCCGGTTTTCCGGCCGGTTGTAGATGTTGTCGAACCGGTTGTTCGCGGGGAACGCCGGCAGCGGACGGGCACCGCCAGGCCGGTTGCCGGTGCCCACGCGGTTGCCGACGTTGACGCGGTTGCCGATGTTGATGTTGCCGCTATTGTTGATGACGATGGGCCTGCGATGCGAGGCGACGCCGCCCCAGCCTCCGCAGCAGGGCATGGGCCTCATCGGGCCCCGGCCCCAGGTCCCCCAGCCCGAACTCCAGCCTACGCCGAAGCGGAAGAAGCCCGAACTCCAGGTCATGCCGACGTTCCATCCCCACCACGGGTGGAAGCTCATGTGGAAGCCCCAGGTCGGCGGGCGCGGGACGAAGAAGCCTCCGATGAAGGGCGGATGGTGGAAGCCCGTGCCGAACACGGGGACTCCGTGGCACGGGAACGACCACCGGTACCCGGGCGTGTAGCCCACGAACACGACTTGCGGCGTGGACTGGTACACGTGCAGGTGTGTGATGTTGTAGACGGGCGAGTTCGGCGGAATCCGCTGGATCTCGTCCTCGGGCACCTCGGTGGCGACCGACCATGGGCCGGTGGCGCGGTTGCTCACGAACCAGACGCCGTTGTCGGCCGCAAAGAACCTGTCGCCCACCTGGATGATCTGCGCCTCCGTGTTCGTCGCCCACGACACCGAGGTGCCGGGGATTCGCTCGAACGCCGGGCTGCCGTCATACGTCGACTCGAATGTCGTGTCGGCGCGCCTGATGGCCGTTGTCTGGGGAATCTGGGCGTCGAGCATCGCGTCGTCGGCCTCCTCCGTGCCGGCAACCGAGACCCGCACGCCGCCGATATCCGAGCCGGCCGGGATCGCGCTGAACGCCGCAGGTAGCTGGTCGGCCCGGACGAAGGCCCAGGGGCCGGCCGTCGACGTTGCCTTGAACCAGCGGCCCGAGAGCAGCACGTACATCTGCTGGCCGTCGAGGTCGCGCAGCCATGGCGTCTCCGCGTTCTCGACGTACAGGAGCTTGCCGCTCGGGAGCGGCCTCCAGGCGGGCTGGCCGTCGGTGGCGATGAGTTCTGTCGGCGTGGTCGCGACGACGATGCGCGGCGGCACCTTCGGCGCGGGCTCCCCCGAGTCGTCCTTCGGCATGTTCGCCACCAGGTCCGCGGGCGGCGACGACGTCGGCTGCCAGGGGCCCAGGGGATCCCGGGCGGTGTACCACAGCGGCCCGCTCGTGAGGTAGCAGACTCGGGAGCGCGTGTCGCGCACGACCGCGAATGGCGTGTTCAGCGCGCGCTCGTAGGGGCTGTTCTCGATGGCTCGGAAGATCGGCGCGCCGTCGAACAGGAGGAGCACCGCCAGTTCGGTCGAGAACACGATCGCCGGAGGGTCGTTGTTCAGCTCCGGCATGGTCTGGCGCTCGCGTTCGGCCGTGGCGAGGCTGGCGGAGAACCGCGCGAAGGAAAACCGCAGGCCTGTGCCCGGCACGGCCGATTCGACGACGGTCCTGAATCGCTGCTCGAGATCCGGCGCCGTGTCCGGCCAGCGCACCCTGGTCACGGCCAAGTTTCGAAGCGTGACCTCGTCGGCGTCTCGGTCCACATCGACCACGCCCGTGAACCAGAAGGCGCCGAACACCGGCAGCTGCCCGCCGGTGGCCGTCAATCCGACGGCCGCGCGCCCGGTCACCACATTCCCCTTGAGGGTGTCGAACTGCGGCTGGTAGATGTCGATGGTGCCCTCAGGGGCCGTGAGTCGCTGCGGCCAGGTCAGCGTCTGGCCGGCAGCCGGCGCGTGGGCGCCGGCCAGCGCGACCAGCGCGAAGGCGGACAAGCACGTCGCGAAACGTCTCTTCAGGGTCATATCTGCTCCATTGCCATGCAACAGCCACAATAGGGTTCGGACGCTCTTCCGCAGCCCCTCGACTCAACCGAGCGGCAGCAGCATGAGCCCGTACAGCATGCCGCCCGCGACGAAGGGCAGGAACCGCCCGTCCTTCTCGGTCGGCAGCTCCATCAGCGCGCTGTTCATGATGATGGCGCCCGAGATGAACGCCATGGCCAGCGCGAGGACAAGTTCCGGCAGCGCCACCAGCAGGCCGAGGCCCCAGCCGGCCACCGCCATCCCGGCCAGGATGTACCGGCCCAGCCGGTCGTACGCCGCGCCATGTTCACTGCGCAGCAAGTGGTCCACCGCCATGAAGTGGAAGGCGATGGCCAGCGCGAAAACCGGCGTGGAGACGCGGCCGCCTTCGACGTCGTGCACCAGCAGGTACGCCATGAGCAGGACGTAGGCCGAGAAGCCGCCGATGTGCACCAGGAACGCCGCGCCGCCTTCGTCGGGCGCGTCATGTTCACGCAGGCGGTTTCTCAGGTGATCCAGCCCGTAGAACACCAGGAAACCCACCAGTGCGACGAAGTAGATGAGCATGCCTTCGAAGTGCGGGCGCCACAACGCCGACGCGACGAGGACGCGGCGCATGCCCTGCAATTCGGGCATCACGTGCACGAACACGTAGGCTGCCGACATGCCCGCGCCGAACGAGACGATGGTGCGGCGGTCGCGCACCAGCCAGCGAAGCGGATGCAGGCGCCCGCCCGCCAGGAAGACGAACGCGAAGAAGACCGCGGCCGCGCCCGTTTCAACGAGTTCACCGGGGTACACGGCGCGCCTTACAGGGACCGGGTGCTGATGGCGAGGAACAACGCGACGCCCATGAACGACATCAGGAACGCCATGACCAGCGCGGGTCGGGTGAGCCTGAAGTGCTTCTGCTGGCTCAGCATCTTGAGCGTGCTCCAGTACTCCACCGTGCCGATGACCATGGCGAACGTCCCCATCCCGGCCAGCAGCAGGCCCGCGTTCCGGGCGCTGGAATCCCCCGGCATGCGGTTCGCCAGCCGCGGCAACTCCTCGAGGATCCGGTAGATGGTGAAGGCGAAGCTGAGCAGCGACAGCGACGTGCGGACCCACGCCATCAAGGTGCGGTCCGCCGACATCAGCGTGCGCGTGACCGCCAGATCGGTCCGATCCGAGGCCAGGGCCGTCCGTTCCGCCGACAACTGCTGTACCGACGGCCCCTCAGGTGTGGTCACGCCTGACTCCTCTCCCGCGCCGGCGCGGCGACCGCCTCGAAAATGAACAAGCGTGAGCAAGTATACCATCGGGGCGAGCGGCGTTCTTTGAACACAGGAAAGCCCGATACCTTGCGGCATCGGGCTTCCGATGTGCACCCGGCAAGGGGATGGGCGTCAACCCATCCTGTCGGGCGGCCGATCCGGAACGTTCAGGCGAGGGCCTTCGTCTTCAGCCGCGCGAACTCTTCCTTGTTGATGGTGCCGGCGTCGAGCAGCGCCTTGGCCGACGCGATCTGTTCGGCAGGCGACTGCCCGGCCACGTGTCTGATGTACGCGTCGGTGTCGGCCTTCGCCCGATCCTGTAAGGCGCGCTGCCGCTCCGTCATGCCTTTGCCGCGGGCGATCACGTAGATGACCGCTGTGAAGACCGGCAGGAAGACGAGCCCGAGGATCCAGATGGCCTTCCAGCCCCCGCTGAGCCCCTGGTCCCGGAACAGATCGACGACGACCTGGAACATCACCATCAGGTACGCGACGAAGACGAACGTCGAGAAGATCAAACCGAGAACATCCCAGAAGTTGCTCATTGAGAATCCTCCTTGTAGCGAGCGGGGGTGGCGTCGGCGACGCCACAGAGAGTATAGACGAGAACGTCACCGGCACACGTTGGAGCCGCCTGCCACGCAGCCGTCGCACGGCCCGTGCAAACACCCCGCGATCGTGCTATGAAGGGCCGTGCGCGCGGGCGCGCGCGCCCCGCGGGGCGTGCGTCCCGCGGGGGTTCCAGGTTCCGTGGAGGCCGACATCATGTCACCCGAGATGAACCGGCGTGAGTTCCTCACCAGCGCGGCGGCGGCCACCGCCGGCTTCACGATCGTGCCGCGGCGCGTCCTGGGCGGCGCCGGCTTCGTGGCACCCAGCGACAGGATCACTCTCGCGTGCATCGGCTTCGGCACCCAGGCGATCCGGGAGATCGGCGGCATTCTTGCCAGCCCGGACGTCGAAGTGGTCGCCGTGTGCGACGTCGAGAAAGACGGCGTCAACTACCTGGAGTGGGGCCGGAACCAGATCAGGGACGGAATCAGGAGGCTCATCGAGAACCCGGTGTGGCGCGAGGGGTTCGACCGCGTGCCGGGCGGGCGGGACGTCGGCAAGGAGATCGTGGACACGTACTCCGCGAAGGTGCGGGGCGCGGCGCCTTCCAAGGGGTGCGCCACCTACGTGGACTTTCGCGAACTGCTCGAGAAGGAGAAGGACGTCACGGCGGTGAAGGTGATGACGCCGGACCACACCCATGCGGCCATCGCCATTGCGGCCCTGAAGAAGGGCATGAACGTCATCGTCCACAAGCCCCTGGCCAACCGCGTGCTGGAAGCCAGGGCCGTCATCGAAGCCGCCCGGGCGGCGGCGCTGGCCACCCACTTCCTCCCTGCGAGCGAGGGCGCCGGCCAGCAACAGGCCCTCGACATGGTCAGGAACGGCGCCATCGGCAACCTGCGGGAAATCCACAACTGGTCCGTGCGCCCCATGTGGCCTCAGTTTCCGACGCTGCCGGCCGGCACGCCGCCAGTCCCCGAGGGTTTCGACTGGAAACTCTGGCTGGGCCCGTCGCTCGATCGTCCCTATCACCCCGACTACTCGCATACCAACTTCCGCGGTTGGTACGAGTTCGGCGGAGGGTCGATCGCGGACATGGGGCATTACAGCCTGTGGCCGATCTTCCAGCTGCTCGATCTCGATGCGCCGACGAGTGTCGAGTCGACGCCGAGCCACGTCAGCGGCGTCGACGGGAATGTCTGCGTCCGGATCAGGAACGACTACTCTTTCCCGGCTGCCTGCACGGTCCGGATGAGGTTCGCATCCAAAGGGAGCCGGCCCGGCCTTGACATCTTCTGGTACGACGGCGGGATCAAGCCGGCCGCGCCCGAGGAACTGATGGCCGGGAACAAGGAACTGGCGGAGGAGGGCATGCTGTTTGTCGGCGACAGGGGGAAGATCCTGGGAGGCTTCCGGGCCGAGAACCCGCGGCTGATTCCCGACGAGAAGATGCGTGCCTACCGCGTGGCGAACAACATCCCCGAACCTGCTCCGCCGCCGCCCCGCGCCCGCGGCGAGCAGGACAACCGCCCGCGAGTGTCCCCGCGCGACGCGGCCTGGATCGAGGCGTTCAAGGGCGGGCCGCCTAGCTACGGAGACTTCCAGCTGGCCGGGCCGATCTGCGACGCGGTGAACCTGGCCGCCATCTCGTTGCGCCTCGGCGGGCGGCGGCTTCTCTGGGATGCCGCGGCCGCGAAGATCACGAACGTGCCCGAGGCCAACGCGTTCCTCACGCGCGAGTACCGGGACGGGTGGGAGATGTAGCGGAGAGGGGACAGGCGCCCGGCGCGGGGCCAGCCGGCCGTGGTAGAGTGCCGCCATGATTGGCCGACCCTGGCTCGCCGTCGCCGCCATCCTTCTCACCAACCAGCTCGTCGTGAAGAACGAGATCGCCCGGTGACCAGCGTCTTTCAGCAGGTCTACGATCCGGTTTCCGGCAGTGTGTTCGCCTCGGCCCTGGTGGCGGCGCTGCCGCTTGTCGTCATCGCGGTCATGCTCGCGGTGCTGCGCCGCCCGCCGTGGCACGCGGCGGTGGCGGCGGCCGGGACTGCCGCGGCGCTCGCCTGGGCGGTCTGGGGCATGCCGGCGCAACTCACCCTGGCCGCGTTCACGCAGGGCATGGCGTTCGGGCTGTGGCCGATCAGCTGGGTGGTCTTCAGCGCCGTCTTCTTCTACAACCTCTCGGTGGCCGGCGGCGATTTCGATGTGATACGCCGATCGCTGTCGCATCTGACGACGGACCGGCGCCTGCTGGCACTGCTCGTGGCGTTCGGGTTCGGGGCGCTGGTGGAGGGGATCGCCGGGTTTGGCGCGCCGGTGGCCATCACCGCCTCGATGCTCGTCGGGCTTGGGTTCGAGCCCATCAGCGCGGCCGTGCTGGCGCTGGTTGCCAACACGGCTCCAGTGGCGTTCGGGTCGCTCGGCATCCCCGTCACGACGCTGGGCGGGCTGCTCGCGCCAATCCTCGGGCGCGACGTCGAGTCGACCACGATGGCGCTCTCGGCCATGGTCGGGCGCCAGCTGCCATTCTTCTCGCTCATCATCCCGGCGTACCTCGTGGTGCTGCTGTCGGGCTGGCGCGGCATGATCGGCGTGTTCCCCGCGGTACTGGTCGCGGGCGTCAGCTTCGCGGCCGCACAGTTCGTCGTCTCGAACGTGATCGGACCCGAGCTGACCGACACCATCGCGGCGCTCTGTTCGATCGGCGCCCTCGCGCTGCTGCTGCGCGTGTGGCGGCCGCGCGATCGTGCCGGCGCAGCTGGACCGGCGTTGCCGGGGCCTCTCGCCGCGGCGGAACCCGCAGACGCGCCCGGCCGCGTCGCCCGCGCGTTCGCCACGTACGGCATTCTGGTCGTGGTCGTGCTCGTCGGGCAGTCCGGCAATTTCGGCGGCATCCGCAGGCTGCCGCCGCCGGTGAACGTCACGGCCCTGCTGCGATGCGGCCAGCCGGGCAACGCTCAGTGTCCAGAGCCGTGGGTGGGGGAGTCCGCGGCGGCCTCGCCGCAGGGCTTCCGCTTCCCCGTGTGGGACTTTCAGTGGCCCGGGTCCTACACGTGGTCCGACGGCAGGCCGGTACCGCTCATCCGCCGCGCGCCGCCGGTGGCCGCCGCCGTGACGCCCTACCCGCTCACGTTCCGGCTCGACTTCCTCGCCTCCGCGGGCACGCTGGTGTTCATGGCGGGCGTCATCGCGTTCGTGGTGATGCTCCTGCGCGGCGTGCCGGGATCGGCATTCGCGTCGGCGCTTGGCGCCACCGCCGTGCAGCTGCGCCTGCCCGTCGTGACCATCGCGTTCATTCTGTCGATCTCGACGGTCATGAACTACTCCGGCATGACCTCGTCCATGGCGCTGGCGCTCGCGTCGACGGGATGGCTGTTCCCGTTCTTCTCGGCGTTCCTCGGCATGCTCGGCGTCTTCCTGACCGGCAGCGACACCTCGTCGAACACGCTCTTCGGGCCGCTGCAGGCGACAACGGCGAGGGTGTCGGGCCTGGATCCCATCCTGATGGGGGCGACCAACAGCTCGGGCGGCGTGATGGGGAAGATGATCAGCCCGCAGAACCTGTCGGTGGGCGCGGCCGGCGTCGGGGCCGTCGGGCGTGAGGGCGAGATCTTCCGCCGCGTGATCGGGCACAGCCTGCTGTTGACCGCTTTGATGGGCCTGCTTGCCATGCTGCAGGCCTACGTGCTGAGGTGGATGGTGCCCGCATGGTGACGTCGCAGTCCGCGAGGTGGTTCCGCTTCGCCGTGGCCGCCGGGTTCGCGCTCGGCCTGCTGCTGCTGCTCGACACGATCTACACGTTCCGGTACGTCGTGCGCTTCCTGGTCTTCGACCACCTGACGGCGGACGCCGGGCAGGTCGTGTCCGGCATCGAAGCCGCGGCGCGCAGCGATCCTCCTGCCGGACCCGAGGCGCTCGAGGCGCTTCTCGAAGCCGTCAGCGTGGCGCGGCCGGACGAAGTGGCGTGGATCCGCGTGGCCGAACAGGACGGCCGCGTCCTGGCGGGCACCAGCGGGACAGGCGAGGAGCCGGTTCCGGCCGCCGCGATTGCGTCGATCCTGGAGGGACGGGACCAGCACGTCTCGGATGCCCGCGCCACGACACGAGGCGAGGTGCTGGTGGTCACGCTGCCGTTCCGCTTTCAGTTTCCCGAGGAGCGCGCGGCCAGGGCCGCGCAGCGGGGAAGCGGCCAGCCGCGCTTCAAGATCGCGGAAATCGCGCTGTATCTCGAAGGCGCGGCCGGCGTGTTTTGGCCCCTGCGCCGCGCGCTGGCCATCAGCCTGACCGCGGCCGTCGCGCTGCTGGCGGCGATGGTCGTGCTCACGGTGCAATTCCGGCGCTACGTGCAGGCTCGCCAGGTCGAGCAGCAACTCGCCGTGGCGCGGGTCGTCCAACGTGAACTGCTCCCGCAGGCCAGCGACGTCTTCGGGAAGCTCGATTTCGCGGTGGAGTTCACGCCGGCGTCGGAGGTCGGCGGAGACTTCTACGATCTGTTCCGCGTGTCGAACGGCGGAATCGCCCTGGTGCTCGGCGATGTCGCCGGCAAGGGCCTGCCCGCCGCGATCCTGATGGGCGTCATTCACGGCGCGGTGCGGGCCGCCTCGGCCCTGTGGACGGGCACCAATCACGCCGAACTCGCCGCCTACGTCAACGAACTGCTGTGCGGCCGGACCGCCGGCAACCGCTACGTCACGTTGTTCTGGGGCTCCATCGACGCGGACGGCCGCACGCTGCGCTACGTGAACGCGGGGCACCTGCCGCCGCTCCTGTTCCGGAGGGACGCCGCGGGCGGCGTCGCCGTCGAGCGGCTCGAGGAAGGCGGGCCGGTGGTGGGGCTGTTGCCTGACGTTCACTACCGCGTCGGCGTGGCCGGGCTCGAAGATGGCGACTTGCTGGTGGCGTTCTCGGACGGCCTGTCCGAGGCCGCGAACGCCGCCGACGAGGAGTTCGGGAGCGACCGGGTGATCGACGCCGTCGTTCGGCGCATCGGCCGCCCGCCCGCCGACGTGCTCGCCGGGATCCTCGAGTCGGTCCGGGCGTTCACCGCCGGCGAGCCGCCGCGCGACGACTTGTGCGTACTGGTCGTCCGAGCCGGCCCGCCAGTCTGACGGCACGCGTTGCGGGCCGTCCGCCGACACTCGCCAGGCGGCCGGCGAGAGCGGTGATCGTGTTCGCGGGCGAGGCCCCCCAGGCCGACGACATCACGATGCTCGCGCTGCGCTGCCTCGAGTAGCCGCGGCCGGGCCAAGCCGCGGCCGGGCCCGTGCCTGCCGGCTCGCGGATCGGCTATCCTTTGGCTCGTGCGCATCCGCAAACTCGGCGTCGTCGCGGGGCTGTGCGGCCTTGCTCTCCTGGCGCTCCTCGTGTGGTGGTGGCCGCGTTCCGCCGCGCCCGTCCGGGCGACGCTTGTCGAGTCCCCCGGGTGGGACGCGGTTCCCGCGGCAGCTGGCACGAGCGCCACGCTCATCAGCGGCCGGCGCGTGACGCCGGCCGGGCGTGTGGTCCGCACCCAGTCCTACAGCTGGGGCATGGCCGTCGGCCCTGATGAGTCGCGCCTCGCGCTGATCCGGTCCGACGCCATCGAGCTGGTGGCGCTCGGCGGCGCGGACTCGAGTGTGCGCATCCCGCCCTATGGCGTGAAGCCGCCGGAGGAAATGGGCGACGGCACCTACATGGGCGTGGCGTTCTCCGCCGACGGCAGCCGCCTGTATGTCGGCAGCGCGAACAGCGGCGAGATCAAGGAGGTCGACCTGGCGTCGCACCGGGTGGTCAGGACCTTCTCGATCGACGGCGGAGGGTTCCAGGACAGCTTCGTCGGCGATTTCGTGCTGGACCGCCCCGGCACCCGGATCTACGCGCTCGACCAGTTCAACAACCGGCTGGTGACGATCGACGCCGCCAGCGGATCGGTGCTGCAGTCGGTGCGCGTCGGGCGCAATCCCTTCTCGGTGTCTCTGTCGCCGGACGGCCGCCAGGCGTGGGTCACAAGCGTCGGCATGTTCGAGTACCCGCTGCTGCCGGGCGTGACCGAGGAGAACCGGGAGACGGCCGGCCTCTCGTTCCCGGCCTATGGCGTCCCGTCGAACGAGGCGGAGGAGGGGACGACGGCGGAGGGGCTGAAGGTGCCGGGGCTGGGCAGTCCGAATCACCCCGATGCGATGTCGCTCGTACGCGTCGACCTGGCGTCAGGCGTCGTGACCGCGCGCCTGAAGACCGGCTATCTCGTCGGCGCCGAGCGTGACGGTCAGCGGACCATCGGCGGGTCGAGCCCCGGCGGCGTCGTGGCCGGGCGCCGGTGGGTCTATGTGTCGAACGCCACCAACGACACGATTACCGTGGTTGACGCGGAGAGCGGCACCGTTGCCGGCGAGATCACCCTGGACGTCGCCGGGCTCGAGCGACTGCGCGGCGTGATTCCGTTCGGCCTGGCGCTCAGCCCCGACGCGGGGCGCCTCTTCGTGGCGTGCGCGGGCCTGAACGCCGTGGCGGTCGTGGACACCGGCCGGCGTGCCGTCGAGGGCTACATCCCGGCGGGCTGGTTCACGACGTCTGTCGCCGCGTCGAAGGACGGGCGCACGCTGTTCGTGTCGAGCGCCAAGGGGCTCGGATCCGGGCCCAACGGCGGCCGCGGGTTCGTCGATCCCGGGCGGGGCCTCCACCCCGGCGACATCATGCAGGGGACCCTGCAAATCGTGCCCGTCCCCGACCCGGCCGAACTGGCAGTCCAGACGCGTGCGGTGCTCGGGAACACGATGAGGCGGCGCCAGGTTGTCGTGGCGCGGAGCCACCCGCTGGCCGCAGCGCTCACCGGCGATGCGGCCCGCGGCCCGATCCGGCACGTCGTGTTTGTCGTCAAGGAGAACCGCACGTTCGACCAGGTGTTCGGGCAGCGGCGGGGCGTCGACGGGGACTCGTCGCTCACGACGCTCGGCCTGGGGATGACGGTCAGGAACGAGGACGGGACGCGCGTGGTCGAACGCGCCGACGTGTCGCCCAATCACCACGCGCTGGCGGATCGCTTCGCCATCAGCGACAACTTCTACTGCGACGCCGACCAGTCGAACACCGGCCACCGCTGGGTCGCGGGCGTCTACCCGAACGAGTGGGTCGAGGTGAACGCACGGTCGCGCATCGAGGCGCGGCTGTTCAGCACCGCGCCGGGCCGCCGCTACGTGTCGGGCAGCAGCGCCGTCGTGTTGCCGGAGGACTACAACGAGGCCGGCGCGCTCTGGGAGCACCTGGATCGCCACGGCGTGCCGTTCTTCAACTTCGGCTTCGGCACCGAGATGCCCGCGTCGCTCGAGACGCAGGCCTTCAGGGAAACGGGCATCCGGATGGCGGTGTCGTTCCCGCTGCCCAAGCCGCTGTTCGATCGCACGTCGCGGATCTTCGCCACCTACAACATGGCCATTCCCGATCAGTACCGGATGGACATGTTCGAGCAGGAACTGCGCGACCGGTGGCTGAGCGGAAAGGAGCCGTTCCCTCGCCTCATCACGATGGTGCTGCCCAACGATCACCTCACCAAGGAACACCCGGCCGACGGTTATCCGTTTGCGGTCTCGTACATGGCCGACAACGACCTGGCGCTCGGCCGCCTGGTGCACACGCTGTCGCGCACGCCGTGGTGGAAGGAGATGCTCGTCATCGTGACCGAGGACGACCCGCAGGGAGGCCGGGACCACGTCGAGGCGCACCGGTCCCTGCTCATGCTGATTGGCCCGCGCGTGAAGCGCGGATACGTCTCCCACCGCCTCGCGGATTTCGGCTCGATCATCCGGCTGATCTTCACCGTGCTGGGCCTGCCGCCGCTGAACCAGTTCGATGCGGCCGCCCCGCTGCCCCTCGACTTCTTCGCGGACGGAGCTCCCGATTTCACCCCGTACCACGTGCGGCCTCCCGACCGCCGGATCTTCGACCCCGACCAGGCGCTCAAGCCCTTCGACCGCGGGTTCAACTGGAAGCAGCTGGCGGCGTCGCCGCGCCTCGACGATCCGGAGGACATGCGCCGGCCGTTCGAAGAGCCCGGCACCGCGCTGGCGGGCGTGGTCATGGGACCCCCGCGCGCCGCCGGAAAGGCCCCCGGCGCGCCATCCCGGCGGTGACCTGCGACGGCGCCGGTTGTGATGCGCCGCCAGTGGCCGAGTTGATATATACTATGGATATATATCAAGCACGAGGTGCCGCCATGTCCACGACCGCGAGACTCTTCACAAACGGCCGCAGCCAGGCGGTGCGGATTCCGAAGGAATACCGGTTCGAGGGCAGCCGCGTGCGCGTCCGCCGGGTGGGCCGCGGCGTGCTGGTGGAGCCGATCTTCGGCAGCGCGCGAGCGTGGTTCGCCGAACTCGATCGGGCCGGCACCGAGCCCTTCATGCCGGGCGGGCGTCGTCAGCCCGTGGCTCCCGTCCGTGAGATGTTCTGATGCGCCGGTATCTGCTCGATACCAACGCGTGCGTGGCCCTGATCAACGGCACGCCTCTCGAAGTCCGGAAACGCTTCGAGCGCGCGGCCGCCGCCGGCGGGCTGGTGCTCCTGTCGTCGGTCGTGTCGTTCGAACTCTGGTACGGCGTCGGCAAGAGCGTTCGCAAGGCACCCAACACCCAGCGGCTGGAGACGTTCCTGGCCGGGCCGCTGGAATGGATCGGGTTCGAGGAGCAGGACGCCAGGGAGGCCGGCTCAATCCGGGCTGAACTCGAGGCCGCCGGGAAGCCGATCGGCGCCTACGACGTGCTGCTCGCGGGCCAGGCGCGACGCCTGGGGGCCACGCTGGTCACCTCGAACGTGAGGGAGTTCGAGCGAGTCGCTGGACTGCGCTGGGAGGACTGGGCCGCTCCCCGCGGCAGGCGGCGATAGGCCGCGATCCGGTGTCCGCGGGACGGCCGGACGTACCTGCGGAAGAGTCCCCCGTCAGCCGGTTGCGCCGGGCCGGAAGAGGAGCGACTGAGAACCCTTCCGCTGCGGGCGCTGCTTCGGCCAGGCCGAATTCGACGGCTGGAGCAGCAGCGTCGTCGAGATGATGGGTGAATCGAGTCCGGGACCCCGGTGAGGGCGTTGCCGGCGGAGGCTCCCCCGGGGCTGCGCAGCCGGCGATAGGTCCACGGCGGCACGGGCGTCGCGTCCTGCCACAGTCCCCGCCGGGCTCGCCGGGCCTCTTCCTCTGCGGCGGCGTAGCCGGCATCGTCTGAGAACTGCCGGTAGTGCCACGCGCAGCCGGCGCGGATCATTTCCAGGCCCACGTCGCGCCCATCCACGGTCAGGCGCGACACCCTTCGCTGGTAGCGATCGATGTCCACCACCTGAACGGCCGCGGTCTTGCCGAACGCGAGATTGGAGAGCGTGCGCCTGCAGACGTTTCCGAACGCCTGGCCTCGCTCGGGCGCATCCACGCCGTGGAGGCGGACTTCGACCTGCTGCCGGCCGTCGAGGACCATCAGCGAGTCGCCGTCGAGCACGGCGACAACCTTGCCGGTGAACCTGGACTGAATCAGGCTCGGGACTTCCGTGCACGCGAGAATCAGCACGGCCGCCACCATGACGCCGAGGCCAAGGAGTCGCCGG
>JALOKU010000135.1 GCA_025456345.1 Vicinamibacterales bacterium | reverse complement strand
GACCATCGACTTCCGCGTGTCGATCATGCCCAGCGTCCACGGCGAGGACGCCGTCATCCGCATCCTCGACAAGGAGTCGATCAGCGAGCAGTTCAGCGAGCTGCGCCTCGACATTCTCGGTTTCCCGGACGACGAACTGCGACGGTTCCGTAAGTACATTGCGGAACCGTACGGCATGGTGCTGGTCACGGGGCCCACCGGGAGCGGGAAGACCACCACGCTCTACGCGGCGCTGTCCGAAATCCGGTCGCCCGAAGACAAGATTGTCACTATCGAAGATCCCGTCGAGTACCAGCTGAAGGGCATCACCCAGATTCCCATCAACGAGAAGAAGGGATTGACCTTCGCCCGGGGCCTGCGGTCGATCCTCCGCCACGACCCCGACAAGATCATGGTGGGGGAGATCCGCGACCCGGAGACGGCCCAGATCGCCATCCAGTCAGCCCTGACCGGCCACCTGGTGTTTACCACGGTCCACGCGAACAACGTGGTGGACGTCCTCGGCCGGTTCCTGAACATGGGCGTCGAGCCCTATCAGTTCGTCTCCGCCCTGAACTGCGTGCTGGCGCAGCGCCTCGTGCGCGTCACCTGCACGCACTGCAAGCGCGCGGTGCCGGCCTCGCGCGCGCTGCTCGAGGAGTCGGGCCTCGACCCGGTGGCCATGCAGCGCCAGGTGTTCTACGAAGGCGCGGGGTGCATCGAGTGCGGCGGCACCGGCTTCAAGGGCCGGACGGCGATTTGCGAATTGTTGGACCTGTCGGACGCGATCCGGGAGATGATTCTTGCCAGGCGCCCGAGTTCCGAGATCAAGAAGGCCGCCCGGGAAGAGGGCATGCGGTTCCTCCGCGAATCCGCGGTGGAACGCGTCATGCATGGCATTACCACGTTGCGCGAGATCAACAAGGTGACGTTCGTCGAATGAAGCTGCCGTCGATCTTCCGCACGCCGCCGCCCGTGGTGGCGGTCGAGATTGCTCCGTCCCGCGTCACGGCGGTGGCGGTGTCGGGGCGTGGTGCGGGCGTCAAGCTCGGGGCGTGGGCGGTCGAGCCCTTGCCGGAGGGCTGCCTCGTGCCGTCGCTCACCGCGTCGAACGTGGTCAGGCCAGCCGAGGTGGTGTCGGCCCTCCGCAGCGCGCTGGAACGCCTGGGTCAGCGCCCGAAGCGGGTCGCGCTGGTCATCCCGGACGCCGCGGCCAAGGTGTCGCTCGTGCGCTTCAAGGAGGTGCCGTCCAAGGCGGCAGACCTGGAGGAACTGGTCAAGTTCCAGATTCGCAAAGCCACGCCGTTCCGCGTCGAGGATTCGCAGGTGTCCTTCGCGCCAGGCGACCGCTCGCCCGACGGCCAGGAGTACGTGGTCGTCCAGGCCCGCCGCGACATCGTCACGGAGTACGAGCGCGTGTGCGAGGGGGCCGGCGCCTCGGCCGGCATGGTGGACCTCAGCACGTTCGGCCTGGCGCAGTGCGCCCTGCTGACCACGCCGGGCCTGACCGGGGACTGGCTCCTCATTCACGGCGCCGCCGATGGCGCCACCATTGCGATCTACCGCGGCCGTCACCCTGTGTTCTTCCGGCGCCGCGGGGCCGATGGTGACGCCCATCTGGGTGAACTCGTCCACCAGACGGCCATGTATTACCAGGACCGGCTTGGCGGCGGAGGGTTCACCCGCGTGCTCGCGGGAGGGACGCCTGCGTCGTCGCTCGCCACCGGCGCGTGGACCGGCATCCAGGCGCGCCTCGGCGTGCCTGCCGAACTGGTGGCGCCGGGCGGCGGCGCGCCCGTCGACGCCGGGCTGGCCGACGCCATTCCGCCCGCGTTCGGGGCGGCCGCAGCGTTGTGGGCCGAGGTGTAGGGCCATGGCACGCACCGACCGCATCAACCTCTCGACCCGGCCGTTCTACAACGACCGTGCCGTCCACGCCGTGCTGGCCCTGGCCGCCCTCGTCGTGCTGGCCGTTTCCGCATACAACCTCTGGCAGGTCTACGTGCTCTCGGGCCGGCATGCCGAGCTGCAGGGGCGCCTCTCGCAGGCCGAGGCGAAGACGCGCGAACTCAGGGACCGGGCGACGGTCGTCCGGCGGTCCATCAATCCCCGCGAGCTCGAAGCGACGGTGGCTGCGGCGCGGGAGGCCAACCAGCTGATCGAGCGACGCGTCTTTTCGTGGACGGAGGTCCTCAACCAGTTCGAGACCACGCTGCCCGCCAGTGTGCGCATCGCCTCGGTGCGTCCCCGGGTCGAGCGGGACGGCACCATGATGGTGGATGTGGTCGTTCTCGCGCGCACGGTGGAATCGGTCGACGCCTTCATCGAGAGTCTCGAGAAGCGGGGCGCGTTCAGCGGCGTGCTGTCGAGAGAGGAGTTCGTCAACGAGGACGGACTCATCCAGGCCAGCATCGAGGGCCGCTACCGGCCGGCCGGCGAGCCGGCGCAGGCCGCGAAGGGCGGCGCGCGATGAGTGCCAGCCTCCGGCGCGTGCTGCTCGGGCGGCGGGTGATCATCGTGCCGCTGGCTGTGGCGCTCCTCGCCAACACCGCCATCTTCGGCCTCGTGGTGTACCCGTCGTCGGGCCGAGTGGCGCGCGCCGAGCAGCAGGAACAGGTGGCCCTCCAGGATCTGGCCGCGGCCCAGCGCGAATTCGCCGCGGCCACCAGCACTCAGCGTGACAAAGTGCGGGCGGAAGAGGACCTGCAGAGGTTCTACAACGACGTGCTGCCCGCCGACATGGCTGGCGCGCGGCGGGCCACATACCTGCACCTGGCCCAGCTGGCCCGGGACGCGGGCCTGCAGTATCAGCGGCGGCTGGAGGAGTCCCGGGAACCGAGAGAGGGCGGGCAGGAGCCGGTGCCGGCGCTCGCGCGTTTCGACATCACGATGGTGCTCGAGGGCGACTACGAAGGCGTGCGCCAGTTCCTCAGGGACGTCGAGGCCTCCGACGGCTTCATCGTGATCGACAACGTCGGCCTGGCGGAAGGCTCCGATCGGGGCTCGAACCTCGTGCTGACGGTGGAACTGTCGACCTATTACCGGGCGGCGACACGTGGACGTTAACCGGCGTCAACTCGTGCTGCTCGGGGCGATTCTCGTCGTCCTGGCCGCGGTCCTCGTCTGGCAGTCGACGCGCCGGGAGGCCACGCCCGAGGAGTTTTCGGCCGCGATGAGCCAGACCGCGCCGGAGGCGGCCGGGCCGGCGGCCCAGGCCAGGCCGCGCCCGACGGGGCCGGACCAGATCCCGGCCGTGAATCTGGCTGGCCTCGGCCGGGCCCAGCCCGAGCCCGCCGACACCGGCCGCGACCCGTTCCGGTTCGAATCGGCACCGGCTGCGGGCCAGAGAGGCGCGATCACGGGGCCGGGCGCCGGGGCGCCGCCGCCTCAGGCGGTGATGCCGGCCGGGCCTCAAGAGCCGCCGGGGCCGCCGCCGGTCCCGTTGAAGTTCATCGGGTTCGCGAGACAGGGGCAAGGCCGGCTCTACGCCGTGCTGCGTGACGAACGAGGGGTCTACTACGGCGCGGTGGGCGACGTGGTGGAAGGGCGCTATCGGATTCTCCGCGTAGCGGCCGACGCGATCGAGGTGGCGTATGTCGACGGCCGCGGACGGACGACGATCCCGCTGTCCGGGGGACGGCCTTAGGCCGTGAGGGCAAGGGAGCACAGGATGTTCGTGGGCACACGAGGGAAGCGGGCGCGGGGCGCGGCGGCGCTGATCATGCTGCTGCTGGCGGCCGGCGCGTGGGGTTGCACCGCCAGCCGCGCGTTTCAGCGGGGTCACAACGCGGCGATGATTCTCGATTGGGACCTGGCCGTGTCGCATTACGCCGAGGCCGTCAAGTCGGATCCTCGACGGGCCGACTACAAGATGGCGCTCGAACGGGCGCAGCTGGCGGCGGCGCAGTCGCACTTCGAGAAGGCCCGCGCCTACGAGACGCGCGACCAGCTCGACCTGGCGCTCCTCGAGTACCGCCGGGTGGTCGAATACCAGCCGAGCGGCCAGGAAGCCCGCGCGGCCATCCAGCGGCTCGAACAGACCATCCGTGACCGCATCGAGGCGGCGCGGCCGAAGCCGCCCGCGGAAGCCATGCGGCAGCAGGCGCGCAAACAGATGGAGGAGCCGGCGCTGGACCCGGCGTCGCGCGAGCCGGTGGTGCTGAAGTTCCAGAACCGCCCGATCAGGGAGATCCTGGATTTCCTCGGCAGTTCGACCGGCATCAACGTCGCGTACGACAAGGACTTCCTGACGACCCTGGGGAACCAGGCGATCAACGTGAACATCGACGGCGTGACGCTGGAAGAGGCGCTCCAGCAGATCCTCGCCGTCAACGGCGCCTACTACAAGGTGCTCAATCCGCGCAGCCTCATCGTCATTGCCGACAGCGCGGCCAAGCGCGGCGTGTACGACGAGCAGGCGGTGCAGACCTTCTACCTGTCGAGCGCGGAGGCCGAGACCATCGAGCAGCTGCTGACCAAGATCGTGACGGTGCAGACGACGGGCCTCCGGCCCACGTTCGCCGCGAACAAGGTGGGCAACTCGATCACCGTGCGGGGCACGCTGCCGGCGCTCCAGATGGTCGAGCGCCTGATCCTGATGAACGACAAGCCCCGCGCGGAGATCAGCGTCGATGTCGAAATCCTCGAGGTCAACCGCGGCAACGCCAAGCAGTACGGGCTCGACCTGTCGTCCTATCAGGTCGGCCTGGCGTTCTCGCCCGAAACCAGGCCGGACAAAGACACGGCCTCGAGCATCTTCAACCTGAACACGATTTCGGCCGGCGTCAGCGCGGCCGACTTCTACGGCTCCGTGCCGACGGCGGTCGTCCGGTTCCTCGAGCAGGACTCCGAGACGAAGGTCATCGCCAAGCCCAACCTCCGCGGCGCGGAAGGCGAGAAGCTCTCGCTCAGGCTGGGCGAGGAAACGCCGGTGCCCTCGACGACGTTCTACAACCCGTTGGGCGGCAGCGGCAACATCGCGACGACGCCGCTGACCTCGTTCACGTACAAGAACATCGGCGTGAACCTCGACATCGAGCCGCGTGTGACCTACGACGGCGACATCATCCTGAAGGTCGCACTCGAGATCAGCGCGAAGGGCCCCGACCAGAACGTGGCCGGCCAGAACCTCCCGTCGTTCTTCTCGAGAAAAGTCGAGACGCGACTGCGGCTGCGGGACGGCGAATCCAACCTGTTGGCGGGCCTCCTGCGGGAGAACGAGCGCAAGACGGTCAAAGGCTTCCCGGGCATCTCCCGTGTGCCGATCCTGAGAGACCTGTTCGCGTCGAACGACAAGGAGATCGTGCAGACCGACATCGTGATGCTGCTCACGCCGCACGTGGTGCGGACGCACGCGCTGACGCAGAAGGACTTCACGCCGGTGTTTGTCGGCACCCAGGGCAACCTCGGCCTGGCCGGGCCGCCGCCGCTCATCCAGCCGGCTGCGGCAGCCGCGGCCACGGCGGCTCCGCGCGCGCCAGCGGCCGCGCCCGCCGGTGCGGCCCAGGCGCCCGGGCAGCCGGCCGCCGGGACTGCGGCTGCGGTCCAGATGCCCCCGGCGGCCGCGGCCCCGGGTTTGGCCGCGGCGCCCCCGGCCCCGGTGGTGCCGCAGCCGCCCGCGCCACCGCCGGCAGGCGCAGGGGCCCAGCCGCCCCCCCCTGCCCAGGCGGCTCCGGTGGCGGCGGCACCGCCTCCCCAGGCGGCGCCGGTAACCGCGCCACCGCCGGCGCCCGCGCAGCAGCCGCAGGCCGACGCGCTCCGGATCATTCTGACGCCGCCGGGCGCGCCGTTGATGATGGCGGCCCAGCCCGCCACGGTGCCGATTTCCGTGTTCGGCGCGTCGCGCGTCAGCACCGTGACGCTGTCGTTGAGATTCGATCCGAAGGTGCTGCGCGTCAGGCTGGTGCAGGAAGGAACGTTCCTCTCGTCGGGCGGAGGGACGGTGACCTTCGCGCAGCAGGTCGACGCCGCCTCCGGCCGCGTCGACATCACGCTCACGCGGCCCGGTGATCTCACCGGCGTGTCGGGCGACGGCGTGCTCGCCTCGGTGGTGTTCGACGCCGTCGGGTCCGGGATTTCACCCCTGGGCCTGGGCGGCGTCGTCACGGGCCCGGGCGGGCTGCCGGTCCCGGTCGCATTCGGCACCGCGTCGGTCACGGTGCGGTAGCGGGGAGGCGCAGGAGCAGATGTTGCGCCGGCTCAACCAGAGACGGGGGTTCACCTTTGTCGAGCTCCTCGTCGTGACGACCATCATCCTGGTGCTGGCCGGCGCGGTGATGCCGCTCGGGCGCGTCACGATCCAGCGCCAGCGTGAGATCGAACTGCGGCGGGCCCTGCGCGAGATGCGCACGGCGATCGACAAGTACAAGGACGCCGTGGACCAGGGGCAGATCGGCGGCACCGACAACCAGCTCGGCAGCGAGGGGTACCCGCCGGATCTGGACAGGCTCGTCGAGGGCGTGAACGCGGCGGGTGACGCGTCGGGGCGGAAACTGAAGTTCCTCCGCCGGATTCCGGTGGACCCCATGACGCGGTCCGCGCAGTGGGGCCTCCGATCGTACCAGGACGCGCCCGACGCGCGCAGCTGGGGCGGCAAGAACGTGTACGACGTGTATTCGCGCAGCGAGGGCACCGCGCTCGATGGGACCAAATACCGTGACTGGGACTAGCCGGATTCAACGGCGCCGCGCGTGGGCGGACGGGTTCACGCTGATCGAACTGCTGGTCGTCGTGTCGCTCGTCATCATCCTCGCCAGCATCGGCATGGCGCAGTACCGCAGCGGCGTGACGCGCGCGCAGGAGGCGGTGCTCAAAGAGGACCTCTACCGGCTGCGCGACGTGATCGACCAGTTCTACGCCGACAAACAGAAGTACCCGCAGACGCTCGAGGAACTGGTCGAAGGGCAGTACCTCCGGGCGATACCGAAGGACCCGTTCACGGGCTCGGCCGACACCTGGCAGCTCATCCAGGCCGAGCCCGATCCGGCGAACCCGACGGCGGAGCTGGGCGTCGTCGACGTGAAGAGCGGGTCGGACAAGAAGGCCCTCGACGGCAGCACCTATTCGGAGTGGTAAAGGGAGTCAGGCCGTGACGAGACAACGATTCGCGAAGAGCCGTTCGTGGCAGGCCGCCGCCGCGGCAGGGCTGGCCGTCTGCCTGGCCGCGGCAGGTCTCGCGTCCTGCGACAAGATGCCCCTGTCGGCGCCCACCGAATCGACGATCACGCTGTATGCCAACAGCACCACGGTCGGCCTGAACGGCTCGGTCGAGATCACGGCGACGGTCATCGAGTCGTCCGGCACGCCGGTCCAGAACGGCACCGTCGTGAACTTCACGACGACGCTGGGCACCATCGAGCCGAACGAGGCGCGCACCAACAACGGCAAGGCGGTCGCCAAGCTCCTCGCCGGCGCGAGGTCGGGCACGGCCGAAGTGCGGGCGTTCTCGGGCGGCATCTCGTCGGGCGACCCGCTGGCGGTCACCGTCGGCGCCGCGGCCGCCGGGAAAGTGGAGCTGCTGGCCAACCCGTCGACCCTTCCCGCGGCCGGAGGCGTTGTCCAGTTGACGGCGGTGGTGAGTGATGCCGTCGGGAACCGCCTGGCGGGCGTGCCCGTCTCCTTCACGACCGACGCCGGAGTGCTCTCGCCCAGTTCGGCCGTCAGCGACGGCAACGGCGAAGCCCGCGCGGCCCTGTCTGACCGCGTCGGTCGTCGGCGGCACCACGTCGTCGCTGACAGCCTCGCTGGACATCCCGGTGCGCGTCGGCCCGACCGTGATCATCTCCGTGCCGGCGGCGAGCCTCGTGCCCGGCGTGCCGGCCATCTTCAGCGTGTCGGTCAACTCCGGCGGCGCCGCGGTGCGCAGCGCCACGATCGAGTTCGGCGACGGCGGAAAGCAGTCGGTCTCGACATCAGGGCTGAGCACCGTGACGCACGTCTACACGCAGAGCGGGACCTATATCGTGACGGCGGAGGCGATTGACACGGGCGGTGAATCGGCGCGAGCGACCGCGTCGGTGAGCGTGCAGGAGGTGGTCGTCGCGGTGAGCATGACCGTGTCGCCGTCGACGATCACCACCACGTCGCCGGCGGAGTTCGCCGCCATCGCGACGACGACCCCGGCCAGCACGGCGATCGAGCGCTACGAGTGGGATTTCGGTGACGGCAGCGTCCGGACGACGTCCGGGGGCAGCACGAGCCATCTGTACGCCCTCGGCGGAGGCAGGCGATACATCGTGTCGGTCCGCGCCGTGACGACGACTGGCGCCTCGGGGACCGCGCAGCGCGAGATCGTGGTGCAGTAGCGGCGGCCGCATGGGGAGCCTTCAGAGACGCGGCGAGCGCGGCTATGCGATGGCCGCGCTGCTGGTGACGCTGGCGGTGATGAGCGTCATCCTCGGTATGGCCATGCCCGTGTGGCGCACCGTCGTGCAGCGCGAGAAGGAAGAGGAACTCATCTTCCGCGGCCGGCAGTACGCCAGAGCCATCCAGCTCTACCAG
>JALOKU010000134.1 GCA_025456345.1 Vicinamibacterales bacterium | reverse complement strand
ACCGGAACCGCGCCGACTACTGGGCCGACCAGATGACGGCGGTTGCGGCGACAGACCCGAAGAGCCTCATCCTGTCGATCGCCGACATGGCGCGGTCCGACCCGCCGATGGTGGGATCGTTCGTCGCCGAGTTTGCCCGCCGCCTGCAGGGCAAGAGCCCGTCGCTGGCCCTGGCGCTCACCTGGATCGAACAGCGGCTGTCCGAGGACGGCCTGACGATCGAGCACCTGGTGCAGTCGGAGAACCAGCATCAGGCAGCCGACCAGGTCTCGATCAGCAACAGCCTCGGCAGCCTGCGGTACCTCGGGGCCGCCGACTGGCGCGAGTTCGTCGAGGCGAAGAGCGGCGTGGAGCGGACGTTGCGGGAGGACCCGGCCGGCGCCTACGCCCTGATGGATTTCGCCACGCGAGATCAGTACCGGCACGTCGTCGAATCGATTGCCAGGCGGACCGGGCGGACGGAACCCGAGGTGGCCCGGCTCGCGATCGACCTCGCCCGCGAGACGGCCGGAGCCGGCGGTCACGATGCGAGGACGACGCACGTCGGCTACTACCTCGTCGACCAGGGGCTCCCGCTGCTCGAACGATCAGCCCGGGTGCGCTTCTCGGCGATGGCCGCGGTACGCCGCGCCTGCCTCCGCCACCCGCTGACGCTCTACGGCGGGAGCGTGACCGCCCTCACGCTGGGGCCCGCGGCGGTGCTGCTCATGAGAGCGCGCGGCGAAGGCGCCGACGGCTGGCTGCTCGGGCTGCTCGGCGTTGTCCTGTTGCTGTGCGCCAGCCAGGTGGCCGTCGCCATCGTGAATGTGCTGGTGTCGCGGCTGGCGATGGCCCGCGCGTTGCCGAAAATGGACCTGTCGGCAGGCCTTCCCGCGGCCTCTCGCACCCTGGTCGTCGTCCCGTCGCTCATCACCAGCGCGCAGGCCGTGGAGCAGATGGTGGAGGCCCTGGAGGTGCGCTTCCTGGGAAACCGCGACGGCCACCTCGCCTTCGGCCTCCTGACGGACCTGGCCGACGCCTCCGAAGAGACTCTGCCGGAAGACGAACCCCTCGAGCGCCTTGCCGCTCAGCGCATCGGCGAACTCAACGACAAGTACGGGCCTTCGTTCTTCCTCTTCCACCGGCCGCGGCGCTGGAATCCCGGTGAACGTGTCTGGATGGGATACGAGCGCAAGCGGGGAAAGCTGGCCGACCTGAATGCGCTGCTCCGCGGCCGCGCCAGCGGCCGCTTCTCGAGGATCGTCGGCGACACCAGCATTCTCCCGCAGGTGAAATACGTCATCACCCTCGACGCGGACACCCAGTTGCCGCGGGACGCCGCCCGGCATCTCGTCGGCGCGATCACGCACCCGCTCAACCGCGCGCGGTTCGACGCGAACGCGCAGCGCGTGACCGAGGGCTACGGCATCCTCCAGCCGCGTGTGGCTGCCAGCCTCACAGGCGCGCACCGGTCACGGTACGCGCGGCTGTGGACGAGCGAGCCCGGCATCGACCCGTATACGCGCGTCGTGTCCGACGTCTACCAGGACCTGTTCAACGAAGGCTCGTTCGTTGGCAAGGGCATCTACGACGTGGATGCGTTCGAACTCGCGGTGGGCGGCCGCTTTCCGGAGAACCGGATCCTCAGCCACGACCTGATCGAGGGGTGCTACGCGCGCGCCGGCCTCCTGACCGATGTCCAGGTGTACGAAGAGCACCCGTCCCGCTATGAAGAGGACGTTCGGCGGCGCTATCGCTGGATCCGCGGGGACTGGCAGTTGTGGCGCTGGCTGCTGCCGGGCGTGCCCGACCGCGACGGGCGGCGCGGCAGGAACCTGCTTCCCGCGCTCGGCCGATGGAAACTGCTCGACAATCTGAGACGCAGCCTCGTGCCTGCCGCCCTGGTCGGCCTGTTCCTCCTGGCGTGGGCGCGTTTGTCGCCAGCCTGGGGATGGACCCTCGCGGGCCTGGGATGCCTGCTGCTGCCTGCCTTTGTCGCGTCGCTTCCCGGCTTCCTGCGAAAGCCGGACGACATGGTTCTCGCCCGGCATCTCGAGTCCACCGCGCGCGCGATCGGGCTTCACGTCGCCCAGGCGATGCTGACGCTGGCGTGCCTGCCGTACGAGGCGTTCTTCAGCGTCGATGCCGCCCTCCGCACCATGGCGCGCACGCTCGTGACGCGCAGGCGCCTGCTCGAGTGGACCCCGTCAAGTACCCGGGCGCACTTCGCCACGCAAGGCCTGCCTGCCGCGTGGGCGAGGATGTGGCCCGCGCCCGCGCTCTCGGCCGTCGTGCTCGGGTACCTCCTGCTGGCGCGGCCGGCCGTCCTCCCGGCTGCCGCGCCCGTCCTGATCCTCTGGTGTGCCGCGCCGATCATCACGTGGTCCATCAGCCGGCCGCTCGCACGGCGGAGCGCGCGGCTGACGGCGGACCAGGTGCGCTTCCTCGGCGGCGCCGCCCGCAGGACGTGGGGCTTCTTCGACACCTGCGTCGGGCCCGGCGACAACTGGCTGCCACCGGACAACTTCCAGGAATCGCCTGCCCTCGGGTTGGCGCATCGGACGTCGCCGACCAACATGGGGCTGGCGCTCCTCGCCAATCTCTCGGCCTGCGACTTCGGCTACATCTCGGGGGGCCGGCTCGTCGACCGCACCACGCGCGCCTTCCACGCGATGTCGTCGATGGAGCGTCACCGCGGCCACTTCTACAACTGGTACGACACGCAGTCGCTCGAGCCGCTCGAACCGCGCTACATCTCCTCCGTGGACAGCGGCAACCTGGCCGGGCATCTGCTGACGCTGCGGCCGGGTCTGCTCGCGCTTCCCGACGACCCGATCCTGCCGCCACGCACGTTCGACGGCCTTCGCCACACCTTCCACCTCGTCGTCGAGGCCAGCCCGGACGCGCCGCCGGCCGCCATGACGCGGCTTCAGAAGGCGCTCGACGCAGTGTGCGAATCCCCGCCCGCAACAGCGGCAGACGGCCGGCTGGCCCTCGAACGCCTCGCTGCGGAGAGCCGTGCGCTGGCCGCGGCGTTCGCATCGGTGGCTGCGCGCGAAGCACGAGAATGGGCCTCCGCATTCGCCGCCCAGTGCCAGGACGCCTGCGACGATCTCGCCTTCCTCGCCCCGTGGACGTTGGTGGGGGCCGTCGCCACGCCGCACGTACACCTCCCCGGGTTTACCGCCGTCCCGACGCTTGGCGAACTGGCGGCCCTCGACGGCGATTGGGGCGGGCCCGCGCGGGCGCGGATCGCGGTGATCAACCGCCTCGCGGCGCAGGCGCTCGACCTCGCGGAGATGGAATGGGGGTTCCTGTTCGACCGGACCCGCCGCCTGGTCTCGATCGGCTACAACGTCGCCGATCGCCGCCCCGACGCCAGCTACTACGATCTGCTCGCCTCGGAGGCGCGTCTCTGCACCTTCGTCGCGATCGCGCAGGGACACCTGCCCCAGGAAAGCTGGTTCGCCCTCGGGCGGCTGCTCACGACCGCCGCGGGCGAGCCGGTGCTGCTGTCGTGGAGCGGCTCGATGTTCGAGTACCTGATGCCGCTTGTCGTGATGCCGGGCTACGACGACACGCTGCTCGACCAGACGTGCAGGGCGGCCGTCAGGCGCCAGATCGAGTACGGCAGGCAGCGCGGCGTACCCTGGGGCATTTCGGAATGCGGCTACAACCTGCTCGACGCGCGCCTGACCTACCAATACCGCGCGTTCGGTGTGCCCGGACTCGGCCTCAAGCGCGGCCTCGCAGACGACCTGGTCGTCGCGCCGTACGCGTCGGCGCTTGCGCTGATGGTGTCGCCCGAGGAGGCCTGCGGGAACCTGCAGCGGCTTGCGGCCGAGGGGTTCGTCGGGGCACTCGGCTTCTACGAGGCGATCGAGTACACGCCGGCGCGCGTGCCGCGCGGCCAGTCGCACGCCGTGGTCCGCTCCTACATGGCGCATCACCAGGGGATGACGTTCCTGTCGCTGGCGCAAGCGCTCCTCGGCGGCCGCATGCAGGCGCGCTTCGCATCGGACCCCGCGTTCCAGGCCACCGTGATGCTGCTCCAGGAACGCATCCCGCGCGCGAGCGCGCTCTATCTGTCGCCGGCCGCGTCGGAGGCCCGGATGGCGCCGGCCGGCGCCGACAGTCCGGTGCGCGCGTTCAGCGGCCCGGACACCCTCGCCCCCGAGGTGCAGCTCCTGTCGAACGGCCGGTATCACGTCGTCGTCTCCGCCGCGGGCGGCGGGTACAGCCGGTGGAAAGATCTCGCCGTGACCCGCTGGCGCGAGGATGCGACCGCCGACAGCTGGGGGACCTTCTGCTACCTCCGGGACGTCGCGAACGGCGCGTTCTGGTCCGCGGCGCACCAGCCGACGCTGCAGCCGGCCGACCGCTTCGAGGCGGTGTTCTCGGAAGCCCGCGCCGAGTTCCGAAGCCGGACCCACCAGATCGAGAGCCACCTCGAGATCGCCGTGTCGCCCGAGGACGATGTCGAGTTGCGCAGGCTGCGCCTCACCAACAGCAGCCGCATCCGCCGGACCATCGAGGTCACCAGCTACGCGGAGGTGGCGCTGGCCGCCCCGGCCGCCGAGGCTTTGCACCCGGCCTTCAGCAACCTCTTCGTCCATACTGAGATTGTGCGCGACCAGCGCGCCATCCTCTGCGCCAGGCGCCCGCGCTCGCGCGCCGAGGCGTCGCCCTGGATGTTCCATCTCCTGGCGCCGCACGGCGCGTCCGCCGGAAGCGCCCTCTCCTACGAGACCGACCGGCTGCGCTTCCTCGGCCGCGGCCGCACCCCGGCCGACCCGCTCGCGATGCGCGAGCCGGGCCCGCTCTCGGGCACCGCGGGGTCGGTGCTCGACCCGATTGTCGCGATTCGCGGCCGGTTCGTCCTCGAACCGGACGAGTCGATCACGCTGGACATCGTGTCGGGCGTGGCCGAGACGCGCGCGGCGTGCCTGGCACTGGTGGGCAAGTATCAGGACAGGCGGCTCGCGAATCGCGTGTTCGCCCTGGCCTCCACGCACGCGCAGGTCGTGCTCCGGCAGTTGAACGCCAGCGAGGCGGATGCGCAGCTGTTCTGCCAGCTGGCCGGCTCCATCATCTACGCGAACCCGTCGCTGCGCGCCGATCCGGCCGTTGTCGCCAGGAACCGGCGCGGGCAATCGGGGCTGTGGGGCTACTCGGTATCGGGTGACTTTCCGATCGTGCTGCTGCAGATCGGCGACTCGGCCAACATCGAACTGGTGCGCCAGCTCGTGCAGGCACACGCCTACTGGCGCCAGAAGGGGCTGGCCGTGGATCTCGTGATCTGGAACGAGGATCGCGCCGGGTATCGCCAGGCGCTTCAGGACCAGATCATCGGCCTCATCGCGGTCGGCGTCGAGACGCATGCCCTGGACCGTCCGGGCGGCATCTTCGTCCGCCCGGCCGAGCAAATCTCGATCGAAGACCGGACCCTGTTCCAGTCGGTCGCGAGAGTGATCGTCACCGACAGCCGCGGCTCGCTGGCAGCGCAGGCCGGCGGCCGGCCGGCCGAGCCGCTCCCGGCGCCGTTCACGCCTCCCCTGGTGCTTCGCGCGCCGGCTCTCGCACAACCGCCGCCGCCCCGACACGACCTGATGTTCTTCAACGGCCTCGGGGGATTCACGCCCGACGGCCACGAGTACGTCGTCACGATGAGTGCGGGATCGGTGACGCCGGCACCCTGGGTGAACGTGCTCGCGAACCCCGGGTTCGGCACCGTCGTCTCCGAGGGCGGCTCGGCTTACAGTTGGGCCGAGAACGCCCACGAGTTCCGCCTGAGCCCGTGGGCGAACGACCCGGTGACCGATGCCGGCGGGGAAGCGTTCTACATTCGAGACGAGGAGAGCGGCCGCTTCTGGTCGCCGACGTTCCTGCCGGCCGGAAGCGCAAGCCCGTATACGAGCCGGCACGGGTTCGGCTACAGCGTGTTCGAGCACACCGAAGACGGCATCACCTCGGAACTGTGGGTGTACGTGGACCTGACCGCTCCCGTGAAATGGTCGGTCCTGAAGATCCGCAATGCCTCCGGCCGGCCACGGCGCCTCTCGGCCACCGGCTACGTAGAGTGGGTCCTTGGCGACCTCCGCGGGAAGGCCGCTCCGCACGTGGTCACCTCGATCGATGCGGCGACGGGCGCCGTGTGTGCGGTAAACACCTACAACGCCGAATTCGCGTCGCGCACGGCGTTCTTCCACGTCGACGAAGCGAGCCGCCGCGTCACGTGCGACCGCACGGAGTTCATCGGCCGAAACGGCACCCTGAGGCAGCCGGCCGCGATGACGCGGTCCACCCTCTCCGGCCGCTCGGGCGGCGCGCTGGATCCGTGCGCAGCCATCCAGGTCGACTTCGCGCTCGACGACGGCGAGGCGCGTGACGTCGTCTTCAGGCTCGGCGCGGGGCGCGACCGCGACGACGCGGCCGGACTGCTTGGCCGCGCCCGGGGGGCGGCTGCCGCGCGCGCCTCGCTCGAGGCCGTCTGGCAGTACTGGAGCCACACGCTGGGCGCGATCAACGTCGAGACGCCCGACCGGGCGCTCAACACGCTGGCCAACGGCTGGCTGCTCTACCAGACGATGGCCTGCCGGTTGTGGGGGCGCAGCGGGTTCTACCAGTCGGGGGGCGCGTTCGGGTTCCGCGACCAGTTGCAGGACGTGATGGCGCTGGTGCACGCGGAGGCGCCGCTCATGCGGCAGCACCTGCTGCTGTGCGCGTCTCGCCAGTTCCCGGAGGGCGACGTCCAGCACTGGTGGCATCCGCCGTTGGGCCGAGGCGTGCGCACCCGCTGCTCGGACGACTACCTCTGGTTGCCCTTGGCGGCATGCCGCTACGTGACCGCTACTGGCGATGCCGGCGTGCTCGACGAGACGGTGTCCTTCATCGAAGGGCGCGCGGTGAACGCCGAGGAGGATTCGTACTACGACCTGCCGGCGGCGTCGGAGGAGCGCGCCACCCTCTACGGCCACTGCGTACTCGCGATCCTCAGGGGGCTGCGGTTCGGCGCCCATGGCCTGCCGCTCATCGGCACGGGGGACTGGAACGACGGCATGAACCTGGTCGGCGCGGGAGGACGCGGCGAGAGTGTCTGGCTGGGGTTCTTCCTGCACGCCGTGCTGACGCCGTTCGCCGCGCTGGCCCGGGCGCACGGCGACGCCGCCTTTGCGGACCGGTGCCTCACGGACGCGGCCGCGCTGCGGGCGAGCCTCGAGGAGGCGGGGTGGGACGGGTCATGGTACCGGCGCGCGTACTTCGACGACGGGTCGCCGCTTGGGTCGTCGAGCAACCCCGAGTGCCAGATTGACTCGATTTCACAGAGCTGGTCGGTCCTGTCCGGGGCAGCGGACCCGGTTCGCGCCCGCGCCGCGATGAACGCCGTGGACGCGCGGCTAGTCCGGCGGGAAGAGGCGCTGGTCCGCTTGCTGGACCCCCCGTTCGACACATCCGCGCTCGACCCGGGGTACATCAAGGGCTATGTCCCGGGCGTGCGGGAGAACGGCGGGCAGTACACGCACGCCGCCATCTGGGCGGCGATGGCCTTCGCCGAACTCGGCGACGCCCGGCGCGCCTGGGACGTGTGGAGACTGATCACCCCGATTGCTCACGGCGCGTCACCCGAGGCGATTGAGATCTACAAGGTGGAGCCCTACGTTGTGGCGGCGGACGTGTACGCCGTGGCCCCGCATGTCGGACGCGGCGGATGGAGCTGGTATACGGGCTCCGCCGCCTGGATGTACCGGCTCGTCATCGAGTCGCTGCTGGGCCTCCGGCTCGAGGGCGATCGGCTGCGGATCGCTTCGTGCCTGCCCGCGGACTGGG
>JALOKU010000048.1 GCA_025456345.1 Vicinamibacterales bacterium | reverse complement strand
TCGAGGCCGCCGAACCGCTCGACGGCGGCCTCCACCATCGCACGCGCGTCCTCCTCGCGACGCACGTCGCCGGCGCACCATTCGACGCGGGCGCCGGATCGCGAGCCGTGCTGGCCGAGGGCATCAGCCGCCGCCGCGAGGCTGGCCGCGTCGCGGCCCGTGATGAGCACGTGCGTGCCCGATTCGAGAAGGGCGGCGGCGATCGCCCGCCCGATGCCCTTGGAGCCGCCGGTGACGAGCGCTGACTTCTGAGCTTCCGACATGGTGCGTGTGCCTCCCGTGCCGCCTCCCGCGGGCTCGGCGCTCTCCCCCCAAGGCCGGGCCGGAGCACCTCCCCGACGCGCCACCGGCGTCCGCCGGAAAGCGCGCCGCCAATCAGATAGGGGCGGTTTCGGAACCTGCGTACGGCGGCCCGCTGGCGCCGCAAGAACGGGTTCCGAAACCGCTCGCTGAGCCCGGCGCTACTTCGCGGCCGGGGCCGCGCCGATCAACTGGATGTCGATGGTCACCGACACCTCGTCGGACACCACGACGCCGCCGCCATCGAGGGTGCGGCTCCAGTTGACGCCGAAGTCCTGCCGGTTCAGCTTGGTCGTGGCCGTCGTGCCCGTGCGCGGATTGCCGCGCTGGTCCTTGATGGTGGGCTGCAGCGGCTCGACGTTCAGCACCGCTTCCTTGGTCACGCCCCTCATCGTCAGATCGCCGGTCACCTTGAAGCCGCCGGCGGCGACAGGGTCGATCCGCTTGGACTTGAAGGTGATCGCGGGGAACTTTTCCACGTCGAAGAAGTCCGCGCTCTTGAGGTGCTTGTCGCGCCCGGCCTCGCGGGTATTGATCGCGGTGACGTCGACGGTGGCTTCAATCGAACCCGCCGCCGGCTTCGAGGGGTCGAACGTCACCGTGCCGGAGATCTTCCCCATGTCGCCACGGACGGTCGTCACCATCATGTGGCGGACCGCGAATTGCGCGGCGGAGTGGGACGAATCGATGGTCCAGGTCTGGGCCTGCACCGAGGATGCGGCGGCCAGGAACAAGCCGGCCGCGACAGCGAACGCACGAAACATACCAACCTCCACGTGAAATGATCGGTGCCGCGCCACGGCGCAACCCTATCACGGTAGGACGCCGCCGGGATGCCCCAAGATCCCGGCCAGCGAGAGTGCCAGGGCGGCTGTGCTACCCTCGGGGTCGTGGAGCTTCACGCCCTTGGCTGGGACGGCCGATTCGCCGCGGATTTCCAGCAGTTCGCGGCGGAAGGGTTCGTGCCCGGCCGCGTCACCCTCGAGCACCAGCATATCTACACGGTGCACACAGGCCATGCGGACTTGCTGGCCACCGTCGCTGGTGGCCTCCGCCACAGGATTGTCGCGCGGCGGGAGTTTCCGGCCGTCGGCGATTGGATCGCGCTGCGGGCGCTGGTGGCTGGCCGGCGCGCCATCATCCATGCCGTCCTTCCGCGCCGCAGCAAGTTCTCCCGTAAGGTCGCGGGCGACGAAACCGACGAGCAGATCGTCGCGGCGAACATCGACACGGTGTTCCTGATGATGGGCCTGGACGCCGACTTCAGCCTCGGCCGCCTCGAGCGGTACCTGGCCACCGCGCACGAAGGCGGCGCCAGCCCGGTCATCGTCCTCAACAAGACCGACCTGTGTGACGACGTGGACGCGATGGTGGACGAGGTCAAGGCTGCCGCGGGTGGCGTGCCGGTTATCGCGGTGAGCACGAAAAGCGATGCGCAGCTCGACGCGATCCAGCCGTACCTGGCTCCGGGCCGGACCATCGCCCTGCTGGGATCCTCGGGCGTCGGCAAGTCGACGCTCGTGAACCGTCTGGTCGGCCACAACCTCCAGCGCACCAGGGCCGTGCGGGAGAGCGATCACAAGGGCCGGCACACGACCACCCGCCGGCAGCTGATCGTGCTGCCGGGAGGCGGACTGCTCATCGATACACCCGGCCTTCGCGAACTCCAGCTCTGGGACACAGGGGACGGGCTTGGGGCCGCGTTCGACGACATCGAGGGCCTGGCGGCGGGGTGCCGCTTCCGGGATTGCCGGCACGACAGGGAGCCTGGCTGCGCGGTGAAGGCCGCCGTCGCCGACGGGCGCCTGGAGGAGCGGCGTCTTCAGAGCTATCTCGACCTCAGACGTGAGCAGGCCTCGCTGGCCGAACGGCAGGACGAGCGCGCCGGCCTCGAGGCCAAGAGGCAGGGGAGGATCATGGGAAGGGCGCAGAAGGCGTTCTATCAGAAGGACAAGAGATCGTAGTCAGTAGCCAGTAGAGCGAGACGGCGTTCGGCTCGCGGGCCTTCCTACTGAATACTGGCTACTGGCTACTGTCTACTGACCCGCTGCACGGTACAAGCTGTTGAACAGCATCGGAAACGTCGCCTGCGTCTGCGCGCGGTGCTGCGGGCGCAGGCCGAACAGGATGATGCGGCCGGGCTTGAGGTCCGCCACCACGACGGCCGCCCGGCCGGCCATGAACTCCTCGCCGCGCAGCCAGCCCGACGCCACGACGTTGGCATTCGGATAGCGCGCCACCACCGACACCTGCTGGGACGCGAAGCCCTCCGTCAGCGCGAAGAACGGGCTGTTGTTGTAGAAGCCGTACGTCGCCGCGGCCATGCCGGCGCCGAGCGGATGCGCGGTGTCGATTTCGACCCGCGTGATCGTGCCCGGGGCGAAGTGCTGTTCGCGCGTGAGGCCGCGTTTGAGGTTCTTCACGGGCAGCGGGAAGCGCTCGATGGCCAGGTCGCACGCGTTCCCCATCATCACCAGTGTGCCGCCCCCGGACACGAAGGCCTTCAGCGCGGCGACGCCGTCCTCACCAATCCCGCCCCGGTACTCCGGCCGCGTGCCGGGCGATTCGCTGCCCGAGACGATGCTGCCGGGCTGCTGGTCGGCGAACAGGATGACGTCGAACCGGTCGCGGAGCCGCCCGGCCTTCACGTCCGCGTTGTGCAGCGTGGCGTAGGGGAACTCGTGCTGCTCGAGCACCCATCGCGTCCAGCCTTCGTCCATGCTGGCGGTCCACGGCTGATAGAGCCCGATGCGCGGCGACTGGACGGTCATCGGCGCGGCGGACGTCCGCTTCGCCGTTGCGCGAGCCCGCAGTCCCAGCGCGACCGACACGTCCTGGACGGTCTTCAGCGGCACGCCGGACACCTCGACGGCCGTGCCGGCTCCCGCAGCACCAGCCGCGGTGCGGGACACGCTCACCGAGGCGCCGGCTTTCAGCAGCCGGTTGATCGCGATGGCGCCCTCGGGGCCGGTGTAGTCGAACGCGAAGACGGCGCCGGAGCCGGAGACCGCGCCGGCGCGCTTCGGCGACGCGGGAACCAGCGAGAGGGCTGTTCCCTGGGCCAGCGGCTGCGCGACGAACGTGACGTCGACGCCGAGCAGCATGCCAAGCGACCACGCCGTGACGTCGTAGGGCGCCTCGGGCGGTGCGGTCGGTACCCGGCGCACCTCAGGGTACGTCTGCTTCTCGAGGAGGTCCTTCGCATACCGGGAGAAGACCTGCGTCATCGGCACCACGAACGTGCCGGCGGGGTAGCTCCTGTCGTCGGCCGCGAACGCCGCATCCGCGCGGTACACGTTGACCCCGCCCACCTGGAGCCGGTCGACGAGGCGGTAGGCCGCCGGCGGGTCGGGCTGCGTGTCCGGCGTGATCAGAATGGCGGACGGTTCGCCCTTCTTCCCGGCTTCGATCGTGGCGCGGTTGACCTCGTAGATCTGGCGGAGCAGTGTCTCACGCTGGTCCGCGGCGAACTCGAGCGTCGCCATCGTCGCGATCAGTTCGTAGTCGACGATGTCTCGCAGCGTCCAGCGGCCGCCCAGCCAGGGGCGCGGGTATTCGGTGCGCGGGATGACGTCGGTCGGCGCGGGAAGGGGGCCCCGACCGGCATCGCCGCCACGCCCGCCTCCGCGGCCGCCCTCAGCCGGGGGCGGCGCCGGGCGCCCGGGTTCGGCGCGCTGCT
This sequence comes from Vicinamibacterales bacterium, assembly GCA_025456345.1. Taxonomy (GTDB): domain Bacteria; phylum Acidobacteriota; class Vicinamibacteria; order Vicinamibacterales; family JAKQTR01; genus JAKQTR01. The sequence goes on along the minus strand of JALOKU010000048.1, from coordinate 21,670 downwards.
GCTCGGTCGGCGAGGCCACGCGCACCGACGCCAGCTCCGTGAGCAGGCCCACCTGGTTGTGCCACCAGCCGCTCCAGGCCATCGCGCCCTGCCAGAAATTCGTGTAGGTGGAGTTGTAGATGACACCGTCCTTGCCCGCCGCCTCGAGCGCCGCGCCCTGCGTCTGCCCGAACAGCCCGTTCCAGCGGTAGATGAGCGGGTGGACGTTGGGGTTGATGGGATCGGTGGCCGGCATGACGAAGATCCGGGAGCCGGTCATGCCCTGCTGGTGCTCGTCGAGCCAGACAGCCGGGAACCAGTCGTGCCACAGCAGCCTCGCGGTGAGCTGGCTCTCGATCTGCGTGAACATGTACATGTCGCGGTTGTTGTCGTGGCCCACGTACTTCTGGTAAAGCCACGGCATGGGCGAGGCCTCGAACTCGGTGCCGAGGTTCCTGTTGTACCAGTCGACGACCTTGATCTGTCCGTCGGGGTTGAGGCTCGGCACGAGGAGGAAGATCACGTTGTCGAGGACATGCGTCACGCGCGGCGACACGTCGGTCGCGAGTCGATGGACCAGTTCCAGCGTCATTTGCGTCGCGCCGACCTCTGTCGAGTGCATGCTGCACGTGACGAGGACCACCGTCTTGCCGGACGCGAAGATCTCGTCGCGCTGCGCGTCGGTCGGCACGCCGTCCTGGAAGTAGAGCCGCCGCTGCAGGCCCCGGTAGTAGTCGAGGCGCTTCAGCGTGTCCGGCGCGGCGATCTCGAGCGCAATGAAGGCGTTGCCTTCGGTCGACTTCCCGAGTTCGCGAAGCCGCACGCGGTCCGATGCGCTCTCGGCCAGCCTGAAGTACTCCACGATCTTGTCCCAGCGCGCCAGTTTGGTGTCGGCGCCGACGCGGAAACCCAGGAACTGCTCCGGTGTGGGCAGCGCGGGCGGCGTCCCGGCGCTCGCCAGGACGAGCGGGCCAGGCGAGGCCACGCAAAGACCGAGCATGACGGCAATCAGGTACCGGGATGCGCGCATCGGAGTCTCCCCCAGTCAAACAGCCCGCGCACGCCGGGCGCGGCCGCGCCGGGAACTATAGCGGACTTTGGCCCGGCCCGCGAAGCGCGCTATCGTACAGGCGATGACGGCGGAACACCTCCCCGCGCTCGTTCGCCGCGCGCGTGGCTTCAGCGCCCGCCGGGCCCTGATCGAGCCGGCGGGTGAGTGGACGTACGACGAGCTTGCCGCCCGCGCGGCCGTCCTGGCCGGCAGGCTCCTCGACACACGCCCGGACCTCGCAGAGGCGCGCGTCGCCCTGCTGGCGCCGCCCGGCGCGGCGTACGTGGCAGGCCAGTGGGGAAGCTGGATGGCAGGCGGCGTCTCGGTGCCTCTGTCCCCGCAGCAGACGTCTCACGAATGGGAGCACATCCTCGACGACAGCCGGGCGACGGAGGCGATTGTCGCGCCGGAGCACGCGGAGGCCCTCGGTCCGGTGGCCGCCCTGCGCGGCATCAGGCTCACCTCGACAGGCACCGCGGTGGCCGCGCCGTCGCCAGGGCGTTTCGAATGGCCGTCGATTCCCGCCCTCGGTCCGGACCGGCGTGCCCTGATGCTCTACACGAGCGGAACCACGAGCCTCCCCAAGGGCGTGGTCCTCACGCACGGCAATCTGGCCGCCCAGGTCGCGTGTCTCACCGAGGCGTGGGAGTGGCGGCCCGACGATTGCGCGCTCCATGTGCTGCCGCTCAATCACACGCACGGCGTCATCAACGTCCTCGCGTGCGCGCTCTGGAACGGCGCGGCCTGCGAGTTCGCGGGCGGCTTCGATACGGCACGCGTTTGGCAGCGCCTCGCGAGCGGGGACCTCACGGTATTCATGGCCGTGCCGACGATCTACAGCCGCCTGATTGCCGCCTGGCGCGAGGCGCCGCAGGCGGTCAGGGCGGCGTGGTCAAGGGGCGCCGCGGGCCTGCGGCTCTGCGTGTCCGGCTCCGCGGCGCTGCCGGTGCCCGTCCTGGAGGCATGGCGCGAGATGACCGGCCATACCCTGCTCGAGCGCTACGGCATGACCGAAACCGGGATGGCCCTGTCGAACCCGCTGCACGGCGCCCGCCGGCCCGGCTTCGTTGGCGCCCCGCTGCCTGGCGTCGAGGTGCGCGTCGTCGGCGAGGCGGGAGAGGAGGTGGCCGCCGGCGCGCCCGGCGAACTCCTCGTCAGGGGGCCCGGCGTGTTTCGCGAGTACTGGGACCGTGCCGACGCAACGGCGGCGGCCTTCGCGGCAGATGGATGGTTCCGGACCGGCGATGTGGCCGCGTGCGAAGATGGCGCGTTCCGGATCCTCGGGCGGCTCTCGGTCGACATCATCAAGTCCGGCGGCGAGAAGGTGTCGGCCCTGGAGGTCGAGGCGGTCCTGCGGCTCCACCCTGACATCGCCGATTGCGCGGTCGTCGGTCTGCCCGATCCGGAGTGGGGCGAGTGCGTGGCCGCCGTCGTGGCCCTGCGGGGAGCGGCGACGCTCGCGCTGCCCGCTCTCCGCGACTGGGCGCGGATGCGGCTGTCAGGTCCAAAACTGCCCCGCAGGCTCCTCACCGTGCCCGCGCTTCCCCGGAACGCGATGGGGAAGGTGGTCAAGCCGGAGCTGATCCAACTCTTTGGAGGTTGAAGCGCCCCGCCGAAGCTCGCCGAGGAATGGCTCCGGCCGGAGGCGAGCGAAGGCGGGCTGGAGTGGATGCCGCGCTTGCAGTAAACTCAGAGTTTACCCCGGGCGCAGTCCTGACCAGCGCCTCCGGAATCCGAAGGGACCATCCATGGGTTCGCTGATGCAGATGTCGATCGCGCTCTGGATGGCCTTTGCGGCGGCCGACCCGCAGGCCCTCGAGCGCGAAGCCAAGCTGCTTGAAGCGAAGCTGATGGCCCCGTGCTGCTGGGCCCAGCAGGTCTCGCTGCACCAGTCGCCGGCCGCCGACGAGATCAAGCGGAACATCCGCCGGCTGCTCGCCGAAGGCAAGACGTCTCAGCAGATCCTCGACGCCTACGTGGCCGAGTACGGCGACCGCATTCTCTCCGAGCCGCCCGCGCGCGGTTTCAGCCGACTGATCTACGTAGCCCCCTGGGTGTTTCTGGTCGCCAGCGTCGGACTCGTCGTGGTGGTGATCCGGCGCCTGCGCGCCGTGAGCCCCGCCCCGGCACGGACAGAGCAGGCCGCCGCCCCGCCTGACGAAGACGAGGCGGAGCGCATCGACGAAGAGCTGCGCAACCTGGATTAGCGTGTGATCGACGAGAGCCTGCAGGACCGGTACGCTCCAGACACGAGGTGCTTCGGGTGCGGGCCCGCGAACCCCAAGGGACTGCGCATCAAGAGCCGGGTCGAAGGCGACGAGGTCGTGCTGGACTGGACGCCGGAGCCGCACCACGAGGCGTTTCCCGGGTTCGTCAACGGCGGAATCATCGGCGTGCTCTTTGACTGCCACTGCAACTGGACGGCGGCGCATCACCTGATGGCGCGCGCCGGGGACGCCGCGCCGCCGTTCACCGTCACGGCCGACTACTCGGTGACGCTGCGCCGCCCGACACCAAGCGGCGGGCCGCTGCACCTCAGGGCGCGCGTCGTCGAATCCACCGATGACCGGGCCGTCGTCGAAGCGACGCTCGAAACCGACGGGGTCCGGCGCGCCAGTTGCCGGGGGACGTTCGTGGCCGTGAGGCCCGGTCACCCGGCGTATGCGAGGTGGCAGGGGCACGGGGAAGGGACGAGGGGTTAGGCGACAGGGGAGAGGGATGCGGGCACGACACTACACTCGAGGGTGATAGCCATGCGGATGATGATCGCGACGATGATCGTGTCGGGAGTGTTCACGGGTGCCGCCGCGATGGCGCAGGCGCCATCGGCCGGGCCGCAGGTTGGCGACCCGGCGCCGGCGTTCTCGCTGCCGGGCTCGGACGGAGCCACGCACTCGCTGGCGGAGTTCAAGGGCAAGCGGGCCGTTGCCGTGGCCTGGTTTCCCAAGGCGTTCACGGGTGGTTGAACGGCCGAGTGCAAGTCGCTCCGTGAGAGCGGCGACCTCATCAAGGCCTACGACGTGGCATACTTCGCGGCCAGCGTGGACACGCCGGAGGACAACAAGAAGTTCGCCGAGTCGCTCGGCCTCGACTTTCCGCTCCTGAGCGATCCGGGCAAGCAGGTCGCGTCGGCCTACGGTGTCGTCACCCCTGAACGCCAGTTCGCCCAGCGGTGGACGTTCTACATCGGCGTCGACGGCAAGATTCTGCACATCGACAAGAAGGTCAGCCCGGCCACGGCGGGCCAGGATCTGGCCGCGAAACTCGGCGAACTGGGCATCGCGAAGAAGAAGTAGCGGAGAGAAGGCGGTCTCCTCGCCCGTGCTCGTGGCCTGAACCGGCCACCGCACGCAGGTGATGAGACCGGTCCTGTGGCGAACGTGGTCCGGCCGGGGCGGCCGGACCGAACACGAATCTGGGGCCGGCGGGCCCGCGCCCTGTGGCGCCTGCACGCCGAGCCCGATCCGCCAGTCGCCAGGTCGGGATGCGCTCCCTTCCGGCGTGTGCGATGAGGCGCGCGAGAGCACCGTGGCACCAGAACACGACGACGCCCAGGCGTCCTCCCCGGAACTTCCCGTCACGTCCGAGAGCTCGCTTGGGATGGCGAGCGCACCCGAGACGGCCGTCGCGATGGACGCGGTGCCGGCGCCGGACGCCGGTCCCGCAGCATCGCCCGGGCCCGTCGAGGCCGCGCCGCCTGCGCCGGAGCCGGTGCCTGCGCCCGCGCCCGCCGAGGTGCAGCTGTCGCCCGAGGCGCGAGCGGAGAAGATGACCAGACTGACGCAACTGCTCGACGGCGCGGAGCAGGTGCTCGCGGCCACCGATCTTCCGGACGCGCGCACGCGCTGGAACGCGCTGCGCCGCGAGTGGACGGCGCTCTTGGCCGGGCTCGCGCTCGACGAACCCGTGGCGGCGCGCCTGGCCAGCGTCGAGAGCCGCATCGAGGCCCGCGATGCCGCGGTGCGCGAGGTCCGCACGCGTCACCAGCAGGACAATCTCGCCCGCCTGCAGAAGCTGTGCGACGAGGCCGAGAAGCTCGCGCAGGGCGAGTTGCTCACGCTGCGCGACGCCGAGCGCGTGCTTCGCGACATCCGGTCGGCGCTGGACGCGCCGGGCCCGCTGCCGTCCCGGCAGGACCAGCAGACGGTGGTCTCCAGGCTCAAGGCCGTGCAGTCCCAGGTCTTCCCCCGCGTCCAGGACCTGCGGGAAGCGGACGGCTGGGAACGCTGGGCCAATGCCAGCGTGCAGGAGGCGCTCATCACCCGCCTGGAGTCGCTCCGCGAGCAGACCGACCCCGCCGTGGTTGCCAAGCAGCTGCGCGTCGTCCAGGACGAGTGGCACAAGGTGCGGGCCGTCCCGCGCGAGAAGGGCCGCGAGCTGTGGCAGCGCTACAAGATCATCGAAGGCGAGCTCCGCCTGCGGTGCGAGTCCTTCTTCCAGCAGCTTGCGATCGAGCGCGTCGACAACCTCAGGAAGAAGGAGGCCCTCTGCGCGCAGGTGGAGGCGCTGGCCGATTCGACCGACTGGATCCGGACCGCGGAGACCATCAAGGCCCTCCAGGCCGAATGGAAGACGATTGGCCCGGTGACGCCGGGCCACGAGAAGGCCGTCTGGGAGCGCTTCCGCGCGGCCTGCGACCGGTTCTTCACGCGGCGCAAGAACGACCTGGCCGAGCGCAAGGACGTCTGGATGGCCAATCTCAAGAAGAAGGAAGCCATCTGCGCCCAGGTGGAGGCCCTCATCGAGAGCACGGACTGGGACCGCGCGCTTGGCGAGGTCAAGCACATCCAGGCGGAGTGGCGGCAGGTCGGCCCCGTGAAACGCAACCGCTCGGAGGCCCTGCTCGCGCGGTTCCACACGGCGTGCGAGAAGTTCTTCGATCGCTACGCCCACCGCAACGATCACGAGCTTGCGCAGCAGCTGGCCGCCCGCGAGCAGATCTGCGCCGACCTCGAGGCCGTGCTCGCGCCGCCTGACGGCGCCGAGCCCGAGCCGGACGAGGGTCTCGCCAAGAAGGTGCTCGCGCTCAAGCGCCAGTGGGACCAGGCGCCGGCCGTGACACGGGCCCAGGCGGAACCGCTCGTCGAGCGCTTCACGACGGCGATGAACGCCGTGATCGGGACCAGGCCGGCCGCGTTTGCCGGCACGGAGGTGGACCCCGAGGCGACGCGGAAGCGGATGGAGCAGCTGTGCCAGATCGTGGAGGGCTTTGCCGGCGACGACAAGGCCGAGGCGCAGATGTCGCCGGCCGCCATCCTCGCGGCGCAGCTGCGCGAGGCGCTGGCCGCGAACACCATTGGCGGGCGCGCCGATGACGACGCGCGGTGGCGGAACGGCGCCGATGAAGTGCGCAAGGCCCAGGCCTCGTGGCGGCGCCTCGGCCCGGTGCCCGACGCCGTGGGCCGGGAGCTCGAGGCGCGGTTCCAGAAGGCCTGCACCCGGTTCTTCAAGCAGTTCGACCAGCATCGGCGGCCGTCGGTGCCGCCTCGCCGCTAGGGCCGGCTGGGATCCGCGTGAAGCCCCAGACCCGCGTCCGCTCCGAGATCCCCCACGAGTACAAGTGGGACCTCACCTCCATCTTTCCCTCCTGGCAGGAATGGGAGCAGTCCTATGCCCGCCTCGAGACGCTGATCGCAACGTTCGCCGGCCGGCGGGGCTCTCTCGCGTCGGGTCCCGAGGCGCTGCTTGGCGCGTTCGAGGCCATGGACGAACTGGGCCAGCTGGCGTATGCGGTCTGGTACTACCCGTCGCTGGCCCACGACGAGGATCAGCGCGACAACGAGGTTGGCGCGCGGCGCCAGAAGGTGCAGATCCTGCTCGCCCGCTGGCAACAGGCCACCTCGTGGTTCAACCCCGAGCTGTTGGGCCTGACGCTCGAGCGGGTCCGCGCGTGGATGGCCGCCAGCTCCGCGCTCGCCGTCTACCGGTTCGCCATCGAGAACCTGTACCGGCTCCAGGAGCACGTGCTCGACGACAAGGGCGAGCGGCTGATGTCGCTCGTCGGCCGGTTCGACGCGACGCCGTCCGACGCGTACGAAGCGCTGTCCACGGCCGACGCGAAGTTCCCGACCATCACGCTCACCGACGGCCGGCAGGTCACCGTGTCCTACGGCGAGTTCCGGTCGATCCTCGCCACGGCACGCCGGCAGGAGGACCGGGAAGCCGCCTTCAAGGCGTACCTCGGGACGTTCGAGGCGGCCCGCAACACGTACGCGGCCCTCTACAACGGCATCTGCCAGCGCGACTGGTTCGCGGCGCAGGCCCGGGGCTACGCCACCACCCTCGACGCCGCGCTCCACGTGCACCACATCCCCTCGTCGGTGGTCGAGACCCTTATCGCGGCGACGCGCGCGCACGCCGCCTCGCTGCAGCGCTATCACAAGCTGCGCAAGCGGGCACTCGGGCTGGACCGTTACAGCCTCTACGACATCCAGGTGCCGATTGTCGACGCCGCGCGGACCTACAGCTACGACGAGGCCAGGGCGTGGGTCGAGGCGTCGGTCGCCCCGCTCGGCGAGGCCTACCGCGAGCGCGTGCGGCGGAGTTTCGGCAGCCGCAGCATCGACGTGTACGAGAACGACGGCAAGCGCAGCGGGGCCTACTCCGCGCCCGTGTACGGCGTGCACCCGTACATGCTGCTCAACCACAACGACACGCTCGACGCGGTGTTCACGCTGGCCCACGAGATGGGGCACAACATGCACACCGTGCTGGCGCACGCCCACCAGCCGTTCGTGTACTCCGACTACACGATTTTCGTGGCCGAGGTGCCGTCGACCTTCAACGAGGCGCTGCTGCTCGACTACCTGCTCGCGCGCAGCACCGATCCCCGCGAGCGCATCGTCCTGCTCGAGCATGCCATCGAGAGCATGGCCGGGACCTTCTTCGCGCAGGTCCTCTTCGCCGACTACGAGCTGCAGGCGCACCGGCTCGCCGAAACCGACGAGCCGATCACGGCCGAGATTCTGAGCGACATCTACGGGACGCTCCTCACGGACTACTACGGCGACGCGCTCGACGAGGAGCCGCTGGCGCGCCTGACGTGGGCGCGCGTGCCGCACTTCTTCGGGTCGCCGTACTACGTGTATCAGTATGCGACCTGCTTCGCGTCGGCCGCCAGGCTGGCCGACCAGATTCTCGGCAAAGAGCCCGACGCGCGGGCGGACGCCGTGGAGCGCTACCTCGACCTGCTGAAGTCCGGCGGCAGCGACTATCCCATGAACCAGTTGCAGCGGGCCGGCGTCGACCTTCGTGAGCCCGACACCGTGCAGGCGGTGATCACGCGGTTCGATGCCCTCGTCGGCCGCCTGGAGGCGGATCTGGCGGCGCTGGGGCTCGGCCGGTAGGCTCCGAGGGGCGACGGCAGCGTTCCGGCCGTCGACGGACCGCGGACTCTCGGGGAAGGTCGGTTCGCGGATTGTGAGGTCATCGTGGGCTGCCAGATCGAGGCGCGCGTTCGTGCACGTGGCGTGCGCAGGCGCGTGCCATCTCTGGCGGCGCGGCGATCGGCCAGCCCCCTTCTAGCCCTCCTCGTCACGGCAGGCCTCGCCTGGGGGCAGCCTTCGGGGCCTCCGGACGCGGGCGGCGTGCTGACGAGCCTGCCTGTGCCTGGCGGAACTGCGGCGCTGGCGAGGCTCGCCGGAGTGAGCGCGGCCACGCCCCGCGGGATCCTCCTGCTCCAGATCATCCGCGCGGTTCACGACGCGCCGCCCGGCTCGGAGCCGGCGCGGGATCAGCGCCTCGCGCGCTTTCGCGCGTATCTCACCGACCTTTCCGGCTTCCTCCGCGCGCGCGGCACCCTTCGCGACGGCCGGATCAGTGCGGCCCAGGCTCGCTCGAACGAGACACGGCGCGCCGTCGAGGACGTCGCCGCGGCCGTCGGCGGCGTCATCGAGGAGCCGGGCGGCGCCTGCCGGTTCGTGTCGCGCGATGACGAGGAATCGCGCCGGCGCCGGCAGAACCTGGAAGCTGCCGGCCTCGACATGGCCGCCCTCGAGCGGGACTTCAATGGCGGCGCCATCGTCACACTCGCCATTGCCTCCGACGAGGTGCCGCTCCCGCTGGGAACCCAGGCATGGAGCCTGATTGCCGCGCCCGACGGGGCATTGTCCGGAAGTCTCCTGACGGCACTGCTCGGCAACCGCCGCGCGTCCCTCCTGTACTACGGCCTCATGAGCCTTGACGACGACACCCGTGCCTTCCTGGGCGCACACCCGTCGCTGGTCGAGAAGCTGACGGAGGGGAGCAGGCCGGGCATACTGGCCTCCCTCGGCCGCAGCATCCGCGTCCGCGGCGGGCGGGTCGAGGTGCCGGGACCGCCGGCGGCGACCTCCGCCTGGGAGGGGCTTCTCCAGCGGCGAACCACCGAACCCGAGGCGTTCATTCTCGAGTTGCTGGACCGGGAGGGCGGCCGCGCGGCGCTTCTCTACGATGCCATCGACCATCTGGACCCGCCTCGCCAGGCATTTGCCCTCGGCGCGCCCGAGCCGGGATCAGACGTGCGGGCCGAACCTCTCCGCGCCCTGCTCGCCGCGTGCGCGCCGTCGCTGGCGGGTTGGAACCCCGAGGCCCGGCCGTTCAGTCGCGTGAGCTACGACCCCGTGCACGTGCTGGCGGCGGCACGCGTGCTGCCAACCGGCGAACTTCAGGCGCCCGCGGGCCGCCAATTCTGGTCCGCCGTACTCTCAGGCTCGGGCGTGCCCGACGAGCCCGAACGGCTATTGAAGGCCGGCGAGCCTGACCGCCGTGCGGATGCCGCGTGGCTTGTGGACCGGATCTGCGTCGTGAACGCCGGACAGCGCCAGCAGATGCTCAAGACCTGGTTGTTCGGGCAGCGGGCGTTCGCAGGTCTGGCGCCGGCGGCGCTGCCGCAGGCCCTGGTGGCGCTCCGGGGCTTCGCCCGCTTCCCGATGCTGCTCTTGACGCTCGAGCGCATGGGCATCACCGACCCCGTTGTCTATGCCGGCGCCGTCCGCGCCGCGCGGCGGCTGAGCGAGATTGGCGACCGGGAGGCGGCGGTCGCCTCGCTGCGACAGTTCCAGAGCGCCCTGGCGATGCTCGACAGGCTTCGCTTCAGCCGGGTCATCTCGGCCGATGTCGCGCTCCGCCTTGTCCGTGCGCTGACGGCCGTGCAGTTGGAGGACAACGGCGAGTACATGGGCGGCATCGGCGCGTGGCTGGACACACAGCTGCTGCCCTCGCTGACGCCGGTTTCCGAGCGGCAGGCGGTGCGAGCCGGGACGCTGGTGTCCGCCGAGGCGACGCTACTCGCTGCGCTGGCCGGGACCTCCGACGGCGCCAGCCTGCCTGAAATTGAGTGGGAGGGGCTTCGGTATCGCGTCGACGTCGCCGGAGCCGAGTTCACCCGCCTGGTGCAGGTGCGGCGAAAGCAGGGCGGGTACGCCCTCGATGATGCGTTGGCGCTCCTGCGCGCCGTGACCCGGCTTGGCTCGGCGAACGCATCGCCGGCCGGCGTACCGGTGCTGGCGGCCGCGGTGTCATCGAGCGTGGCCGGACTGCTCGAGCATCCCGCGTCGGCGACTGAACCCGGGAGGGGCAGTGCCGAGTTGCGCCGGCTCCTCGGGAAGGCCGCCGGCGACCTGCGGGCAGTCCGGTCATCCAAGGACACGGCCCCGCTCACCCGCGTCTACCGCCCGCTCCAGCGGGCATGTGACCTGCTGTTCGCCAGCGTCATGAGTGCCATTGCATACGCGCCGCACCTTGGTGAACCCGACAGCCTCGAGCTGCTCGCCGGCGACCCGGCCGAGCGCCACAGCTTCGGTTTCGAGGAGCGGATTCCGGAGATTCGTACCGTCAACCCGTGGAGGATGCCGCAGCGCAGCGTGGGCGTGTCAGGCGGCTGGCGTCTGACCGGCTCGATGCTGGGACTGGACGTCGGGCTTGCCAGACTGGCGGTGCGGAGACTGGAGAAAGACGGCCTGCCGCCACCGCCGGCCGGGAGCGACATCGACCGGTCTGCGCTCGCCGCCGCCGTCGTCCTCAGCAATCCCTTCGATGTGTCCGACGCCGAGCGGGACCAGTTGGCCGTTGCGGTCCGGCGCGGACGCGCGCGCGTCGTGGAGGTGATGGCCCAGCCATCGGCGTTGCCGGACCTGGTGCGCGCCGCGCGAGTCAACGAGTGGTGGCGAGAGGCGCTGCCGTGGGCGCAGGCGCATGAACCCGGGCGTGTGCCGGACTACTTCTCGCTGGCCGACCTGGTGCGTCTGGGTGAAGCGCCGGCCTCTCCGGGACCCGCGCATGACTCGTGGGGCGCCGCGTGGCTCGAAACCGACGGATGCCTCTGCCTCCGCGACCCCCCGCCCGGGCTTCGGGAACTCCTTGCCGGCCGCATGGGCACGTCGCTGGTGACCGAGCAGTTCGCCGACCTGCCGCTCCGGGTCGCGGAGTCTCTGGCCGACCTTGGGCTTCCCGCGCAACTGGCCAGGTTCGTCATGGCGCTGGCCGCCCAGGATGTGCTGGACGCCTATCAGCCGGCGTATATTGATGATTGGAGCGCGCTGACGGCTGCGGTGCGCCGCCTGCCCGCTGGCCGCTTCGTAGACTATGTTTCCGCGCTGACGTCGGGCGGACCGCTGGTCCCAGGCGGCGGGGAGCGTACGGATGATGTCCGAAGGTAGCAGGGTTCGAATCCGGCACGCCGCGCTGCTCGCGGCCCTGCTCGCCTCGTGCCTGGCGCTCGATGGTCAGGCGCCCGACATCGCGCTGGTGTTTGTGTCGCCCGACGATGGCGGCTACGCGAGCGGCCCCATGCCGATCAAGCTCCGCGTCGAGCCCGACGGTGCGGCAGTCAGCAGCGTGAGCCTGTTTGCGGACGGCCGCCTGGTGTGCACGCTCGAGCAGCCACCGTACGAATGTCCGTGGGATGCCGGACCAAACGTGGTGGAGCATGTCCTGCGGGCCGTTGCGACGCTCCCGGACGGCCGCCGCGTGACCCGCAGCATCCGCACGAAAGGCGTGGCCTACACGGAGAAGGTCGATGTGGACGTGGTGCAGGTCACCGCCACGGTCACCGACCGCTCTGGCCTGTTCGTGCGAGGACTCACGCGGAAGGACTTCCGCCTGTTCGAGGACGGTACGCCCCAGGTGCTGACGACGTTCTTTTCCGAGAATGTGCCGCTCGAGATCATCGTCGCCGTCGATGTCAGCGGCAGCATGACGGACGCGATGCCGAAGGTGAAGGAGTCGGTGAAGCGGTTCCTGACCGCGATCAGGCCGACCGACCGCGTCACACTCCTCGGGTTCAACGACACCGTCTTCACGCTGGCCCGCCCGACCGTCGACCTGGCGACCCGCCTGAAAGCGATCGATCGCCTCGCGCCGTGGGGCGGCACCGCGCTCTACGACGTCATCGTCCAGGCGTTCGAACTGCTCGGCCGACAGACGGGACGCCGGGCGCTGGTGGTGTTCACCGACGGCGAGGACCTCAACAGCCGCGTACCCATCGAGGTTGCAGAGCGGCGGCTCGAGGCGAGCGATGCCGTGCTGTATCCCATCGGGCAGGGGAGGGCTCCGCGGCTCTCGAGCCTCAAGACGATTCTGGAGCGTCTCGCCCGGAAGAGCGGCGGGCGGGCCTTCTTCGGCGACAACGTCGACAAGCTGGATGCCGTGTTCGCCGACATCCTGGAAGAACTGTCCAACCAGTACCTGATTGGCTACGTGCCGACCGACCTGACGCGTGACGGACGCTGGCGCGCGCTGCGTCTCGAGGTGCCCGGGAAAGACGTGCGGGTGCGGGCGCGGCAGGGTTACCGGGCCGTCGTGAAGTAGCGGCACGGGCAGGGCAAGGAGCAGCGATGAGGCTGTGGGCGGGGCTGGCGGGCGTCGTCGCGCTCGCCGTGAGCCTGGCAGCGTGGCAGGACCAGCCGCCCGGAGCGGCGGGCCAGAAGCCGCCGACCTTCAGGTCAGGCGTCGACCTCGTCGCGGTCGACGTCAACGTGGTCGACCGCAACGGCCAGCCCGTGGCCGGACTGACGGCGGAGCAGTTCGAGGTGTCGGTCGATGGCAAGCCGCGCCGCGTGGCCTCGGCGACCTTCCTGGACTATGCATCGGCGAAGGCGGCAGCAGCCCCGGAGGGCGCCATCGCTTCGCGGCCGCTGCGCATCGATCGCAGCTTCAGCTCGAACGAGCGGGAGGACGCAGCGGCGGGCACGTCAGGGCGGGTGGTCGTCCTGGCGATTGACCAGCTGAGCTTTCCGCCGGGCTCCGGCCGCGCGGCGATCGAAAGCGCCCAGCGGTACCTCGACCGGCTCCAGCCGTCCGACCGCGTGGGCCTGATGGCCTATCCCAGCCCGGGGCCGACGGTGACGCCCACGGTCGAGCACGGCGTGGTTCGCGAGGCGCTCGGCCGTGTCCTGGGCATGGCGGACGTGATGCAGTCCATGCGTCCGTACATCACGCTCTCGGAGGCCATGGCCCTCGACCGCCGGGATACGGCGATCCGCCAGCAGGTGCTCGATCGTGAGTGCGGGAGCGAGAAGGCCGCCTCGGAGCCTGGCATGTACTCCGGCATCGAGGCGTGCATGGCGCGGGTGGACGCGGCGGCGCTGCAGATGACCGCGCAGCTCGAGGTGCAGGCGAGGCGGAGCGTCAACGGTTTGCAGTCGGCCGTCGATGCGGTCAGCGGGATCCCGGGGCCGAAGACGATGGTCGTGATCAGCGGCGGGCTGGTCCCCGCCGGGTCGCCTCACCTCGACGTGCGGGCCGAGATCCAGGGCGTTGCGAGCGCCGCCGCGGCAGCCAACATCCGCATCTACGTCCTGCACGTGTCGATGAGCGTGCTCCAGGCGTTTTCCGCCGAGCGGATGAAGGGGCCCGAGACGGCGTTCGAGGACGAGGCGTCGCTCTCATCCGGGCTTCAGCTGCTGGCCGGCATGAGCGCGGGAACGCTGTTCACCGTGGCGGCAGGCGCTGACTTCGCCTTCGATCGTGTGGCCAGGGAAACCTCCGCCGCCTACGTGCTCGGGTTCGAGCCGGAGCCGGCCGACCGCGATGGCAAGACCCACCGGATCCAGGTGCGGGTCCGCGTGCCCAACGCCACCGTGCGCAGCCGCGCGTCGTTCATGGCCGCCACGGCGGCGCGCACGCCGGCGACCCCGGATGAAGCGGTCGCCGCGGCGCTCAAACCCGGCCGGCTGGAGCGGGACCTGCCCATCAGGATCACCGCGCACGTGCTGCGGGATCCCACGGGCGGGCAGATGCGCGTCCTCCTGTCGGCGAACATCGGACGCGGCGTCGCCGGTCCGGCCGAGCTGCGCGTGGGCTACGCCATCACGGATGGGGCCGGGCGCCAGCTGGGCGCGTCCGTCGATCGCCTGCGCCTGCAACCGAGGGGCCGCGGCGGGGACACGTCGTGGGCCTACGTGAACACCGTCATGCTGCGTCCGGGGCTCTACGTCGTCCGGGTGGCCGCCTCGACTGCCGACGGACAGGCGGGCAGCGTCGAGTACAACCTCGACGCGAGACTCAGGCCAGGAGAGGGTGCCGTGCTGAGCGACGTCCTGATCCTCGACCCGACGCGCCCGGCTGGCATTGGCCTTGTGACCGTCGTCGACGGGCGTGTCGCCTCGCCGACGGTCGAGCTCTACCACGAGACGTATCCCGTGCGCGGGCGGGCGGTTTCCTCGGTCGCGTTCGATATCGCCGACCGGCCGGATGGGCCGCCGGTCCTGGGTGCGCGGGCCAAGCCGGTCTCCGCCGAAGGCGGCCGCCGCTGGACCGCATCGGCCGATATCGATGTGCGGCTGCTTCCGCCCGGCGACTATGTCGTGGTGGCGACGGCGTTCGACGGTGAGACCAGGCTGGGGAGCGTCAGTCGGCCCCTCAGGCTGGACCTGCCCATCGCGGCCCCCGGGACGGGAGAGCCGCGGGCGGCGTTCGGCGTGGCCGAGTCGGGAGGCCTGGTGCGCGCCTTCGGCCGTCAGGACGCCATGTCGCCCGAGGCCCTGCAGTACTTCCTCGGCCGTTTGCAGCAGGCGGATGGTGCCGCCAGTGAGCCGCTGTCGGCGGCGGCCGGCTCGGTGCGGGGAGGAAAGTTCGACGAGGCCATCACGGCCTTGGCGGACGCTGGCCCGGACAGGTTGTCGGTGCCGTTCTTGAAGGGCCTGGCGTTGTTCGGGAAGGGCGAGCTCGAGCCGGCGGCTGCCCAGTTTCGGGAGGCGCTGCGCCTGGACTCGGAATTCCTGCCGGCGGCGTTCTACCTTGGGGCCTGCTATGCGGCCGGCGGGCGCGACCGTGATGCCGCAGGCGCGTGGCAGACGTCCCTGGTCTCGGAAAGTGAGGCGCGAATCGTCTACGACGTTCTGGCCGACGCGCTCCTGCGCCTCGGGGACGGAGAGCAGGCCGAGTCGATCATCCGGGAAGCGCTCGGCCGGTGGCCGGACGACGACGGCTTCGTGCCCCGGCTCTCGGCGGCCGAGGCGATGCGGCGGCGGCGCGCCGAGGCGCTCGCCACGCTCGATCCCTACCTCGAGCGGCACCCTGCCGACGCCGGCGCGTGGTTCCTGGCAATGCGTATCCTGTATGACGCGCACGCACGTGAAGGCGTCGTCACGAACCAGGCCGAGGACGGCGCGCGCGCGGCGAGGTACGCCGCGGCGTACAAGGCCGCCGGCGGGCCCATGCTCGCCCTTGTCGACCGTTGGGCTGCCTTTGTCCAGAAGCTCAAGGCCGGCCGGTAGCCCCGGGCGGCTGCCGGCGGGCCGCCGCCGGATGGGCAGCCGCGTTGCAGCATTCGCGTCCGCGAGGGTACAATTGAAAGATTCTGGTACTCTGAGACGCGTCTGGAGACGCGCTTGCCCTGATGACGTGCGGGTGTGAGGGAGAGAGAGCAATGAGCGTGGCAATCGAGCGTGAGCACGCGTACGACGCGGCGAAAAAAATCGGCCGTGCGCCGTTCAAGGTGGCGGATCTCGCCCTGGCGGAATGGGGCCGGAAAGAAATCAGGCTGGCCGAGCAGGAGATGCCCGGGCTGATGGCGGTTCGCGAGCGGTACGCCGGGAAGCAGCCGCTCTCCGGCGCCCGGATCATGGGCAGCCTGCACATGACGATCCAGACGGCGGTCCTCATCGAGACGCTGGCCGACCTGGGGGCCGACGTCCGCTGGGCGTCGTGCAACATCTTCTCGACCCAGGACCACGCCGCGGCGGCTGTCGCCGTGGGCCGGCCCGAGACCGGCGGCACGCCCGCGGCGCCGAAGGGCATCCCCGTGTTCGCCTGGAAAGGCGAGACGCTGGACGAGTACTGGTGGTGCACGCGCGAGGCGCTGCTGTGGCCGGACGGCAGCGGCCCGTCGCAGATCGTCGATGACGGCGGCGACGCGACGCTCCTCGTGCACAAGGCGGCCGAGTACGAGAAGGCCGGGTCCGTGCCGGCGTTCGATCCGCACTCGGAGCCGGAGGAGTGGGGCGTGATTCTCGGCGTGATCCGGGAAGAACTGGCGAGCCACAAGGGCCGCTGGACGAAGGTGGCGGCGGGCATCCAGGGCGTGAGCGAGGAGACGACGACCGGCGTGCACCGGCTGTACCAGATGGTCGAGGCCGGCACGCTGCTGTTCCCGGCGATCAACGTCAACGACTCGGTCACCAAGAGCAAGTTCGACAACATCTACGGCTGCCGGCACTCGGTCGTGGACGGGATCAACCGCGCCAGCGACGTGATGATGGGCGGCAAGGTGGCCGTGGTCTTCGGGTACGGCGAGGTGGGGAAGGGCTGCGCACAGGCGCTGCGCGGCCAGGGCGCGCGCGTGGTGGTGACCGAGATCGACCCGATCTGCGCGCTGCAGGCCGCCATGGAAGGCTACGAGGTGGCGACCATGGCCGAGGTGGTCGACAAGGCCGACATCTTCATCACCGCGACCGGCAACCTGAACGTCATCACCGCCGGGCACATGTCGCGGATGAAGGACAAGGCGATTGTCGGCAACATCGGCCACTTCGACAACGAGATCGACATGGCCGGCCTGAAGAAGGTGCCCGGCATCGAGTGCATCAACATCAAGCCGCAGTACGACGAGTGGCGCTTCCCGGACGGCCACAGCGTGATGGTGCTCGCCGAAGGGCGGCTGCTCAACCTCGGCTGCGCCACGGGGCACCCGAGCTTCGTGATGTCGGCCTCGTTCTCGAATCAGGTGCTCGCGCAGCTCGAATTGCACCTGCACAAGGCGAAGTACGAGAAGAAGGTCTACATGCTGCCGAAGCATCTCGACGAGGAGGTGGCGCGCCTGCACCTGCCGCACCTCGGCGTGAAGCTGACAACGCTCAGCCGGGAACAGGCGGAGTACCTGGGCGTGCCGCTCGAGGGGCCGTACAAGCCGGCGCACTACAGATATTAGGGACTCGGGGCTAGGGGCTAGGGGCAAGGCTTGCCGCGCCGAAGCCGCAGGAGGACCCGGGCGGGCCGGACTGCGGCGAAGGCGGGGGCTAGTCTGACGGCCCGGGGTGCGAAGGCGCTTCGGGCCGTTCGCCTTTCGGAACGCGACGTAGAGGGGAAATGCGATGCCGAGGCGCGGAACGGGTACTCTGCTGGGTGTTGCCGTAGTGTTCCTCTGGAGCGCGATGCCCGCCGTCGCCCAGTCCGGGGTGGCGACGTCCAGGGCTGCGGTGGAGCGCCTGATCACGGAGAGCGGCGCCGACGTGGCCGTCGCGTTCCGCACGCTTGACGGGCCGGCCGGCGCGGCTCCGCGCCTCCAGCTGCTGATTCAGCCGGACGTGGAATATCACGCGGCCAGCACCATGAAGGTGCCTGTGATGATCGAGCTCTTCCGCCAGGCGCGGGCGGGCCTGGTGAAGCTCGACGAGCCGCTGGCCGTGAAGAACGAGTTCGCGAGCATCGTCGATGGCAGCCCGTACACGCTCAGCATGGGCGACGACTCCGACGCCGAGGTCTACACGCGGGTGGGCCAGACGATGACGCTGCTCGAGCTGTGCGAGCCGATGATCACCGTCAGCTCGAATTTCGCCACGAACCTGCTGATTCAGCGCCTGGGGGCGCCGAACGTCCAGCGCACGGTCGACGGCATGGGGGCGGGCGGCATGATCGTGCGGCGAGGCGTCGAAGACAGCAAGGCCTTCGCGAAGGGGCTCAATAACTCGACCACGGCACGTGCGCTGATGGTCCTCATGGAACGGATCGCCCGCCTCGAGGCCGTGGACGCCGAAGCGAGCCGGCAGATGCTCGAGATTCTGAAGCGGCAGAAGTTCAACGACGCCATCCCGGCGAACCTGCCTCCGGGCACACCTGTCGCCCACAAGACCGGCAGTATCACGAAGATCCACCATGACGCGGCCATCGTGCTCGCGCCGACGCCCTTCGTGCTCGTGGTGCTCACGCGCGGCATCGAGGACCTCAAGCAGAGCGCGGCGCTCATGGCCCGCATCGCGCGCGTCCTGTACGACGAAGCGGAGGCGGCGCCCGAGGTACGACGCCGCTAGTGGCCGGCGGTGCTTCGCCCGTCGCCGCGCTGCGCCATCGCAACTTTCGATTACTGTGGATCGGCCAGCTGCTGTCCGTCTCCGGCTCGATGATGCAGTCGGCGGCCATCCTGTGGCACGTCGCCCTGGTCGCACCTCCCGGCCACAAGGCCATCGCCCTCGGACTGGTCGGGCTGGTCCGGGTCCTGCCTATCGTCGGGTTCTCGATGCTGAGCGGCGTCGTGGCAGACGTGTTCGATCGCCGCCGCGTGATGGTACTGATGCAGTCCGTCATGGCGGTGCTCGCGGCCGTGCTCGCGGGGCTCACGATGCGCGGCCTGCACTCGCCGTGGCCGATCTACGTGGTCGCTGCGCTCAGTTCCGCGGCCGGCGCCTTCGACGGGCCGGCACGCCACGCGCTCATCCCGAACCTGGTGCCCCGCGACCACCTCGCGAACGCCATCAGCCTGAACACGATCATGTTCCAGGTGGCCGCCGTCGCCGGGCCGTCAGCGGCTGGCCTTGTTGTGGCGACGGGAGGGATTGCCGCCGCGTACTGGATCAACGCGGCATCGTTCCTGTTCGTGATCGGGGCGCTCCTCATGATGCGGGGCGTGCGCGGCAAGGGGAGCGCAACGCCAGGTGAACACACGCCCGGTACGTTGAGCCTGGCCGCGGCGATGGACGGTCTTCGCTTCGTCTTCTCGCAGCCGCTCATCAGGTCGTCGATGCTGCTCGACTTCTTCGCGACGTTCTTCTCGTCGGCGACGGCCCTGCTCCCCATCTTCGCCCAGGATATCCTCCAGTTGGGCGCGCGCGGGTACGGGTGGCTCTACGCGGCGCCGTCGATCGGGGCCCTCGTGGCCAGCGCCGCGATGGTCCGCCTGGTCGACCGCATCGATCGCCGCGGGCTGGTGCTGCTCTGGGCGGTCGCGGGTTACGGGCTCGCCACCGTGGCCTTCGGCGCGTCCCGATCGTTCTGGGTGATGTTTGGCTGCCTCGCCCTGACCGGCCTGACCGATACCGTGAGCATGGTGTTCCGCAACGTCATCCGGCAGCTGGAGACGCCGGATCACCTGCGCGGGCGGATGACGGGCATCAACATGATGTTCTTCATGGGCGGCCCGCAGCTGGGGGAACTCGAGGCCGGTCTGGTGGCGAACTGGTGGGGCGCGCCGTTCTCGGTTGTCAGCGGCGGCATCGGCTGCCTGGTGGCCACGGCCTGGGTCGCCGTCCGGACGCCGGAATTGCGCGCGTATCGCCGATGAACCCGGCGTCTTCTTGGTATGCTGATCGAACCACGGCAGGAGGCAGCGATGAGGCAGAACAGCTGGGCCGGCACCCGTTTCGCGGCGACCGTCACCCTCGGGGTGCTGGCGGCCGCCGGCATGGCCGGCGGGCAGAGCGCCGACTACGCCCGCGCGAACTACACGAAGTTCGAGTACCGGATCCCGATGCGCGACGGCGTGAAGCTCTTCACCTCCGTCTACGTGCCGAAGGACCGCGGGGAGGACGTGCCCATCCTGATGACGCGCACGCCCTACAGCGTGGCCCCGTACGGCGCCGACGCCTACAAGGCCAGCCTCGGGCCGTCGGATCGGTTCATGCGCGACGGGTACATCTTCGTCTACCAGGACGTGCGCGGCCGCATGATGTCGGAGGGGCAGTTTGCCGACATGCGCCCGCACCTGCCCGTGAAGTCCGGGGCCGCTGACGTCGACGAAAGCACCGATACGTACGACACAATCGAGTGGCTGCTGAAGAACGTCCCGATCCACAACGGCCGCGTCGGGATGTACGGCATCTCGTACCCCGGCTTCTACACGTCCGCCGGGATGATCGACGCGCACCCCGCGTTGAAGGCGGCATCGCCGCAGGCGCCGATCGCGGACTGGTTCGTCGGCGATGATTTCCACCACAACGGCGCCCTCTACCTGCCGCATGCCTTCTCCTTCTTCTCGGGCTTCGGGCGGCCGCGGCCGAAGCCGACGACGAGTTCGGGATCGCGGTTCAACTTCGGCACCGAGGACGGCTACCAGTTCTACCTGAACCTGGGGCCGATGCCGAACGTGAACGCGCGCCACTTCAAGGGCGAGATCGCGTTCTGGAACGACCTGATGGCGCACGAGACGTACGACGCCTTCTGGCAGGCCAGGAACCTCCGGCCGCACCTGAAGAACATCACGCCCGCGGTGATGACGGTAGGCGGCTGGTTCGACGCGGAGGACCTGTTCGGCGCCCTCGAGACCTACAAGCACGTCGAGCGTCAGAGCCCCGGCGCGTCGAACATGCTCGTGATGGGCCCATGGGCCCACGGCGGATGGTCCAGGGGCAACGGCGACGTCCTCGGGGACGTCCGCTTCGGATCGAAGACCGCCGAGTTCTACCGCGACGAGATCGAGTTCCCCTTTTTCTCGTTCCACCTGAAGGGCAAGGCAGACCCGAAGCTGCCAGAGGCGTACGTCTTCGAGACCGGGCGCAACCAGTGGCGCCGCATGGACGCCTGGCCCCCGCCTCAGGCCGTGGCGACGTCACTCTACTTCGCGTCCGGCGGCAGGCTGCTGTGGCAGCCGCCCGCCGACGCCGACGCGTTCGACCAGTACGTCAGCGATCCCGCGAAGCCCGTGCCGTACATCAACCACGTGGCCATCGGCATGACCCGCGAGCACATGGTCGACGACCAGCGCTTCGCGTCGCGCCGGCCGGACGTGCTGACGTACGTGACGGACGCCCTGGAGTCGGATATCACCGTCGCGGGCCCCATCCGGCCAAGCCTGCACGTGTCGACGAGCGGCACGGACTCGGACTGGGTCGTGAAGCTCATCGACGTGTATCCGGACACGTACCCTGAACCGTCTCAGGCCGCGGACCCGGCGCTGGCCCAGCGGGCCGCCTCGCGCATGGGCGGCTACCAGCAGCTCGTGCGCGGCGAGGTGATGCGCGGGAAGTTCCGCAACAGTTACGAGAAGCCGGAGGCGTTCGTGCCCGGGCAGGTCGCGAGGGTCGAATACGTGATGCCCGACGTGCTCCACACGTTCCGCGCGGGGCACCGGATCATGGTCCAGATCCAGAGCTCCTGGTTCCCGCTCGTCAATCTCAACCCGCAGAGGTTCGTGAACATCAACACGGCGACGGAAGCGGACTTCAAGGCGGCGACGCAGCGCGTGCACCGGTCGAGCGGCGCGCCGTCGCGCATCACCCTGCCCGTGCTCGA
>JALOKU010000047.1 GCA_025456345.1 Vicinamibacterales bacterium | reverse complement strand
CGCAGCGCCTTCGGGGCCAAGCTTCGAGTGTCGCGAGAAACGCGCCGCGTTGCTTACCCTGTGCTTACCCGGATTCCCAGCGTGTGCAGAAATACGTTGATTTGCTAGAAAATTCTGGAGCCGGCGGTCGGACTCGAACCGACGACCTGCTGATTACGAATCAGCTGCTCTACCAACTGAGCTACGCCGGCCGGCTTGGTGGGTTGCTTGAGCGCGATCGGCGCGCCCAAGCCAGACAGCTAATCTACCACAAGAACGACGCGGACAACCACGGGGATTGCGGCCGGAGCGGGGCTGCTGCGAGCCCGTCATTCAGCCGGGGCAATGACTTCCAGCAGGTCGGCGCTCGCGCCCTTCACGGCGCTCACGGGAATCGTGCGGTCGAACGTGACCAGACGCCCGCCGCGGGACTGCGCCAGGCCGAGCAGGTAGACGTCCGTCAATTGGCGGTGACCGGCTATTCGCGACAAATCGAACAACGAACCATTGAGAAGAGAAACCTCGTCAGCCCAGAACACGTGACCGCCGCTGTCGCAGAAGCGGCGGAGCCGGCCGGCCAGATCCGCCGCGCGGGCGACAGTCCCTCGGTATGCCGGATTGGAGAGCACGCGGATGAACCCGGACTCCGTCACAGAGGACGTCGCCCAACCCGGCCGGCCCGCGCCGGCAAACCAGTCGTGAGCAACCTCGTGATGCACGTGGTCGGGGTCGAACAACGCCACCAGGACGTTGACGTCCAGCAGCGCGACGCGACTCACGCTTCGTCCCGGAGTTCGTTGACCAGCTTCATCGTCGGGCGCGGGCTTCCGGCCCGGCGGCGGGGCAGCACGGGCACGCCGTTGCGCACGCGGTGCGACACGGTCGGCGAGAGCGCCCGCCGCGCAAGCTCGGAGACCATCTGACCGGCGGACTTGCCGTGCAGCGCGCCCAGTTCCTTCGCGGCCTGGAGCACGTCGTCGTCGATGTCGAGGGTGGTCCGCATGGATCGATCATCACGCATCATGCATCAGATGTCAACACCAGCCGCACTCTGGCATCGCAAAGACTCCGGACATGCTTGTTTTATGCCATTGATATGGTAGTATAATGCCATGACTACTACCATTGACAAGGCAGGCCGGGTGGTCATTCCGGCGGCGGTCCGAGAGCGCCTTGGGTTGGTGCCGGGCACTGCGCTCACGGTCACGGCCGACGATGGCGCAGTCACGTTGGCGCCGGTGGTCACGCCTCCGCGTCTGGTGGCACGGCGCGGCTGGCTCGTGGCCCGACCCGTTGGCGACCGGCGCAAGCTGCCGAAGGTCGACGTCGCGAAGCTCATCGAGGAGGAGCGCAACCGATGGCCCTAGCCTCCGCGGTGTTCTTCGATACCTCGATCCTGATTTCCGCGTTCATCGAGATGGGGGAGACGCCGAGCCCCTCGGAAGCAGCCCTCGATGCGATCACCCGGCAACTTGTACGCCGCCCCTTGACGGCGTGGCATTGTGTGCTCGAGTTCTACGCCGTCGCGACGAGGCTTCCCGCCAACGTCCGCCTGGACCCGAAGCTCGCAGGCAGCATCGTCCGGAACCAGATTCTCGAGCGGTTCGAGGTGTGCGAGCTGCCGTCAGATGCCCACCGGGCTTTCATCGAGGCGATCGTGGGAGAACGCATCGCCGGCGGACGCGTTTACGACGCCCACATCGCCGAAGCCGCTCGCCTCGCGGGCGCCGAGCTGGTCGTCACCGAAAACCGGCGGCATTTCGTGCCGCTGATGCGTTACGGCATACGGGTGCTCACGGCCGAGGAGTTTGCGGGAGAGTACGTGGCGTGAACCCCGGGTCTAAAGACCCGGGGCTCCATGTGTCAGCCAGTCACGCTGTCAAACCTCTACGCCAGCTTCCAGCCAGGCCGATGGGCGCGGGTGAGGAACGGCTCGGCTTCGGGCGCGTTCGTCGCGCGCATCTTCTCGGCATCCCACTCGAGCTTCTTGCCGACGCGATAGGCGACGTTGCCGAGGTGATTGGCCTCGGTCAGCCAGCCGGAATACGAGAACGGGCACGTCGTGGGCGAGCCGGTCTTGCACGCATCCACCCATTCCTGGTGATGGCCGACGGACTTGGGGATGGACACCCGCGGGCGCGCCATCTCCGCGAACTTGTCCCCGGGCACGAGCAGCATGTACTTGGAGTAGTCCGAGATCAGCATCCCCTTGTCGCCGACAAACAGCACGCCGCTCGGAAACTGCGGGATGTCGCCCTTCTTCCAGATCTCCGGCTTGTTGGTGCCCTGATACCAGGTGAGCGTCAACTCGGGCTGATCTCCCATCGCCCTGTACTCGTACCGCGCCTGCATCGACGCGGGCGCGATCTCCGGATGCACGGGCGGGCCGCTGGCCTCGATGGTCGCCGGCGCATGCAGCTTCAGCGCCCAGAACGGCAGGTCGATCCAGTGGCTGCCCAGATCGCTCATCGTCCCGTTGCCGAAGTCCCACCAGCGGTACCACTTGGGCCCGGGAAGATAAACGTTGCTGTACGGCCGGGCGGGGGCGGGGCCGAGCCAGAGGTCCCACGCGATGTTGGCGGGCACCGGGTCGACGACGGCCGGGCGATCCTGCACGAACACGATGTCTTTGGCGGCCGTCGCGTCAGCCTCGCTGGCATGCCACCCCCACGCGCGCGCCACCCAGACGTGGCACTCGGTCACCTTGCCGATCGTGCCCGACTGGATGTGCTCGACGACGCGGCGGTAGTTGTCGCTGGCGTGGACCTGCGTGCCCATCTGGGTGGCGACGCCGGCCTTCCCGGCGGCCTCGCGGATGAGCCGCGTCTGCTGCACGTTGTACGCGAGCGGCTTCTCGCAGTAGACGTGCTTCTTCAATTGCAGGGCGGGCAGCGTGGCGAACGCGTGCGTGTGCTCGGTGGTGCTGACAACGACGGCGTCGAACTCCGTGGGGCGGTCGAAGAGACGGCGGAAGTCGACCTCCTTGCGCGCGCCGGGATACTGCGCGGCAGCCTGGTCCAGGGCGTTCTGGTCGACGTCGCAGAGCGCGGCGATGTGCTCGCCGGCGAGCCGCTTCAGGTTGGCCCGGCCCTGCCCGCCGCAGCCGATGATGGCGAGGCGGAGTTTGTCGCCGCCCTGGGCGCGGAGAATGGCGGGGCCGGTGGCCCATGTGCCGGCGGCAACGGCGCCGGCCGACTTGATGAATCTGCGACGGGTGGGTCGATTGATGCTGGCCATGGCGTGTAAGATACGGCTGGCTGGAGCATCGTGCAAGGGAATAGGCGGGAGGGGAGAGGCGAGGGGGGATAGGGGAGAGGGGATAGGGGATAGGGGATAGGGGATAGGAAGAGGGGAGAGCCAGATGAGACGCATCCTTTTCGGGGCACTGATCGCCGGACTGATCTCCGTGCAGCTCGTCGCGCAGGCGCCGGCGCAGTTCCAGAACCTGTTCAACGGCAAGGACCTCGCGGGCTGGAAGGTCATCAACGGGGACGCGGACACCTGGGCGTGGCGCGACGGCACGGTGGTGACGACCGGGCTGCCGATTGGCGTGATGTGCAGCGACAGGATGTACGAGAACTTCGTGCTGCACGTGGAATGGATGCATATGGTGGCGGGCGGCAACTCCGGCTTCTTCATCTGGAGCAACGCGGACCCGAACCCGAAGAGCCGGCTGCCGGACGGCGTCGAGGTCCAGATGCTCGACCTGGAGTGGGTCAAGCTCAACACGCGCGACGGCAAGGAGCCGCCCATCGCGTACGTGCACGGCGAACTGTTCGGGGTGAACGGCGTGAAGATCGTGCCCGACAACCCGCGGGGTGAGCGGAGCATGTCGTTCGAGAACCGCGTGCTGGGCAAGGGCCAGTGGAACACCTACGACGTGGTGGCGGTCGACGGCGTCGTCAAGCTCGCCGTCAACGGCAAGTTCGTGAACGGGATCAGCCAGTCGTCGAGGCGGAAGGGCTACCTGTGCATGGAGGCCGAAGGGTCGGAGATCCACTTCCGCAACGTGCGGCTGCTCGAACTGCCGCCGGGGATGGCGACGCCGGAGCAGACGGCGCCTGCTCGGTAACCGGGATTCGGGGCTCGGCCCTTCGACTCGCCGCTATCGCGGCTCGCTCAGGGCGAACCCGAGTTGATCGTGCGAATTCGGGCTAGTGGCCAACGGGAGAGGCTGCCATGGCACAGACACGGCGGGCGTTCCTGCAGACGGCGGCGATGGCGATTGGCGCGGCTGGGGCGCCGCTGGCCCAGGGCGGGCCTGCTCCGGCTTCGGGCGCGCAGGGCGCTCAGCAGGCGCCAGGCGTCACGCCGCTCCGGCCCGCCACCGAGATCCAGGTGCCGAAGATGCGCTTCGGCAACGCGGAAATCAGCCGCCTGATTGTCGGCTGCAACCCCTTCTACGGCTTCTCGCACTTCAACAACACGCTCTCCCAGGTGATGCGCGAGTACTACACGGCGGAACGCGTGTGCGACGTGCTGCACCAGTGCCGGCGCTTCGGCATCAACGCCTACAACTACGTAGACCTGGGCCGGGCGGGGCAGGATCTGGATCGCTTCGTAGCCGAGGGCGGGTCGGTGCACCTCGTCGTGCAGGGGATTGGCGACCCGGTGGCCTTCTACAACGCCCGCAAGCCGCTGGCGATGTATCACCACGGCGGGCGCACGGATCGCGCCTGGATGGACGGGAAGATCAGCACGGTCCGCGACTGGTGCAAGCAGGTGCGCGACCTGGGGTGCCTCGTGGGCGTCGGCAGCCACAAGCCCGAGGTGCTGGCGCTTGTCGAGGAGCAGGGCTGGGACGTGGACTTCTACGCGGGCTGCGTCTACAACATCACGCGCACCGAGGCCGAGTGGCGGAAGGCGCTGGGCGGCGAGTTGCTCGAAATGCCGTCCGAGATCTACCTGCAGAGCGACCCGCCGCGCATGTACACGTTCATGCGGCAGACGCGGAAGCCGTGCTTCGCCTTCAAGATTCTGGCCGCCGGGCGCATCAGCGAACGTGCGGCCGACGAGGCCTTCACGACGGCCTACGCCAGCATCAAGCCGACCGACGGAATATTCGTCGGGATGTTCCCGCGCGTGAAGGACGAGGTGCGCGAGAACGCAGAACGGGTGTGCCGCATCCTGGGGAAGGCTTAACGCGCCCGGCGCCACGCGCAGAGATAGACCGCAACATTGACGGCCAGCGCGAACAGGCCGAGGGCAATCTGGACGTCGCGCCGGAGGTCGGGCGGGTAGAGGACGGGCATCAGGTAGCGCTCGACGAAGTCGCCGGAGTAGGCGGCGTCGCCAGCGAGGGCCCGCAGGTGATTCTCGAGCGGCGTGAGCGGGCAGATGCGGCCGCTGAACTCGATGTAGACGCCCCACACCGCGGCCGGCACGTGGACAACGGCCATCCACCGGCGCCAGAGGACGAGCAGGCCTCCGCACACCACGAACACGACGAACGCGAGGTGCAGGAGGACGACTGCGTCGGCGAGAAGCCTGTAGGGCATGGCGTGGACCGGTCCCATGGTAGTGCGAGGACCGTCCGAATGAGCCACGAATAGCTGCGCGCGTTGAGGTGTATACTCGGGCCGTTCACGCGCCCCCGACAATCGGTGTCGTTCGTCGCGGAGTGTCCGACCATGCCACAGGCGGGTTCGGGCCCGGCGATCGCGAACGCGGCCACCAGCGCCTCGAGCCGGACGTCTGTTCAGCCGCCGGCGCCTTCCCGCCCGGCGCTCACCGCTGACGCCTCGGGCGACGCCAGCGCCGCCATCGCCGACGCGGCGGAGGCCATCGAATCGGCGGTGGCCGACATCGAATCACAGTTCGCAAGCTATCTCCCGCACGCGGAACGCGTGTCCGCGGCCTGCGAGGTGCTGCGGCGCGAAACGGCCGATGCCGAGGCCGCCGCGCACGCCCCCTGGCTGCCGCGGCTGCTTCCCCTCCTCGCCACGCGCACCGGTCCCGTCGTCATCCCCCTGTTCGAGTGGATGGAGGATCTGGCGGAGCGCGTGCCGGACGGGTGGCCGATTCTGGACGCGATGCTCGGCGCGCAGGACGGCGCGCTCCAACTCCGCGCGGCGCGGGCGCTTGCCCGCGCGATCGAAGCGAAGCGCGCGGCGGTCAGCCCCTCGATGATCGAAACGTTCGCGGAACTGATGGAGCGGGAGGGGAGCGGCCTCTCGACAGAGGAAGGGCTGCGCGAAACCGCGCGCGTGCTGGCCCCTGCGGTCAGCATCGGCGAACTCCTGGTGCAGCGGGTGAGCCCACGGGCGCAGCGCCTCGCGGCGCGCGTGCTGGATCTGGACGGCACGCCGCCGCCGGATCGGGTGGTGCGGCGCGTGCTCGGGGAGGAGGCCGCCGCGCTCCTTGCGCCGTACCTCATGTTCACGCGCGCGACGCACATGGACCTGGTCGCGCTGGTCCCGGCGGCGCGCAGCCCGGCAGTGCTCGCATCGTTCCGGCGGGCCGGCGAGATCCTCGGCGAGCGCGTCATGGGCGACACGGTCGCCGCCCTCGGATGGCCGCGCGTCAACTTCGGCATCGAGGTGCGCCCGGTTGTGGGCGTCAGCCTCTCGGACGCCTTCCCGTTCCTGCTCTCCGAAGAGGAGGCGTCGCTCATCGCCGGAGTGCCTGGCGCGCGGCGCGTGTTCGAACGCCATCTCGTGATCGCGGCCGGCGGCGGGGCCGCGGGCGAGGGGAATGGGCATGCTCGCGGGCCCACGCCAACGGCGAAGTCCGACACGCTCTCCCGCTTCCGGGCCTACAACGTTGTCCACGCGGACCTGCTGAACGAGATTCTCGACGTGGCGCCGCTCACCCGCTCGCGCCTCGACGTCATTCTCGAGAAGACGGCGCGCCTCGTCTCGGACTTCGAGGCGCTCTTTGGCGGGTCGTCCGATCGCGCCACCCGCGTCGAAGCGGAAACGCTGGTTCGCGTCCACGCGGACCTGCGGGCCCGAATCCTCGAGGCGCTCGGCCGCGCGGCCACCGACCCGCTGCCGATGGACGTCTGCCGCCTGGTGCAGCCCTTCGAAGACCCGCAGGCGCCGGGCGACATCAGGACGCTCCACGGCCTGAAGCGCTACCTCCACCAGCGGGGCCTGAAGCTGGCGTTCGCGCTCATCGGGACGGGGCCGAAGACGACGAAGACGGTCGACCTGGCGGTGGTGGCGCCGGACCGCACGATTGAGGTGGGACGGCACATCGAGTTCATCGACCTCGAGGGCGCTCCTGTCTCGGGCCCGGCGCCGGCCATCCCCCATCCGGTGCGCCTGGTGGCCGACGCCTTCGCCCGCCAGATGCTGCACGCGCAGCCGATCCCGTCGCATGTCCGCGTCTTCTGCTACGGCACCGAGGTCCACTACTTCGCCCGGTTCCGCAACCACCCGGCGTTCATCCGCATCGACTACTCGCCGCCCCTGCGCGGCGGCATGATCGACCTCCAGTACCTCGGCGTCAGCAACAACGAGCTCGATGTCCACCCGCGCCTCTCGCTCGACGCGATCCGGCGCTTTTTCCACCACCTCGATTTCATCGTGGCGATCGACGCCACCAGCATCCACGCGCGCTACGACAAGGAGCGCGCGGTCACCCTCGACCAGCTGCACCGCAACGCCGGATTGCTGTTCCACCTGGTGCCCTACCTGATGGACGTCGACTGGACGATCGGGTCGCTCCAGATGAGCGACGAAGCGCGCGACGTCGTGGCGGAGGCGTGGGCGACGTTCTTCGGCCGCTGGGGTGTGCTGCCGTACCGGCAGTTCATGACGAAGGACCGCGCCGCGATCCTCGCGGGCCTCATGATGGGGCCCGAAGGGGTGCGCGAGGTGCGGTGGAACGCACAGGCGCCCTATCGCGACCGCTTCACCGGTGAAGCGACCGCAGAAGCGGCGGCGGCGCTGCAGGATCTCGTGGTCTCGCTCGGCGTCGAGCCGGCGTCGCCGGTCACCCGCGCCGACCTCCAGGGCCAGCTCGTCCTCGACGCCAGGGTGCTCGCGCCGGTGCGCGCGGCCCTCTCCAGGGGAGCCATCGTCAGCTCCCCCTCCGGCTTGCGCCAGCGCCCGCCGGGGCAGTTTGCCCGCGTGCACGAGGTGGAGAAGCTCGTCGCCCTCATCGAGGCTGACGCGGACACGATCGGCGACGCGGCGCACCTGGCGCAAGTGGTGCCCCTCATCGAGCGGCACGTGCGCTTCCGCACGAGCGGCAGCCTCAACGGCTTCCCCGTGGAGCACGGGCGGGTGCCGCTCGGTGACACGGCGGTCACGCTCTGCGTGCTGCGCGACGCGATGGGGATGCCGCGCCTCGCCTGCGCCACCGAAGACGACTTCTGGTGGAAGAGGCGGCAGGGCGGCGAGGACGAGTGGGAGGAGCACGCCGGCCTGACGCCGGAAGCCGTGATGACGCTGCTCCGCCGCCACAACGTGCTGGGCGCCGCGCCTGAACCGCTCGCGATGGACGGGGCCTCGCTGGCCGTCGAGCTGCGCCGGACGTTTCACGCGCCGAGGGCCTCGGCGCCGCTCGGGCACTGTGAAGGCGAGCGGATCGCCGAGGGGGTCGGCGCGTCGCCGGGCCGCGCGGCGGGCCTGGCGCGCCTCGGCGCCGCGTGTCGCGACCCGCGCGATCTTCAGGGCACCGTGCTCGTGGCGGCGGGGCTCGACCCGAGAGACGCGCCGTGCCTGCTGAGCGTGGCGGCGGTGGTGGCCACCGGCGGCGGCATCCTCAGCCACCTCGGCCTGCTCGCGGTCGAATCCGGCACGCCCGCCATCATCGTCGACGGCCGATGGGAGACGACGGCCCGCGGCGCCACGGTGCTGACGTGTGACACCGAGGACTTCGACAGCCGCGAGCGCCACATCGGCGCCTACCGGCTCGTCGAGCGGCACCACGTGCGCGAGATCGGCCACGAGATTCACGACGGCGACCTCGTGGTGGTGGACGCCGACCAGGGCACGCTCACGCTGCTCGGCAGCGAGCCGGCGACGCTGGCGCTGCACGAGGCGCTGAGGCAGCACGCGGCTGCGTGCGAACGCCTGGAACGGGCGGGCGACGACGAGGTGCTGGTGGCGCGAGGGCATCATCTCCGCACGCGGCACCAGGTGGAGAAGGCGATCGCGCGGGTGACCGACCCGGCCGTGGTCCGGTTCGCGGCCCAGGAGATTCTGCTCGCGCCGGCGTGGGCCGCCACCGACCGGGCGTTGCGCGATGGCGTGGCGCTGCTGCGGCAGATGACCGGGCGCGAGGCGACGGCCGGGGCCGCCCGCACGGCCATGCGGGACGTGACGACGAGGCTCGCCGGGAGAGTGAGGGAGGCCAGGGCGCAAGCCATCCGGCACATCCCGATGGCGGCGACGGCGCACGACGTGCTGGCGCTGCGCCTGTCGGTGCTGCGCCTGCACGACACGCTGACCCGCATCGCCGCGGCGCTCGAGGAGGGCGGCCTCGACCCGGGCATCGTCTCGGCGAGCGGGCAGCGGGACCTCGACGTCGTCGCCTGTGCGCGGCTGCTGGGGCTCCGGGTGGACCTGGCGCGCAGCCTGGGCGATGAGCTGCGGGCGGGGGGGCGCCGGGCGCGGCAGCTCCAGTTGCAGCGAGTCGAGCAGGTGCTGGGCATCGAGACGCCCGGGCCGCAGGGGCGGGGGGGGAGGGGACAGGGGATAGGGGAGAGGGGACAGGGGATAGGGGAGAAGGAAGAGGCGAGGGCGCGAGTCCAGCCTCCCTACGTAATTACGGCACGAGACGGCGGTATCGAACTCGAAGCGGTTGCGGGTGCAAAGGCGGCGAACCTGGCCGAGGCGGCGCGCGTGCTGGGAGAGCAGGCCGTGCCGCCGTGGTTCGCGGTCACCGACGGCGCATTTCAGGAGGTGCTCGACTCGCCGGTCTCCGCGGCGGACGGCGCGCCAACGCTGCGCGCGGCCATCGAGTCCATTCTGCGCGACGCCGCCGCCTCCAGCGCGGCCCGCGCCGAGGCCATCCGCAGGCGCTTCGAAGGCCTGACGCTTCCGCCACCACTTGCCGGCGCGGTGACCGAGGCCTACCGCGCGCTCGGAGACGACTGCTACGTGGCCGTGCGCTCGTCGGCCAGCGACGAAGACACGGAGCATGCCTCGCGGGCCGGCCAGTTCGACACGTTCCTGTTCGTGCGGGGCGAGGCGCCGGTCGTCGACCACCTGAAGCTGGCCTGGAGCGGCCTGTGGACCGAGCGCGCGCTGGCGAACGCCGCGTTCCCGGCGGGCACGGCGCTTGCCCCGCACTGCGGCATCGTCATCCAGCGCATGGTGCAGTCGCGCGTCTCCGGCGTGATGCAGACGGTGAACGCCGCGCAGTCGCGCCCGCTCGAGATCGTCGTCAACGTCGGTCTGGGACTCGGCGAGGGCATCGTGTCGGGCGCGGTCGCGGCCGACCTGGTCACGGTGTCGAAAGGCGAGCCCGGCGACCTCGCGCTGCGCTTCCACTACCTGACGGCCGACAAGCGCCAGCGCGTCGTGTTCGATGCGCGCTTCGGCCAGGGCACCATCCGCACCGACACGCTGGCGCACCAGCGGCTGCGCCCGGCCCTCGAGTACCCGGAACTGCGTGAACTGGTCGACGTGGCGCTGCGTGTCGAGCGGGCTTACGGGCATCCGGTTGACATCGAGTTCGGCTTCGAGGACGCGCACCTGCGCGTGCTGCAGGTGCGGCCGGTGCCGGCCAGCCTGGCGGTGTGGCACGAGACACGCGACAGATTCCCATTGGCTCCGCAGGCGGGCGAGAAGGAGAGACAGCCATGATCCGGCGCGAGGAAGCGCTTGCGTACCACGAGGGCGACCGGCCGGGAAAGATCGAGGTCCGGCCGATCAAACGCTGCCTGACGGCCCGCGACATGCGCCTGGCGGCGCTGCCGGGCGCCGGGTTCCCGTGCGAGGCCATCCAGGCCGACCCGGAAGCCGTGTTCCGCTACACCGCCAAGGCCAACCTCGTGGGCATCATCACGAACGGGTCGGCCGTGCCGGGCCTGGGCGATGTCGGGCCCATCGTGGCGAAGCCGATGCTCGAGGGCGCCGCCGTGCTCTTCAAGCGCCTCGCGGACCTCGACGGCTTCGACCTCGAGCTCGACACGCGCGACCCGGACCGCTTCGTCGACACGGTCCGCCTGCTCGAGCCCACCTTCGGCGGCATCAACCTGAAGGACATTCGCGCGCCCGAGGGGCTGGACATCTTCCGCCGCCTGCGTGAGGAACTGCGCATCCCGGTGATCCACGAGAACTACCAGAGCCCTGCGGTGGTGGCCGCGGCCGCGCTGCTGAACGCGCTGGACCTTGCCGACAAGGCCATCGCGGACGCACGCATCGTGATCTGCGGCGCCGGCACGGTGGGACTTGGCTGCGCCGAGATGTTCCTGCTGACCGGAGTGGCGCCGCAGCACCTCTTCGTCTATGACGTGCACGGATTGCTGCATCCAGATCGGGACGACCTCAACGGGCACCAGCGGCGGCTCGCGCACGCGGGCGCGCCGGCCACGCTCGAGGAGGGGCTGCGCGGCGCAGACGTCTTCGTGGGCGCGTCCGCCCCGGGGGTGATCACGCAGGCGATGATCCGCTCGATGGCGCGCCATGCCATCGTCTTCGCGCTGGCCACGCCGGAGCCGGAGATTGGCTACGACGAGGCACGGGCGAGCCGCCGCGACGTGATCGTGGCGACGGCGCTGACGCAGTTCCCGAATGCCATCGCGGATCACCTGAGCTACCCGTATATCTTCCGCGGCGCCCTCGACGCGCACGCCGAGCGCATCACCGGCGGCATGCTGGTGGCCGCGGCGCGCGCGCTGGCGGAACTGGCCCGCGAAGACGTGGTCGACGAGGTCAGCCGGGCGTACAACTACGAGCGGATGAGCTTCGGCCCCGAGTACCTGCTGCCGAAGCCCATCGACCCGCGCATCCTCATTCGCGAGTCGGCGGCCGTGGCGCGGCAGGCGGCGGCCGACGGCGTGGCGCGCAAGCCGCTCGACGGGGCGGCCTACCAGGAGAGCCTCGCCATCCGGCTGGGCCCCGGACGCGAGACGCTGCGGCGCCTGATGGTGAAGGCGCGCCAGGAGCCCCTGCGTATCGTCTTCTCGGACGGCGCGAGCGACACCATCCAGCGCGCGGCGGCCATCCTGGCCGAGGAAGGCATCGCACAGCCCGTGCTGCTCGGCGACGAGCGCGAGGTGCGCGACGGCATCGCGCGGCTCGGCCTCGACCCGTCGGGCCTGACGGTTGTCGACCCGGCTCGCAGCGCCCGGCGCGAGGCGTACGCCGCCGAGTACCTGACACGGAGGCGGCGGCACGGCGTCATGCCGCCGACCGCCGATCAGCGGCTGCGGCACACGGAGTACTTCGGTGCGATGATGGTCCACAGCGGCGACGCCGACATGCTCATGTCGGGCACCGGGCAGCACTACGCCGACTCGCTGCGCGTGATGCTCGAGACGATCGGGACCGGCGACGGGGTGCACCGCGTGTCGAGCTACTACCTCGTGCTGCTGCCGCGCGAGGTGTACGCGCTGGCCGACTGCGCGGTGAACATCGACCCGGCGGCCGAGGACCTCGCGGAAACGGCGCTGCTGACGGCGCGAACGGTCCGCGTGCTGGGGATCGAGCCGCGCGTGGCGATGCTCTCGTTCTCCAACTTCGGCGCGGTGGATCATCCGTTCGCCCGCAAGGTGCGCCGCGCGACGGAACTGGTGAAGGCCGCGGCGCCGGGGCTGGTCGTGGACGGCGAAATGCAGCTGGCCACGGCCGTCGACGGCGACATCCGGCGGCAGTTCTTCCGCTTCTCGGCGCTCGAGAAGGACGCGAACGTGCTCGTCTTCCCGGACCTCCAATCGGGCAATCTCGCGCTGCACCTCCTGCAGCACCTCGGCGAGGCGGTGGTCGTGGGGCCGGTGCTCACGGGCACGCGGCTGCCGGTGCAGCTGCTGCAATACGGCAGCTCGGTGCAGGAGGTGGTCAATCTCGCGGCCGTCGGCGTGGTGCAGGCGGTGGGGCTTCGCGCCGTCGCGGGATAGCGCCAGGCGGCAGGTCCTGTCCGCGGCGACTGAAGGTGACGTAGACTGAGGAGTCCCGCCCGGTGGTTCCCGCGGCGCAGATCGACCGGCCCTATCGCGATGATTCCATTTCTGATCTGTCTCTCCATCCTTCAAGATCCCGTGCCGGCGCCGGCGGCGCTGGCCGCGCCGGCGGCCTCGCCCGTCATCGAGGGCAAGGGCGCGCCATCGTTCTCGATCCCCCGCATCGAGGCAGAGGCGGTCATCGACGGCCGCCTCGACGAGCCGGCGTGGCAGCAGGCCACGCGCCTCGGGGGGTTCTCGGAGTACCAGCCGGCCGACAGCCGGCCGGCCAGCGAACGCACCGAGGTGCTCATCTGGTTCTCGCCGAAGGCCCTGTACGTGGGCGTCATCGCCTACGACGCGGTGCCGGGCTCGGTGCGCGCCACCGTGGCCGAGCGCGACAACATCAGCAATGACGACTGGGTCCGGGTCTACCTCGACACGTTCAACGACCGGCGCCGCGCCTTCATCTTCGGCGTCAACCCGCTGGGCGTGCAGGAAGACGGCGTGCAGACCGAGGGCGGCTTCAACGCCAGCATGACGCGCGGGATGGGCGGCGGGGCGTTCGGCGGCAACATGATGTCGGGCCAGGTGGACTTGAGCCCCGACTACCAGTTCGAATCCAAGGGCAGGGTCACCGGCGACGGCTACGTCGTCGAGATCCGGATCCCGTTCAAGAGCCTGCGCTACCCGGGCGGGGACCCGCTGCGCTGGGGGATCAACGTCTCGCGGAAGATCCAGCGCACCGGACGCCAGGACACGTGGACCGACGCGAAGCGCATCGCCAGCTTCCTGGGACAGGCAGGCACGATGGAGGGCCTCCACGACCTGCAGCGCGGCGTCGTGACGGAGCTCCAGCCGTTCATCACCGGGTCGGTCGACGGCGCGCGGCAGGACGACGCCAGCTACGCGTACGGGTCGGCCGACGTCGAGCCTGGCGCCAACCTGCGTTTCGGGTTCACCAACGTCTCCATCGACGCCACGGTGAACCCCGACTTCAGCCAGGTGGAGACCGACGCCACGCAGGTGACGGTGAACGAGCGGTTCGCGCTCTTCTACCCGGAGAAGCGCCCGTTCTTCCTCGAAGGGATCGAGCTGTTCGCCACGCCCAACCAGCTCGTGTACACGCGACAGATCGCCGACCCGATCGCGGGCGGCAAGGTGACTGGCAAGGTGGGGAAGACCGGCGTCGCGTTCCTGTCCGCCCCCGACGACACGGGCGATGCGACGGCCTGGTTCAACATCGCGCGCCTGCGGCAGGACGTGGGCACGGACTCGCTCGCGGGCCTGACCTA
This sequence comes from Vicinamibacterales bacterium, assembly GCA_025456345.1. Taxonomy (GTDB): domain Bacteria; phylum Acidobacteriota; class Vicinamibacteria; order Vicinamibacterales; family JAKQTR01; genus JAKQTR01. The sequence continues at coordinate 29,668 of JALOKU010000047.1, read as the reverse complement.
CACGGACCGCGCGTACGCCGCGGGGTTCAATCGCGTCGCGGCCGCTGACGCGCGCATCGTGTTCAAGAAGCTCTACTACGTCCTCGGCCAGGCCGGCGGGTCGTGGACCGAGCGCGACGGCGTGACGCGGAGTTCGCCGATGTGGCAGGGCGAGTTCGACCGCACGGCCCGCGCCTGGGGCTTCAACTACAAGCTCACCGGTTTCGGCGAGCAGTTCGAAACCCAATCGGGATACGTCCCGCGCAACAACATCGTCGAGGGGCGAGCCAGCAACAGGTTGAGCTACTACGGCAAGCGGGGATCCCGGGTCGAGTCGTTCAGCGGGTTCCTCAGCTTCAACCGGATTTGGGAGTACGCCAGCTTCGGCAACACCGGAGCCATCGAGGGCGGCGGCTCGCTGAACCTCAACAGCCAGCTGCGCGGCGGCTGGAGCTCGAGCGTCAACGTGAGCCGCAACTTCGTCCAGTTCGACCAGGACATGTACGGCGGATACGAGGTGCAGCAGCCCGGCGGCGGCCTCACGCCGTTCGTCATGCCTCAGGGCGCGTCGAACTGGGGCGGCACCTATTCGCTGACCACGCCGATCTTCCAGACGTTCAACGGCAGCGTGAGCGCGGGCTACAGCGGCACGCCCATCTACGCCGAGGCGTCGAACGGCAGGCAGGTCCGCGCCACGGCCTCGCTGCAGTTGCGGCCGGCGCCGTCGGTGCGCGTGGAGGGCAGCCTCGCCGCCACCTACATCACGCGCGAGCGGGACGGCTCCGAGTACGCGCAGTCTACGATCCCGCGCTTCAAGGTCGAGTATCAGCCCCGCCGGTCGCTGTTCTTCCGCGTGGTCACGGAGTACCGGTTCGAGCGCCGGGACGCGCTGTACGACCCGGTCACGGGCCAGCCCATCTACATCGACGGCACCCCGGCCGCCGCGGCGGAGTCGAACGGCCTGCGCACCGACCTGCTGTTCTCCTTCGAACCGACGCCGGGCACGGTCGTGTTCCTGGGCTACGGCGCCAGCCTCGCCAAGGCCCCGCTCGTCTACGACACGTCCAGCTACACCCGCACCGCCGACGGGTTCTTCGTCAAGCTCGCGTACCTGTTCAGGCGGTGAGGAGGCCAGGGGCCTATTCGGTCCCCGGCCGCGACACGAAGCGATAGGCGCCCGAGCCCGCGGTGATCACCGCGAATCCGCCCTCCATGTGCGCGTCGCGAATGCCTTCCGCGCGTCCGGCCGGCACGCCGGACCCCGGCCCTTCCCGGAGGCCATCGAGCGCGTCAACCGGGAGGACGATCCGCGCCGTGGCGTTGACGGGAATCGTGATGTGCCATTCGGTCCCGTCCGCCGTGCGTGACCAGTTCGAGACGATCAACCCGCGAACGGACCGGTACGACGATCGCACCCAGTCGAGCCCACGGACCATCTGCGGCCGGATGACGACGCGGTCGAAGCCCGCCGCGCCGTCGCCGGGCTGAATACCGCCCAGCCAGTTGAAGAACCACTGGCTGATCGAGCCGAACATCGGATGGTTGTGCGAGTAGGTATTGTCGCTGAAGGCCCAGTGCTCCCACAGCGCGGTCGCGCCGCCAGCCAGCATGTAGCCCCACCCGGGGAACGTCTCCTGCGTGACCATGTCGAACACGGCCTGCGCGTGGCCTTCGCGCGAGAGCGCATCCAGCGCGAAGTTCGTCCCGAAGATGCCCGTGGCGAGGTGGCCGCCGCGCGCGTGGCGGATGTCGTCGAGCAGCCACTGGACGGCGGCCGCGCGCTCGGCGGGCGGCACCAGCCCCGCGTGCAGCGCGTACGCGATCGTGCTCTGGGTGCGCGCGTCCGGCGCCGCGGCCTCGGCCTTCCGGCGGTAGTCCGAGAATGCCGCCGCCACCGCGTCGGCCAGCGCGGAGTAGCGGGCCGCGTCTTCACGGCGGCCGAGAATCGCCGCCAGGCGCGCCACCAGCCTCGCACTTTCGACGTACAGCGGCGTGAGGAGAAGCTCCGGCGCCGAGGCGGCCAGCGCCTCGTGGTCGCCGAGCCCGTCCTTGATGATGTGCCCAGGGTTGGCGGCGGCCAGCCTGTCCAGCCATCGGCGCGAGGTCTCGTACTGATGCTCGATGAGGCGCCGATCACCGTAGTACGCGTAGAGCTGCGATTGGAGGACCGGGTGAACCATGGCCCAGCCCACGCCGCAGTACTGGATCCCGACAAACGGCGCCGTGTCGGTGAGCATCCCGTCGCTGCGGGCGGCGTCGCTCCAGTCGACGACCGACTTCGCGTAGAGCCCGGCCATATCGAAGTTGAGCAGCATGGCATCGCTCGTGGCGACGATGTCGCCGCCGTAGCCGAACTTCTCGCGGTGCGGGCAGTCGGACTGCACGCTGAACAGATTGCTCAGGAAGGTCCAGCGCGTCATCTCCTGGATCCGGTTGAGCAGCGTGCTTGAACTCGCGAACGACCCGGCGGCTTCGACGTCGGCGTTGAGGCGCAGGCCCTTCAGCGCGTCAGGCGCGGGCCGGCCCGGGTAGCCCTGGACCTCGACGTACCTGAACCCGTGAAACGTGAACTTCGGCGTGTAGGTTTCGGGGCCGCCTCCGCGCGCCACATACGTGTCCGCCTGCCACGCGACGTCGGGCGATCCGCGGCCGCCGATTGGCTGTGAGGTGCCGTCCTTCGCCGTCCGGCGGCCTTTGATCTGACCTGCCACGCTCGTGAGCGGGTTGAGCGTGCCGTCGGCGTTCAGCAGTTCGCCGTACCGCAGCGTGATGCGGGTGCCGGGCGGCGCCGTCAGGGTGAGGCTGGCCCAGCCTGCGAAGTTCTGCCCGAGGTCGAAGATGAATACGCCCGGCCCAGGCTCGAGCAGGGCCCGTGGCAGAAGCGTCGCCGTGACCCGGATCGGCGGCTGCGGCTGCGCCTGGAGCCTGCCGACCGGCTCGGGCGCTGCCGCGGCGCGGCGCCAGGCGGTGTCGTCGAACCCGGGCCGGTTCCAGCCGTCCGGCTCGAGGCGGGCATCGTACGCTTCGCCCAGGTACACGCTGTTGAAACGCAGCGGGCCGTCGGCAACCCGCCAGCCGGGGTCGCTCACGATCGCATGCCGTGAGCCGTCGGCCAGTTCCACCTCGAGCTGCGCGACAAAACGCGGCCGTCCGACCGCCAGATGTTCGCGCAGGTTCAGGCGGCCCCACATGCGCAGGGGAAGCGGATTGTACCAGCCGTTGCCGACCGTCACGCCGAGGCAGTTGGCCCCGTGGCGAAGCTCCCGGGTAACGTCGTACGTGCTGTAGTAGACGCGCGACGCATACGCCGTCCATCCCGGGTCGAGCACGCGGTCACCAACCCGCGCGCCGTTGAGCGAGGCTTCGTAGTACCCCAGGCCCGTGATGTAGAGCCGCGCCCGAACGACCGCCGCCCGAAGCGTGAACTCCCGCCGGAAGAGGGGCGCCGGGTCCTCCTTGTAGAAGCCTTCGTCGGAGGCGGGATTGGGTTTGCCGTCGTTCACCCACACCGCGGTCCAGTCGCGCGGGCTGAGGAGGGCCATTTCCCAGCGGGCCGGTGCGCTCCACGGCGAGACGCGGCCAGAGGCGTCCCACACGCGGACCTTCCAGTAACAGACGGCCCGGCTGTCGAGAGGGGCGCCGGCGTAGGCGACCTGCACGGACTGGCTGCTGACGACCTTGCCGGAATCCCAGAGGTCGCCGCGGTGCGCGGCGAGCGCGGCCGGGCTTGTCGCGACGAGCACCTGATACGCCGCCTGTTCCTGCCCGCGCCGGGCCGACTCCAGGACCCAGCTCAGGCGCGGGTGCGCTTCGTCGATGCCGAGCGGATCGATGCGGGACTCGCAGCGCAGGCCGGCGGCGACCACCGCGCCTTCGGGAGAGCCCGGCTGCGCTGCCGGCCACAGCACGGCAGCCGAAATCACCAGCGGCAGGCAGTAATGCACGCGCACGGGACAGGCCTCCTCACGCCGCCTATACTACCGGCTCCCGGGGGCGGATGGCGCGGGCGGAGGCGCGGGCGGATGGCGTCGAGCTCTTCGGCTGGCCCTGTGGTATCCTCCCCGCGAGAGTACAGCCCCCGTTACCGCGAGCCTCGCTTCCGACAGGACCCACACCCATGCTGCACCTCGCCACGCTCCGCAGGTTGTCCGCTCTTCTCGTCGTGTGCGCAGCGCTGCTCTGGCTGCAGCCCGGCCTGGCTCAGAAGCTGCAGTCGCCCGTTGGCACGCCCGCCGTCAGCCAGACCAACCAGGCCGAGGCGCCGGTCTGCGAGTGCGAAGGCTGCACGAGCATCCTGGTGGGGAAGGCGGCGTCGGTAGACGGATCGACGATGACGTCGCATTCCTGCGACAGCACCACGGACCGGACGTGGATGGACATGGTGCCGGCCCAGTCCCACAAGCCCGGCGCAATGGCCACGCTGTGGATGGACCCGAAAGAGACGAAGGGGCCGAACGACCCCGACCGCGTGCCGGCCGGCGAGATCCCGCAGGTGCCGCAGACCTACAAGTTCCTGAACGCGGCGTACCCGATCATGAACGAGCACCAGCTCGCCATCGGGGAGACGACCTTCGGCGGCAGGCGCGAGCTCAAGAGCGACGTCGGCATCATCGACTGCCCGGAACTCTACCGGCTGGTCCTCGAGCGCGCGAGGACGGCGCGGGAAGCCATCACCATCGCCGACGACCTGACGAAGCGCTACGGCTACAACGACTACGGCGAGGCCTTCACCTTCGCGGACAAAGACGAGGTCTGGTTCTTCGAGATCATGGGGCCGGGCCGCGGCAAGAAGGGCGCCGTCTGGGCGGCGGTGCGCATCCCGGACGACGAGGTGGCGGTGTCGGCGAATGCCCCGCGCATCCGGCGGATTGACCTGAAGGACGGGGCGAACGTCATGGCGTCGGCCAACGTCCACAGCCTGGCCGAGGAACTCGGCTGGTGGAGCGCGACGAGCGGCGAGCCGTTCGAGTTCTGCACCGTCTACGGGTCGCGCAACTCCCTCGGCAGCCGCCGGCGCGAGTGGCGCGCCCTGAGCCGCCTGGCGCCCTCGCTGCGCCTCGATCCGAACTCGGAGCACTACCCGCTGTCGGTGAAGCCGGAGAAGAAGCTGTCGGTGAAGGACGTCTTCGACCTGTTCCGCGACACCTACGAAGGGACGCCCTTCGACATGACCCGCACGCTGCTCAGGGTGGACCGCGAGGGGAAGGCCGTGAAGAGCCCGGTGGCCAACCCGTTCATGAACAACGACTACCTGGACCTGTTCAGGATCACCCCCGAGCGGACGATCGCCTGCAAGCGCGCGACGTACCTGTCGGTGACCCAGTCCCGCAAGTGGCTGCCGGATGGGGTCGGCGGCGTGGTGTGGCTCGGCTACGACAACCCGATGACCACCCCGCACACGCCGTTCTACATCGGCATCGACCAGATGCCGGCGAGCTACATGGTGGACGGCCGCGCGAAGTTCCGCCGCGACAGCGCGTGGTGGGCGTACCGGCAGGTCAGCCAGCTCGCGTTCCTGCGCTGGCAGGAGATGGTGAAGGACATCGAGAAGGTCTGGCGGCCGATCGAGGAGAAGGCCTGGGCAGACCAGGCCACCGTCGAGGCGGAGGCGGTGGCGCTGTACAAGCAAGACCCGGCGAAGGCCCGCGCCTACCTGACGAAGTACTCCCACGACGTGGCGAACGGGGCGGTGGACGCCTACTGGAAGCTGGCCGAGGACTTGTGGAGCAAGTACACGAACTTGTTCTAGGGGCTAGGGACTAGGCGCTAGGGGCTAGTCAGTCACGCCGTCACGCTTGCGGGGCACCCACGCGGCGACGGCCGCGTCCGACTAGCGCCGAGCGCCCAGTCCCCAGTCCCTGAGTTCGAGCGTCCCGGTGTAGACGGCCATCCCCACCACCGCGTCGATGCCCATCGCGTCGAGGGCGTTGATCTCGTCCCACGAGGTGATCCCGCCGGCGGCCGAGAGGCGGCGCGACGTGGCGTCACGGACGGCCCGGACGGCCTCCATGTCGATCCCTCCCATCAGGCCCTCGGTGTCGATGTGGGTGTAGAGCACGCCCCCGCACCACGGCTCCAGCTGGCGGGCCGCGTCGGCGGGGCTGATCGCGAGCGTCTCGCTCCACCCCTTCACGGCGACCCGTCCTTCGCGCGCGTCGACGGCCGCGATCACCCGTGCCGCGCCGCACGCGCGGGCGAGTGACGCCGCGAACGCCGCGTCCGCCCCGCCGGCCGTGAAGAGCGCCGATCCGACAATCACTTCCCGCGCGCCGGCCTCGAGGGCCAGGGCCGCGGCCTCGCTTGTCCGCAGGCCGCCGCCGACGCGGCAGGGCAGCCTCCGGCAGATGTCCGCCACGAGGCTCCGGTTATCGCCCGTGCCCATCGCCGCATCGAGATCGATCAGTTGCACCCGCGGGTACTGCGCGAACCGCTCCACCCACTCGAACACGTCGTCGAAGGCCAGGGCCTGGCGCTCTCCCTGAACCAGCTGAACGACACGGCCGCGGCGAAGATCAATCGAGGGAATCAACATGGGGCCTCACAGCCGGACCGGCAGCCCGTGTGTGCGCAGCGCCGCCTTGATGGCGCGCACGCTGCAGGTCTCGTCGTGGAAGATGGAGGCGGCCAGGGCGGCGTCGGCGCGCCCGGCAGAGAAGACGTCGACGAAGTGCGACGGCGCCCCCGCGCCTCCCGACGCTATCACCGGAATGCCGACCGCGCCGGAGACCACGGCTGTCAGCGGGCAGTCGAAGCCGCGACGCGTGCCGTCCGCGTCGATCGAGGTGAGCAGGATCTCGCCGGCGCCGCGGGCCTGGGCCTCGCGTGCCCAGGCAACGGCGTCCCACGGTGTCGGCGTGCGGCCGGCGTGACTGCAGACCGTGAGGCGATCGCCATCCCGCTTCGCGTCAATCGCCACCACCACCGCCTGGCTGCCGAAGCGGCTGGCGATGCGCGAGATGAGCGACGGGTCGCCGAGCGCCGCGGTGTTGATGCCCACTTTGTCCGCGCCGGCGTCGATCACGCGCGCCGCGTCGTCGACCGACCTGACTCCGCCGCCCACCGCGAGCGGGATGAACACGTTCGCGGCCACGGCGGAGACGGTGCGCGCGAGGGCGAGACGATCTTCGGCGGTCGCGGTGACGTCGAGCACGACCAGTTCATCGATCCCTTCGGCGTCGTAGCGGGCCGCGAGCGCGGCGGGGTCACCCGCGTCGCGGAGCCCCTCGAAATGCACGCCCTTCACCACGCGGCCCGCACGGACGTCGAGGCAGGCAATCAGGCGGCGAGCGAACGTATCGGGTGCGGGTCTTGTCACCGGACACCTCCGACGAACGCGCCGAGCACGGCCAGCCCTGCGGCGCCCGACTTCTCCGGGTGGAACTGGACGCCGCAGACCAGGCCGCGCCTCACGGCTGACGCGAACGGGCTGCCGTACATCGTCGTGGCGGCGGTCGCGCCGGTGACGGGCGCTGCGTAGGCGTGCGTGAAGTAGAAGTACGCGCCATCCTGCAGGCCCGGCACCGGGCTGCGCGCCGTGGCGCGCGCTACGTTCCAGCCGGCGTGCGGCACCTTCAGCCGGCCGCCTTCGGGCGTACGATCCGGCAGGCGCGTGATCCGGCCGGGCAGCCACCCGAGACCGGCGACGTCCGGCGCCTCGTCGCTGCCCTCGAAGAGCCACTGCATGCCCAGGCAGATGCCGAGAAACGGGACGCCGGCCTCGAGACGCCCGCGGATGGCCGACCGCCAGCTCTCGTCCAGAGACGCGGTTGCCGCGAAGTGGCCCACGCCAGGCAGGACGATGGCCGACGCGCGATCAAGATCGGCAGGCGCGGCCGGCTCGAGCAGCACCGCGCCGCACGCGCGAAGCGCCTTGCGCACCGAGGCCAGATTGCCGGCGCCGTAATCGACCAGCGCGATCACAGCAGCTCCTTCGTGCTCGGCAGCACGCGCGCCAGGCGCCGATCGCGGGCGCAGGCCGCGCGCAGCGCCCGCGCGAACGCCTTGAACGACGCCTCGACGCGGTGATGGCTCGAGCGCCCGTACAGGACCTTCACGTGGACGTTGGCGCGCGCGCCCAGCGCGAAGCCCTCGAAGAAGTCGGTGACCAGCTCCGACTGCAGGTCGCCGACCATGCGCGTGCGGACACCGGTGCTGATGACGGCGTGCGGCCGGCCGCCGAGGTCGATGGCCGCCACCGCCAGCGTGTCGTCCATCGGCATCACGAAATAGCCGGCGCGGTTGATGCCGCGGCGCGAGCCGAGCGCGGCCGACACCGCTTCGCCGAGCGCCAGGCCCGTGTCCTCCACGGTGTGATGCTGGTCCACGTCGAGATCGCCGTCGGCCGACAGGCGGAGGTCGAAGCCGCCGTGCCGCGCCACCAGCTCCAGCATGTGATCGAGGAAGCGAATCCCCGTCCGCACGTCGTAGCGCCCGCGTCCCTCGAGCCCCAGCCGCACCGCGATCCGGGTTTCCCGCGTGTCCCGCTTCATCGCCGCCCTGCGCATACCACCTCCTCGAGGGCCGTCACGCAGGCCTTCGTGTCGTCAACCGTGCCCGCCGTGATGCGGATGCAGCCCGCGCAGCCCGGCGCAGCGGACCGGTCGCGCACGTGGATGCCCCGCGCACCCAGGGCGGCGCGCACCGCCGGCGCATCGCCCACTCTCACGAGCACGAAGTTGGCCGCGCTTCGCCAGAAAGGCAGGCCGAGGCGCGCGCAGGCGCCGTAGAGCAGTTCCCGCGACGCGCGCACCTGGCTGACGTACCACTCGACGTAGCCGCGGTCCGCCAGGGCCGCCTCGAGCGCGGCGGCCGCGAACACGTTCACGCTGAACGGCGCAATGGCGCCGCGCAGCTGCCGGATGACGGCGGGTTGGGCCACGAGACACCCGATGCGCATGCCGGCCAGGCCGTACGCCTTCGCGAATGTCCGTCCGACGACGAGATTCGGCGTGCCGGCCACGTCGCCGATGACCGAGTGGCCTTCGAAGTCGGCGTACGCTTCGTCCACGAACACGGCGCCGCCCGGCGGCATGGACGCGGCAAGCTGCCGGATGCCGTCGGCCGGCACGACGGCCCCGGTCGGGTTGTTGGGGCTGGCGAGAAACACGAGGCGCGTCGCGGGCGTGATCGCCGCCCGCACGGCGTCGAGATCGAAGCCGAGGCCGGGCGGGGGCGTCGTCGACACGACGCTGGCGCCGGCGAGGCGTGCCGACGGGCCGAACATCCCGTAGGCCGGTTCGACGACGATCGCCTCCGAGGTCCCGCCGCGCGGCAGCCAGGCGAGCGCCATGGTCAGGATGCCCTCGTCCAGGCCGTTTGTCAGCAGGACTGCGTCGGCGGCCACGCCCAGTGCTGCCGCGCAGCGGTCCGTGGCCCGCTCATAGGCGGGATACAGCGAAATGTCTTCGGCTGTCAGCCGGCTGATCGCGAAAAGCACGGCGGGCGAGCAGCCGGCGGTGTTCTCGTTGAGATGGAGTCTCCGCCCCGCCTGGATGTCGGGCAACGGTTCGTACAGGTAGCCGGTGCTCATCTCACCCTCGCCTCGATCGATGCCGCGTGCGCCGTGAGCCCCTCGACGCGGGCCATGGCGACGGCAGGGCCGGCGATGCCGCGCAGGCCCGCGCGGCTGACGCGTTGCACGGCCACCACGCGCACGAAATCGGCCGCGTTGAGGCCGCCGCGGAAGCGCGCCGCGCCGGCCGTCGGCAGCACGTGATTGGACCCGGTCGCGTAGTCACCGGCCGCCGGAGGCGCCCAGGTGCCGGCGAAGATCGTTCCCGCAGCCGGCCGTTGCGCAATCAGCCATTCATCGTCGGTCGCCAGGTGCTCGGGCGCGATGCGGTTGACCAGCTCGAGCATCTCGCGGCGCGACGCCGCGATCAGCGCCGCGCCGTTGTGCGCGAGCGCCTCGGCGGCCGCGCCGCCGGCCGGCGCGAGCCGCAGGAGCTGGTCGCGCACCGCGTCGGCCTCGCGGCGCGACGTGGTGACGAGGAATGCCCGCGCGTCGGGATCATGCTCGGCCTGGGCGAGCAGATCGCGGGCCACCCACTCAGGCCTCGCGCCGCTGGTGGCCCAGACAAGCTCCGTGGGCCCCGCCTCGAAGTCGATCGGGCAGTCGGGGGCGACAAGCGCCTTGGCGGCCGCCACGTAGCGGTTTCCCGGCCCGACGATCTTGTCGACTCGCGGCACCCGCGCCGTTCCGTACGCCAGCGCGGCAATCGCGTGCGCGCCGCCCAGGCGAAACAGCCGCGTGACCCCGGCCTCGATGGCGGCTGCGGCAACCACGGCATCCACGCGCGGGCAGGTGGCGACAATGTCCGGGACGCCGGCGACCCGGGCAGGAACGGCGGTCATCAGCAGCGACGACGGCAGGGGAAACCGGCCGCCAGGGACGTAGCACCCAACGCGGCGAAGGGGCGTCACCGTGTGCTCGATGGCGACACCCGGCGCCACGGCCACGCGCACCGCACGGGGCAGCTGCGCCCGGGCGACGCGCCTGATGTTGCGCGCGCAGGCGGCCACCGCCCGGCGCGCGTCGAGGGGCGCCGTGCCGGCGAGGCGCCGGACCTCCTCAGGCGGCACCTCGATGTCGCCGTCCAGCCCGTCAAGCCGCCTGGCGTACCGGGCGAGGGCCGCGTCGCCGCCCCGGCGCACGGCCGCGACAATGGCCCGCACCCGCCGGACCAGGCCCGCGTCGCGCGTCACCCGGCGATCGACCAGCGCGAAGGCATCAGCAGACGACGCGGCAACGATGCGAATCATCACGTTCTCCTACAGGACGATCTTGTTGAGGGGATACTCGACGATGCCCTGACCGCCGGCGGCCTTGAGGCGCGGGATGAGGTCGCGCGCCGTCTTCTCCTCGAGGATGGTGTTCACCGCCACCCACCCCTCGTCCGCCAGCGGCGACACCGTGGGCCGGCGCAGCGCCGGCAGCAGCCCGAGGATGGTGTCGAGCGCCCCGCGCTCCACGTTGAGCATCAGCCCGACGCGGCCGTGCGCTTCAATGGCCGCACGCAGGAGCAGGGCGAGATTCTCGAGGCGCATGCGCTTCCACTCGTCGTCGAAGGCGCGCGGGTTGGCGATGAGCTGGGTGTTCGACTCGAGAATCGTGTCGACGACGCGCAGGCGGTTGGCCCGGAGGGTCGACCCCGTCTCGGTGGCTTCGACAATCGCGTCGGCGAGCATCGGCGGTTTGACTTCCGTGGCGCCCCACGAGAACTCCACGTTCACGCGGACCCCCTGGCGCGCGAACCAGGCCTCGGTGACCTTCACCAGTTCGGTGGCTACCGTGGCGCCTTCGAGGTCGCGCACCGCGCGCACCGCCGACTCCTCCGGCACCGCCAGGACCCAGCGCACCTTGCGGCCACCCAGTCGAGGCCCGTCAGGCCGGCGTCGAGCACGCCGTCGGCCACGTAGCGGGCCATCTCCTGCGCCCGGATGAGCATGCACTCGATCTCCGGGTCGTCGATGGCCGGGAAGTAGGAGCGGGGATTGACGTAGATGTTGTACCCCGCGCGGGCGAAGAGCTGGACCGTTGCGTCCTGCAACGATCCCTTGGGGATGCCGAGCTTGAGCGTCACCGGGCACCTCCCGCCATCTCCAGCTCGGTGTTGAAGCAGCTGCGCGCGCCGGTGTGGCAGGCGTTGCCGTCCCCCAGGCGCGTGACGCGCACGACGACGGTGTCCTGGTCGCAGTCGGCGAGGATGCGCCGCACGGCCAGCCGGTTGCCCGACGTTTCGCCCTTCACCCAGAGCGCCTGGCGGCTGCGGCTGAAGAACGTCATGTAGCCGGTCCGGCGCGTTTCCTCCAGGGCGGCTTCGTTCATGAATCCCACCATCAGCACTTCGCCGCTCTCGTCGTCCTGGGCGACGGCGGGAATGAGCCCGTTCAACTTCGAGAAGTCCATCGTTGAGTCCTTGTTCGATTCGTCCGCGTCCGAAGCCCCCGGGCTGCGTGCGAGCCGGGGCTCGCGCCGGGAACAGTCCCATGACACACAGGGCGGTCCTGGCCCGCCGGGTCCGGCGAGCTGTGAAGGGCGTTTGAAGAGAGGGGTTAGTTCGTCGTCAACGCGCGCAGCATCGCCGGACCGCCAGGATGGCGGTGATGGTGGTGGCGATGGGCGAGAGGCGTGGCGATCGACATCAGATTGTCAGAATACGTGTTGCCCGGCGACGATGTCAAATCAGGCGCGAGAACGAAGTCTACCCGTTCACCGCGGCACCCCCCGAGCCCCGAGCCCCGAATCCCGCCCGCCGAAGCCCCGCCGAAGCCGGCCGGCAGGCCGTTTGGCGAAGGCGGGTGTGCTACGATGGTTCGTTTAGGGAGTCCCCCAACCACGGCACAGTAGGGCAGCGGCGCAGATGGCAGAGCACACCGGTCCCGAGACGACGGGGATCGTCGTCCGCGGGGCCCGGACCCACAACCTGAAGAACGTCAGCCTGGAGCTGCCTGCCGGGCGCCTGGCCATCATCACGGGCGTCAGCGGGTCGGGGAAGTCGTCGCTCGCCTTCGACACCATCTACGCCGAGGGCCAGCGGCGCTACGTCGAGTCGCTGTCGGCCTACGCCCGGCAGTTCCTGGAGCGGATGGAGAAGCCCGACGTGGACTCCATCGACGGGGTGTCTCCGGCCATCGCCATCCGCCAGAAGAACAGCATCCGCAATCCCCGGTCGACCGTCGCCACGACCACCGAGATCCACGACTACCTGCGCCTGCTCTGGGCCAGGGTGGGCCGGACCCGGTGCCGCCAGTGCGGGCAGGACGTGATGCGCGAGACGGCGGACGTGGTGGCGGCCCGTCTGGCGGCCTTGCCGGCGGGCACCCGCATCCTGCTGGGCTTCGACGTGCCCATGGTGCCGGTGGCGCCCGCCATCGCCGATTCGGCTGAGACCGAGGAGGAAATTGCCGACGTGGCGGCCCCCGATGCCGCGCCGGCGACCGGGCCTGCGAAGGCCGGCAACGGCAACGGCCAGGCCAGCGGCCACGCGAATGGCGACCGGAATGGCAACGGGAACGGCAAGGCGGCGGCGGTGGCGGCCACGCTCGATTCGCTGCGCAAGAAGGGCTTCGGCCGCCTCCTCGTGGACGGCCGCGCCGCAGCCTTCGACGACGTGGATGCCGCGGCGCTGGCGGGCCGGCCCGAACTCCACGTCATCGTGGACCGGCTGGTCGTCGAGCCGGGCATCGAGAGCCGTCTCACCGACTCGATTGAAACGGCCTACACCGAAGGCGGCGGCGCGGCCTTCGCGATCGAACTGCCCGACCGGCTGCACGCCTTCTCGGAACGGTTCGAGTGCCGGGCGTGCGGCATCGCCTACGAGGATCCCCAGCCGCGCCTGTTCTCGTTCAACAACCCCTACGGCGCCTGCGCGAGCTGCCATGGCTTCGGCAACATCATCGAGATCGACATGAATCTCGTCGTGCCGGATCCGGCGAAGACGATCAACCAGCACGCGATCGAGCCGTGGAGCAAGCCGCACTATCGCACCTACCTCGCCGACCTGAAGCGGGCGGCGAGACCGGCGGGGGTGCGGCTCGACGTGCCGTGGCGCGACCTGACGGCCGGCGAACAGCGGTTCGTCCTGGACGGCGACGGCGGGGACTTCGAAGGGATCCGCGGCTTCTTCCGCTGGCTCGAGCGCAAGAAGTACAAGGTGCACGTCCGCGTGTTCCTCAGCCGGTACCGCGGCTACCTGACGTGCCCCGAGTGCGACGGTACGCGCCTGCGGCGCGAGGCGCGCGACGTGCGCGTGGGGGAGCGCACGATCGACCAGGTGGGCCGGCTCACGGTGAAGGAGGCGCAGCGGTTCTTCGCCGCGCTGTCGCTTGGCGAGAAGGACGCGGCGGTGGCCGACAAGCTGCTCGGCGAGATCCGGCGGCGGCTCGCGTTCCTGAGCGACGTCGGGCTCGACTACCTGACGCTCGACCGGCTCTCGTCGACGCTCTCCGGCGGCGAGTCGCAGCGCATCAACCTGGCGTCCCTGCATCCGCGCGACAACCAGCGCCTCATCGACATCCTCCGGCAGCTGCGCGACCAGGGCAACACGGTGCTCGTCGTCGAGCACGACGCCGACATGATCCGCGTCGCCGACCACATCGTCGATCTCGGGCTGGGCGCCGGCGAGCAGGGCGGGCGGATCATCTACAACGGCGACCTCGACGGCCTGATGCGCGAGCCGCGGTCGCTGACCGCCAAGTACCTGCGCGGCGAGCTGTCGATCGCCGTCCCGGCGGTCCGGTTCCGCGGAGCCGGGCAGCGCCTCCGCGTCTCTGGCGCGGCCGAGCACAACCTGCGGGACATCGACGCGGACTTCCCGCTGAACACGCTGACCGTGATTACCGGCGTGAGCGGGTCGGGCAAGTCGACGCTCGTGCACGACATCATCTACCCGGCCGTCAAGCGGCTGAAGGGCAGCGCGGAGCGCCGCGTGGGCGCGCACCGGAAGCTCGAGGGCGCCGAGTACGTGAGCGACGCGGTGCTGGTGGACCAGACGCCCATCGGCCGGTCGCCGCGGTCCAACCCGGTGACGTACCTGAAGGCGTTCGACCCGATCCGGGAGCTGTTCGCGGCCACGAAAGACGCGCGGACGGCGGGGCTCACGGCCAGTCACTTCTCCTTCAACGTGCCCGGCGGCCGGTGCGAGGCCTGCGAGGGCGAGGGCCAGGTGCGCGTCGAGATGCAGTTCCTGGCCGACGTGTTCGTGCCCTGCGACGTGTGCGAGGGGCGGCGGTTCAAGCCCCGGGTGCTCGACGTGAAGCTGAAAGGCCGCAACGTGCACCAGGTGCTCGACCTCACGGTGCGCGAGGCGCTGGCGTTCTTCAGTGCGGCGCCGAAGGTGCTGCGGCGGCTGCACGTGCTCGACGAAATCGGCCTGGGCTACCTCCGCCTCGGCCAGCCGGCCACGACGCTGTCGGGGGGCGAGGCGCAGCGCATCAAGATCGCGGCGCACCTGGCCGCCACCGGCAGCGAGCGCCTGCTTTACATCCTCGACGAGCCCACGACCGGGTTACACTTCGACGACATCGCCAGGCTGCTCGCCGCCTTCCGCCGCCTGCTGCAGGCGGGGCACTCGCTGCTCGTGATCGAGCACAACCTGGATGTCATCAAGACCGCGGACTACATCATCGACCTCGGGCCGGAGGGCGGCGACGAGGGCGGGCGCGTGGTGGCCACCGGGACGCCGGAAGAGATCGCGTCGATGCCCGAATCGCACACGGGACGGTACCTGCGCCACGTGTTGAAGACGAGCCGCCGGGCCGAAGAACTGGGAGCGTTGGTATGACCACAGCCGGAGACGGCGTCAGCACCTGCCCGCAGCGGTGTGCGAACCTCGCGAGGGCCCTCGTGACGGCCGCGCTCGTCGCGGCGGCGCTGGCGGCGCCGGCGCCGGCGCGCGCACAGGACGTGCCGTTCGAGCGCGTGCTGGCCGGCCTGAAGAGCCCCGACCCGACCGCCCGCATCGGCTCGCTCGTGCTCCTGCGCCAGGCGGGCTACCTCGAGGCGGCGCCCGCGATTGCGCCGCTGCTCGCCGATGCCGACCCGATCGTGCAGGGCGCCGCGGTGGAGACGGTGCTCGCGCTCTATCTGGTCGACGTCCCGCACACCGCGGAGATGGGCCGGCGCATCGTCAAACAGCAGGGCGCCACCCTGCCGCTCTTCGCGTTCGTGCAGGGCCCCGGCGCCACGATTGCCAACGCCGCCTCTCCCGAGATCATCCGCGGCCTGGTGGCCGCGACCGGGTCCAGCACGCCGACCGTGCGCTTCGACGCCGCCTACACGCTGGCGGTGCTCGGCAAGCCGCTCATCCTGCGCGGGCAGTTCCCGGACGCAACGAGGATGATCGACGCCCTGATCGCGATCCTGCGCGAGTCGAACCCCGTGATGAAGGAGGCGGCCACCAACGCGCTCGGACGGCTGCTTGCCGCCGTGAACCAGGCCGGCGAGCCCGACGCCGACCTCGCGTCGATCCACACCCAGGCCGGCGATCTCATCGTCGGCGGCCTGAACGAAGCCGACGTGAATCTCCGGCTGGCGTCGATGGGGGCGCTGGGCGAGATGCGGTACGAGCGGGCGGTGCAGTCGCTCATCGACCTGTTCAACTACCACAAGAAGGGGCCGGAGGCGATGGCGTCGCTGGACGCGGTGGCGAAGATCGGCCATCCCGGCAGCATCCCCTTTCTCCTGGTGCAACTGGGCAGCAGCGACGCGCAGGTGCGGCGGATGGCCGTCGAGGGCATCGGGCGCACGGGGGACGCCGCGGCCATGGCCCAGATGCAGGTCAAGGCCGAGCGGGACCAGTCGGCGTACGTGGGCCATGCCCTGGCGTTCGCGAAGGCGCGCACCGGCAACTTCAGCGAGATGACGAAGCTCGTGCTGGGCTTCAAGTACTCGTCGCTCGCGGCGGATACCTTCTCCTACCTCGTG
This sequence comes from Vicinamibacterales bacterium, assembly GCA_025456345.1. Classification (GTDB taxonomy): domain Bacteria; phylum Acidobacteriota; class Vicinamibacteria; order Vicinamibacterales; family JAKQTR01; genus JAKQTR01. The sequence continues at coordinate 13,263 of JALOKU010000047.1, read as the reverse complement.
GAACTGGGGCCGGCCGCTGCCCTGGAACTGGCGTCCTTCTCGACGAACGCGGACCAGAGGGTCCGCGCCGGCGTCGCCGAGGTGCTCGGCATCGTCGGCAACCAGACGTCGCTGGTGCTGCTCGACGTGTTGATGCGCGACAAGAGCCGTCCGGTCGCCGAGGCGGCGTCGCGGTCGCAGAAACGCCTGGTGCCGCGCGCCAGCGCGGCCGGCCGCATGCCGTGACGCCGGCCGGAGGCGGCGGCCGCCCGCTGCCGCGTGCCTTCTATGCTCGGGCCACCCTCGACGTCGCCCGGGATCTGCTCGCGAAGGTGCTGGTGCGCCGCACGGCCGAAGGCGTCACGGCCGGCATCATCGTCGAAACCGAGGCGTACGTCGGCGAGGCCGATCCGGCCTGCCACGCCGCGCCGGGGCCGACGCGGCGGAACCAGCCGCTGTACGGTGCCCCCGGCCACGCCTACGTCTACCTCAACTACGGCGTGCACTGCCTGTTCAACGCCGTGACGGAGCGGCGCGGGTTCCCGGCTGCCGTGCTCGTGCGCGCGCTCGACCCGGTCGATGGCGAGGACCTCATGCGGCGGCGTCGGGGGCGGCCCCTGATCGACGCGCACGACCTGTGCCGGGGGCCCGGCAACCTGGCGCGGGCGCTCGGCATCACCCTGGACGACAATCGCACCGACCTCACGCGGGCCGCGCCGCGCGGCGCGGGGCTGTGGATTGAGGACCGGGGACTGGACCTCGGCGCCGTGGAGTGGACGCCCCGCATCGGGATCAGGGTGGGAGCGGACCGCGCCTGGAGGTGCTTCGTGAAAGGGAGCGGGGCGGTATCGGGGAGGAAATCAGTAGTCAGTAGTAGGTAGTCAGCAGGAATACGTTATCGAGGTGTCGCGCCGTCGGTGCGGTTTGCCTGCTTGCGCCTGGTTCTTCTACTGGCTACTGACTACCGAGTTCGTACTACTGCCTCCCCGTCCGCGGCCTCATCGCCACGACGGTCGCCTTGAATTCCACTTTCCGTCCGTCACGATACGCCCCCACCGTGACGATGCCGCCGATGGGCGCATCGGCGACGAGGCGGAGCATCTGGCCCATGTCTTCGACCGCCTTGCCGTTCAACGACACGATCAGATCGCCCGGGCGGATGCCGGCGTCGTACGCCGAGGAGTCCCGCGTCATTCGCTCCACGAGCACGCCTTTCGAGACCGGCACCTCGAGGCGCTGTGCGAGGGCTTCGTTGATCTCGCGCACCTGGAGGTACCCCAGCGTGCCGCGGCGCACCTGGCCGTACTTGATCAGGTCGTTCATCACCTTGCGGGCCAGGTTGCTGGGTACCGCGAAGCCGACGCCCTGGTAGCCGCCGCTCTGCGAATAAATGGCCGTGTTGATGCCCACCAGTTCGCCCCGGCCGCTGACGAGCGCGCCGCCGGAGTTGCCGGGGTTGATGGCGGCGTCGGTCTGGATGAAGTCCTCGTACGCCGCCACGCCCACGTTGGTGCGGCCGATGGCCGACACGATGCCCAGCGTCACCGTCTGGTTGAGCTGGAAGGGGTTGCCGATCGCCAGTACCCACTCGGCCACTCTCAGCTTCGACGAGTCGCCCCAGGGAATCACGGGCAGGCCGGTGGCGTTCACCTTCAGCAGCGCGATGTCGGTCCACGGGTCGGTGCCGACGACGCGCGCGCGGAGCTCGCGCTTGTCGGCGAGGCCGACGGTGAACTCGGCGCCGTTGTCGCCGACCACGTGATTGTTGGTCAGCACGTAGCCGTCGCTCGAAACGACGACGCCCGAGCCGAGCGGCACGTCGCGGACCTCGCCCCCGCCGAACATCTCGGGTTCCTCCCCGAAGAAGTAACGGAAGAACGGGTCGTTGAAGAACGGGTTATTGGCGGTCCGGATCGCCTGCGTCGCCGACACCTTGGTCACGGCGCCAATCGCCTGGCTCGCGACGCCGGTGAAGTCCGGCAGGCCGGCGAACGGCCGCGTGGCGCTTCCACCCTGCACAGCCGCCGGGCCCGCCTGGCCGCTGGCCGCCTGAAGAGGCGCGACGGGGGCGGCATCGCTCGACTGCGTCGAGTGCAGCCGCCCGGTCAGGACCAGGCCCGCCGCGAGTCCGATGACGGTGGCCACAGTGGCGAAGAGGACGCGCTTCATGTCAGTCCACGGTGATGCGGCGCGTGGGCGGCGCGAGCTTCGGGATGGCAACCGTCAGCACGCCGTCGCGGAACTCGGCCTGCACGCGGTCCGCGTCCGCCGGGTTCGGAAGGGAGAACGAGCGCGCAAACGGGCCGTGGCCCCGTTCCACGCGGTGGAACTCGGCGCCTTCCTCGTGCTGGACCGCGCGATCGCCGCGGACCGTCAGGATGTCCTGCTGCAGCTCGATCTTGATCTGGTCGCGCGTCAGGCCGGGCAGCTCGATGCTGAGGACGAAGCGATCCGCGGTCTCGTAGAGGTCGACGGCCGGCGTCCAGCCTGGCGGGTCGTCCGGGCCGAGGCGGTTCATCCGTTCGTGCAGGGCGAGGAGGTCGTGCAGCGGGTCCCAGCGTGAAACAGCCACAAAAAGTATCGTAGCACGACTGGCGGCACCAGGCCATATATGCTACGATCATAAGGATTTACGGTCGCCAACCGCCCTCGCATGGGCGCCTGTGCCCCGTGTCGGGGCGAGCGTGGAACTACGATGAGTTCGATTCAAGCGACGCGCCTCAAGAAAGGGAACCTGATCCTGCTGGACGGGGAGCTCTATCGCATCCTCGAGCTCCAGCACGTGACGCCCGGCAACCTCCGCGGCTTCGTCCGCGTCAAGCTGCGCAACATCCGGAACGCCACGCTGAACGACCAGCGCCTCCGCTCGGAAGACGTGGTCGAGCGGGCGAGCCTCGATGAGATCTCCATGCAGTACATGTACAGCGATTCCGCCGGACATCACTTCATGGACACGAGCAGCTACGAACAGATCACGCTGTCGGACGAGGTGCTGGGCGACGCGGTGGGCTACCTCGTGCCGGAATCCGTCATCAAGGTGGAGTTCTACGGCACCGAGCCGGTCGGCATCGAGTTGCCGCAGACAATCGACCTCGCCGTGACCGACACCGCCCCGGCCATCAAGGGCTCTACCGCCAGCGCGCAGCTCAAGCCCGCCACCCTCGAGACGGGCCTGGTCGTGTCGGTGCCGCCGTTCATCAACGTCGGCGACAAGGTGCGCGTGAACACCGAGTCGGGCGAGTACCAGGGCAGGGCGTGATCCGGGCTAGGGGCTAGGGGCTGGGCGCTGGGCGCTAGGGCTGTGGGTGGCCGCGGCGCTTCCCATCTGCCCGCCCTTCGACAAGCTCAGGGCGCCCTGAGCCCAGCCGAAGGGCGCAGGCAGGACAGGCGAAGGTCAGCCGAGGACAGATGGGAACGGCGCGGACAGGACCCGCAGCCCGTGCTGTTACGGCTGGATGGGGGCGCGCATGCAGGCGATGGATACCGAGCGCACGCGGCACATGGGCTGGATCGAAGTGGTGTGCGGCAGCATGTTCGCGCCCAGATCGCGCGCCAGAAGGTGCAGATCTTCAAGCCCCAGTTCGACTCGCGCTACGCGCACGACGAGATCGTGTCGCACAGCGAGATGCGCATCCCCTCGCGCAACGTCAGCTCGTCGGCCGAGTTGCTGACGGTGGTCGACGACGACACCGAGGTGGTCGGGATCGACGAGGGGCAGTTCTTCGACGGCGAGCTGCCGGCCGTCTGCAACGCCCTGGCGAACCGCGGCAAGCGCGTGATCGTGGCCGGCCTCGACCAGGACTACCTCGGGAAGCCGTTCGAGCCGATGCCGCAGCTGCTGGCCATCGCCGAGTACATCACCAAGACGCTCGCCATCTGCATGGTGTGCGGCAACCCGGCGAATCATACGCAGCGGCTCGTCGTGAGCAGCGACCGCCTGCTGCTCGGCGCGCAGGGCACCTACGAGGCCAGATGCCGCCGGTGCTTCGACCCGGCCCTGTCCTCGGGCGGGGAGGGGCAGGCGTAGGATTCCCCCAGGAGCCGGTGTGGCAGACCCGCTCGGGACCCTCTTGTCCCTCTTCGGTGTCGGGTTCCTCGCCGCGAACCTCGTCACGGCCTTCGTCTGCCTCCAGGACTGGCGGCGGCGCAACCACGCACTCCTCGCGTGGCGCATGCCGCCCACGCGGTTCGCCGCCCTGCCGGTGCTCATCTCGGCCGGCCTCGGCCTGCTCATCGTCTACAAGCTGTTCGTGCTGGAGTGGCCCGTGTGGCGCCTCTTCGGCGAGGCGATGATGCTGGCCTACTACGGCTACCTCTATCCGCTGAGCCTCCGGCTGAAGCGGGGGTTCTTCGAGCAGGGCGTGCGGTTCAATCGCGGGTTTGCGCGGTGGGAGGACATCACGGGCCTGACGTGGCACCACGAGGGGCCGCCCGTGCTCGTGGCCGCCCACCGGCGCCAGCAGGCCGGCCGGCTGACTGTGCCGCTCGAGCACCTCGGCGCCGCCCGGCGGGTCTTGCGAGACCGCATCGCCGCCCACCAGCTTCACTTCACCCCGGGCCCCCTCGATCTCGGGGGGCATGACGGGAGGGAGGATGTGTGAGGCGGAGAAGCAGGGAGTAAGAAGCAAGAAGGGCCAACTGACGTTCGTCAGAAGCGAAAAACGGCTGTTCAGCTGGGCGGGGCTTTGTTCTTGATTCTTGCTTCTGGCTTCTTGCTTCTAGCGAATGAGCGACTGAATGAGCCCTCTGCTCTGCGAGGCCATCGGGTCGCCGAGCCAGGCCGGGGACGTCAGCCAGATGAACGCGAGGATCAGGATCACCATCACGTCGTACTGCCAGGAGCCGCGGTCGTACGTCCAGAACAGGCCGCGCCAGATGATGATGGCGGGCAGGGCGACGGCGCGCTGGACGATGCCGGGCTGCGTCGGCGGGATGGGCGGCGGCGCGGTGCCGGCCTTGACGGCCGCGAGGCTGCGGCCGGCCTTGAGTTCGCGCCAGGTCATGTAGATCCGGTCGAGGACGGTGACGGCGGACAGGACGAGGATGACCCACATCACCGCGGCCATGCGATTGGTGAAGGCGCCGATCATGAACAGCACGATGCGCTCGGGGCGCTCGAGGAAGCCGACCTTGCACTTCTCGATGAGCGATTCGGCGCGGGCGCGGGTGTAGCTGGTCATCACCGCGAACATCATGGCCAGCGACGTCGTCAGCACGTAATCCATGCTGCCGGTGCCGATCCGGTTGTAGAGCGCGATGAGGCCGATGAAGAGCGTGATGTCCGAGATGCGGTCCATCACCGAGTCGAAGAAGGCGCCGAACTCGGTCGCCATGTTCAGCTCGGAGGCCACCTTGCCGTCGATGTAGTCGAACACGTTGGCGGCGACCATCCAGAACCCGGCCGAGACGAACCGGGCGTGGGCGAGTTCCCAGGCCGCGATGACGTTGACGACCACCCCGGTGAACGTCAGGACGTTCGGGGAGATCCTGAGCTTGACGCACGTCCAGATGATGGCGCGCAGGGGGAAGTTGAAGATGAAGCCGATCAGTCCTGTGAAGGTCATCGGATCCGTATAATGAACGATGGACGTCGCATCAGATTGGACTCGATAGTGTAGTCCATGCCCATTCAGGACCTCAAGCAGGAGATCGCCCGCGCGCCCGAGCAGCCGGGGGTCTACCTGTTTCTCGGACGGGGGGGCGGCACCCTCTACGTGGGCAAGGCGACGGTGCTGCGCGATCGCCTGCGCAGCTACCTCGGGGCCTGGGGGGCGTCGCCGCGCATCGACGCGCTGCTCACGGAGGCCGAGGCACTCGAGGTCGTGGTCACCGACTCGGCGGTAGACGCGCTGGTCCTCGAGAACAACCTGATCAAGCAGCGCCTGCCGCGCTACAACATCCGGCTCCGGGACGACAAGAACTTCCCGTTCCTGAGGCTCACCACCAGCGAGGCGTTCCCGCGCGTGATGGTGGCGCGGCGGGCCGAGCGCGACGGCAACCTCTACGCCGGCCCGTTCCTGCCCGCGAGCCTGGCGCGCCGTTCGATCAGCCTGGCGCACCGCCTCTTCGGGCTGCGATCGTGCAACGAGGAGATCACGGGGAAGCGCGACCGGCCGTGCCTCGAGTACCAGATCGGCCGCTGCCTGGCCCCCTGCGTCGACACGATCTGTCCGGCCGGTCAGTACCGGGCCGCGGTCGACCGCACGCGGCTGCTCCTCGAGGGCCGGACGACCGAGCTCATCGGGCAACTGGAGCAGGATATGCGCGGGGCGGCGGAGGCCGAGCGGTTCGAGCATGCCGCCCACCTGCGCGACGCGCTGCGCACGCTCGGCCAGCTCCGCGACCGCCACGCGCGGATGTCGCCGGCGCGCGTCGGCGACCGCGACGCGATCGGGGTGAAGACCGGCCCGGCGGGCAGCGTCATCCAGGTGTTCCAGATGCGGGGCGGGCGGGTGATCGATCGCGTCGAGCTGGTGGCCGACTCCGAGGCGGGCCAGACCGAGTCGGAGCCCGACGTGCTGGAGGCCGCGATTCCGCAATTCTACGCGGATCGGGACGTGCCGCCGGAGGTCCACGTGGCGTGGCGGCTCGACGCGTCCCCGGTGCTCGAGGCGTGGCTCTCGGAGCGGGCCGGGCGGAGGGTGGACGTCCTGGTGCCGCGCACGGCGGAACGGCGCGGGCTGCTGGATCTTGCCACGCGCAACGCCGCCCTCGCCTATCCATCGCGCTTCGGCGGCGGCGAGATGGCCAACTACGAGGCCCTCGACAGGCTGCGCGAGGTGCTGGCGCTGCCGTCGTTCCCGCGGCGCGTCGAGTGTTTCGACATCTCGACGCTCCAGGGCAGCGACACGGTGGCCTCGCTCGTTGTCTGCGAGGACGGCCGCATGCGGAAGGGCGAGTACCGCAAGTTCCGCATCCGCGGGGCGCCGCTCGACGACGTCGCGTCCATGCGCGAGGTGGTCGGCCGCCGCTACGCCCGGCTCCTCGAGTCGGGGGCGCCGCACCCGGACCTCATCCTGATCGACGGGGGCGCGGGCCAGCTCTCCGCCGCGTACGCGGCGCTGAAGGAGCTGGGCCTCGCCAATCTGGTGGCGGTCGGCCTCGCGAAGAAAGAGGAACTCATCGTGACGCGCGACCGGGCGGAGCCGATCGCGCTGGCGCCCCACCACCCGTCGCTGCTGCTGCTGCGCCGCATCCGCGACGAAGCCCATCGGTTCGCGGTCACCTTTCAGCGCAGCGCCCGGCGCCGGCGCGACCTGCGCTCCGGGCTCGACGACATCGCCGGCATCGGCCCGCGGCGCCGGCGCGCGCTGCTCGAGACGTTCGGCAGCGTGGCGGGCGTCCGGCGGGCTGGCCGCGAGGCGCTCAGCGCCGTTGTCGGTGCCAGGGCCGCGGATGCCGTCCTTGCGCACTTCGCGCGGGAATGCTAGCGTGAGGGGATTCGTCAGGAAGGCACCGTGACCGCTGTCAAAGCCCGCGTCGTCTCCGGAATGCGGCCCACCGGCCGCCTGCACCTCGGCCATCTCGTCGGCGCCCTCCGCAACTGGGTGCCGATGCAGGACCAGTACGACTGCTCCTACTTCGTGGCCGACTGGCACGCCCTGACGAGCGAGTACGGCGCCACCGACGACATCGCCGGCTACGCCTATTCCAACGTGGCCGACTGGATCGCCGCGGGCCTCGACCCCGGGAAGTCCACCATCTTCGTGCAGTCGCTCGTCCCCGAGCACGCCGAGCTGCACCTCCTGCTCTCGATGATCATCCCGGTGCCGTGGCTCGAGCGCGTGCCGACCTACAAGGAACAGCGCGACCAGCTGACCGAGAAGGATCTCTCGACCTACGGGTTCCTGGGCTACCCGCTGCTGCAGACGGCCGACATCATCATGTACAACGCGCACTTCGTGCCGGTGGGCGAAGACCAGGTCCCGCACCTCGAGCTGTCGCGCGAGGTCGTCCGGCGGTTCCACGCGTTCTACGGGGAGGTGTTCGTCGAGCCGCAGCCGCTGCTCACGCGCTTCCCGCGCCTGCCGGGCCTCGACAACCGCAAGATGAGCAAGAGCTACGGGAATGCCATCGACCTGGCCGACGACGTGGCCACGGTCCGGGCCAAGGTGATGTCGATGTACACCGACCCGGCGCGCATCCGGGCCGACATCCCGGGCAACGTCGAGGGCAACCCGGTGTTCACCTACCATGACGCCTTCAACCCCGACGCAGCGGAGGTCGACGACCTGAAGGCGCGGTACCGCGCCGGCAAGGTCGGCGACGTCGAAGTGAAGCGCAAGCTCATCGCGGCCCTCGAACTCACGCTCGAGCCGATGCGCCAGCGGCGCGCGGAGCTGCTGGCGAGGCCGGACGCGCTGCGCGACGTCATCGCCGACGGCTCGCGCAAGGCCCGGCTCGTGGCGCAGGCGACCATGGCGCGCGTGCGCGAGGCGATGAAGCTGTCGTACCGCTGATGCTGCCGCAGCCTGTCGAACCCGATTTCGAGCCGTCGCCGGACGCGTACACCGTCCGGCTGGATCAGTTCACCGGCCCGCTCGATCTCCTGATTCACCTCATCAAGAAGAACGAGCTGAACGTCTACGACATACCGATCGCGCTCATCACGGCCCAGTACCTGGACTACCTCGAGATCCTCGAGGAGCTGAACCTCGACGTTGCCGGCGAGTTCATCGTCATGGCGGCCACGCTCATCCACATCAAGTCGCGGATGCTGCTGCCGCGGCCCGACGCGTCGCAGGAGGACCCCGAGGAGGATCCCCGCGCGGCGCTGGTCAACCGGCTGCTCGAATACCAGAAGTTCAAAGCGGCCGCGAACCTCCTGCACGAGCGCGAGGAGCTGCGCAGCGCCCAGTGGCAGCGCCCCGACCAGCGCGTGGCCGGGATTGCGGGCGACGAGTACGAGCCTGAGGTCGAGGTCGACCTGTTCAGCCTCATGGCGGCGTTCAAGACCGTGCTCGACAGGGCCAGGCAGCGGCCGAAGATGGCGTTCCCGGGCGCGCAGGTGTCCATCGAGGCGCGTATCGAACAGTTGCTCGCCCGGCTCTCCGAGACGGAGGCCTGCGGCTTCGAGGATCTCTTCGAGGACGCCGACACCCGCCAGGACCTCATCGTCACCTTCCTCGCGCTGCTGGAGATGATTCGCACGCGGGTGGTGCGCGTGTTCCAGGCGGGGATGTTCGGGGCGATTCGCGTGTATAAGAGAGCGACGGCGTAGGGGACGGGAGACTGGCGAGAGGGAAATAGGGGAGAGGCGAGAGGGAAGGCCCGGGTACGCTCGCTCGCAGCACGACACACGGACGAGGTCAGGACGCGCATGGCGAAACGGGAGAAGAGCAAGACAGCCGACGCGGCAACCGCGCGTGACGCGGCGGCACCCGAGGCGGCGGCACCGGAATCAGCGGCGCCGGAACAGGCCGGCCAGACCGTGGCGCTGTCGGACATCCCGGGCATGGCCCTGCGGCTCGATGATGAGGCCGGCGCCGACGCGGCGCCTGCGCCGGAGCCGGCCGAGCCTCCGGTATCAACGGAGCTGAAGGCGATTGTCGAAGCCCTCGTGTTCGCGTCGCCCGAGCCGCTTGCGCCGAAGGCGCTCTTCAAGCTGCTCGACGCGGAGCCCCGCGAGGACGTGGAGCGGGCCCTGGCGGCGCTCAAGGCGGACTACCGCCCCGATCGCGGCCTGCAGATGGTCGAGATCGCGGGCGGCCTGCAGATTGTCACCCGCACGGACCTCCACGAATGGGTGCGCCGCCTCTTCCACGAGCGCAAGAGCTCGAAGCTCTCCGTGCAGGCCCTCGAGACGCTTGCGGTCGTCGCCTACCGGCAGCCCGTCACGGCGGCCGAGATCACCGAGATCCGCGGCGTGAACACGTCGGGCGTGCTCGGCACGCTGGCGGAGCGCAAGCTGGTGAAGATCGCGGGCCGCAAGCCCGTGGTGGGGCGGCCGTTCCTCTACGCGACCACCCGCGAGTTCCTGATGCGGTTCGGCCTCAACGACCTGACCGACCTCCCGAAGGTCGAGGATATGGCCGAGGTGCTCGGGTTCGAGATTCCGGGGCTGAATGAGGCCGGTCCGAGCGACCAGTTCCTGCCTCTCGAGGCGCCGGACGGGACTGCCGACGAGGCGTCGGATGAGACGTCGGACCTCGCCCCGGACGAGGACCCGACGCTGAACTGACGCCGCCCGCCCCGGCCTGTTTGAGCAGGGCCACCTCGCGCGACGTCAGGTCGCGATGCTCGCCCACCTTGAGCGTCCGATCCGCGATCGGGCCGAACCGCACGCGCTTCAGCCGGACCACCGGGTGGCCGATGGCGTCGCACATGTCGCGGACCTGCCGGGTGCGGCCCTCGTGCAGCGCGATCGACACCAGCGACTGGTCCTCGCGGGCACCCAGGCCGGTCTCGACCAGCCGCACGACCGCGGGCGCCGTCCGGCGGCCCTCAATGAGCACGCCGCGCCGCAGCCGTTCGAGCGCACGCTCGTCGGGCACGCCGCGCACGCGCGCGTAGTACTCGCGCTCGACCTCGTGGCTCGGGTGCAGCAGGCGCGCCGCGACTTCCCCGTCGTTGGTGAGCAGCAGCAGGCCTTCCGAATCGTAGTCGAGGCGGCCCACCGGGTAGATGTACTCCCGGACGCCGGGCAGCAGGTCGAGGACCGTCGGCCGCTGCTCCGGGTCCTTCCTGGTGGTCATGTACCCGCGCGGCTTGTTGAGCAGGATGTAGCGGTGGCGCGACGCCACGCGCACGCGCTGGCCGTCGACGCGGATGTCGTCGCGGGCCGGGTCGGCTCGCGTGCCCAGCTCGAGGATGGTGACGCCGTTCACCGAGACCCGGCCGTTCACAATCAGCGTCTCCGCCGCACGTCTCGACGCGACGCCGGCGGCGGAGAGGATCTTCTGGAGACGGTCGCCGGTTGGTGCTTTGTCCATGTCAGTAGCCAGTAGCCAGTAGCCAGTAGCCAGTAGTCAGTAGAAGACACGAGACAGAAGCAAGAAGCAAGAAGCAAGAAGACGGACCTTCCGCGATTCCCGAACCCCGAATCCCGAACCCGTATCATCGCACGCGGGTTCGCCCTGAGCGAGCCGCGGACGCGGCGAGTCGAAGGGCTAACGCCTGAGCAGGCTCGCGAAGAAATCCACCAACTGCCAGATCTCCCGCTTGTCCTGGTCCGAGTTCAGTTCCGCGTGGGTGATGATGCGGCTCAGCAGCGTGCGCGTCCGCGTGCGCCCCTCCAGATGGCGGCCGAGCCACAGCGACTCGACGGCCGGAATGACGTTGTCGTCCGCCCCGTGGAGGATGTAGACCGGGCAGGCCGGGGCCGGCGACTTGTCCGGAGACAGCGCCGGGGCATGCGACGCCTGATCGATGAGCGGCAGAAACGTCTGGCCCAGGCCCTCGACGTCGCGATTGTTGACCTGTTGCATGAACGTGCGGGCGGGCTCGGGCAGGCCACCGGCGATCCGCCTCGCCTCGGCGAAGGTCTCCGCCGCCTTGCGCCGGTCGATCAGGTCGTAGTGCGAGGCCCGCAGGAAGGTGAGGATCGCCGCGCGAAGCGGCTCGACCTGGTCGGGCGGCACGACGCGGTCCGCGCCGCCGAGCAGGACGATGACCACGCCGTAGTCGTGCGGGCGGCGATGCCGTTGGCCGGGCCCCGCCGTGCCGTGGCCCGCGTCCGGCGGGGCCGGCTCCATCCCCGAGCAGAGAAAGCGCAGCACGCGCTGGAAGTTGGCGTGGCCGCCAAACGACAGCACGAACGCCGCGCGGTCGCGCAGCGCGGGCCGCCCCGCGGCGACGATGGACAAGCCGCCGGCGAAGCTGATGCCCACCAGGCCCACTCGGCCGTCGCGCGCGAGCCTGGGCTGGTTCGAGAGCCAGACGGCGGCGTCCTCGATCATGTCGGTGGTGCGCGGCGTGACGTCGTAGCGCTGCAGGTCGGGCAGCTCCGGGGTCAGCACGGCGTAGCCGACGCCCGCCAGCTCGTGGGCGAGGCCGTACAGGCGCGGTTCGTCGATGCCCAGCGCGTTGACGCCCGCCACCAGCACGATCGCGCGGCGGTAGCGGTCCGGCACGTAGAGGCGGGCGCGCAGGGCGCCGTGCCTCGACGGCACCTGGGTGTCGTGGGCCGCGACGGGTTCGCGTTCCCATGCGAGCGCGCCGGCCACCGGGCCCTGCAGGCCGGCCATCCGCACGATGAGCGCAGCCGACCGCGTATAGGAACGGCAGAACGGCGCGCTCAACGCCGCGACCGTCACGACGGCCACGCCCGCCACCGCCAGGCTCCGGAGGCGCATGGGGTGACATGTTACACTCTTGGGCTGACGCAGGGACTAGGGGCTAGGCGCTAGGGGCTGGTCCGACGCGGCTGTCGCCGCGTGAGGGACGTGCCGGCCAGCGTTTGACTGACTAGCGCCCAGCGCCTGGCCCCTAGCCCCTGACAAGCTATGCACCCAGTCATCGCCATCGACGGCCCCTCGGGAGTGGGGAAGGGGACTGTGGCGCGCGCGCTGGCCGCCGCGCTGGGTTACCGCCATGTGGACACGGGCGCCATGTATCGGGCGGTCGCGTGGCGGGCGCAGCAGCTGGGCCTCGATCTCGACGATGAAGGCGCCGTGCTGTCCGTGGCGCAGGCGGCCGTGATCGACGTCGACGGGAGCCGCGTCATGATTGACGGCACGGACGTGTCGGCCGCGATCCGCACGCCTGACATCGATCGCGCGACCACCCGGGTGGCCCGCTTGCCGCAGGTGCGGGCCGAGCTGGTCGCGCGCCAGCGGGCGCTGGCCGAGCAGGGGCCGCTCGTGATGGAAGGCCGCGACATCGGGACGGTGGTGTTCCCGGCCGCTGCGGTGAAGATCTACCTCGACGCCTCCGCCGACGAGCGGGCGCGGCGCCGGGCCTGCGACCCGGCCCACTCGGCCGCGCAGACGCAGGACCTGGCCCACATCGCCGAGGCCATGCAGCGGCGGGACGAGAACGATCGTACGCGGCAGGCCTCGCCGCTGACCATCGCGGCCGACGCCACGGTGGTCGACACCACCGGCGTCCCCGCGTCCCGGGTGGCGGATGAGGTGCTGGCGATTGTCCGCGCGCGGGTTTCTTGACCCGAACGCCCTAAGTGTCGTACACTCAACTGCTTGTGGCTACAGTAGATGGCCGCATCATCCTCAGCCCGCCGGCGCTGAGCCCAAGACCGGCAAATCTCGAAGTGCAGGAGGACGCGCAACGCATGGCGAACGAAGACAGCGGTAACAGCCCAGACCTGGCCACACAGGCGGGACGTCC
>JALOKU010000242.1 GCA_025456345.1 Vicinamibacterales bacterium | reverse complement strand
TATCCCGACTGCCGGCCGGCGTTCATCGAGTCGTTCGAGCGCACGGCCGCGCTCGCGACGAAGGCCGGCGTCGAGGGCGCCCGTTTCGCCGTCCACACGCCGCTCATCAACCTGACGAAGGGCGACATCATCCGGCGGGGACTGGCGCTCGGCCTCGACTACGGGTTGACCAGCAGCTGCTACGATCCTGGCCCCGATGCCGAGCCGTGCGGCCTCTGCGACAGCTGCCTGCTCAGGGCCAGGGGATTTGCCGAGGCTGGCGTGCCAGACCCGCGGCTGGATCGGAGAGTGTGATCACCGTGACCGAACGCATCTACTACACGGATCCGTCCTGCGTGGAGTTCGACGCCACCGTGATCTCCTCGTCGACCGCTGAGGGCCGGCCTCTCGTGGTGCTCGATCGCACCGCGTTCTATCCCACTTCAGGCGGGCAGCCGAACGACACCGGATCGCTCGGCGGCAGCGAGGTGGTCGACGTTGTCGATCGGGAAGACGGGACCATCGGCCACGTGGTCGGCGCGCCGCTCGCCGAAGGCGCTCGCGTCCACGGGCGCGTGGACCAGGCCCGCCGCTTCGACCACATGCAGCAGCACACGGGCCAGCACATCCTGTCGGCGTCCTTCGACCGCCTGCATCGCGCACGGACCGTCGGGTTCCATCTGGGGGCCGTCCTGTCGACGCTCGACCTGGACAAGGTCCTCGGCCCGGAGGCCATGGCGGCGGCCGAGGCGGAGGCCAACCGCATCGTCTGGGAGAACCGGCCGGTGTCGATCCGCTTCGCGACGCCGGAGGAAGCCGCCGCGATGACGTTTCGCAAGGAGCCGACGCGGAGCGGGCCTCTGCGCGTCATCGAGGTGGAGGACTTCGACATGTCGGCCTGCGGCGGCACGCACGTCGCGCGGGCCGGCCAGGTGGGCGTCATCGCGCTTCGTTCGTGGGAGAAGTTCCGCGGCGGCATGCGGCTCGAGTTCGTGTGCGGCGCCCGCGCCCTCCGCGAGTTCCGTGTCCTGCGCGATGCAGTGGCGGGCAGCCTGAGGTTCCTCTCGGTGGCGCCCCAGGACCTGCCCTCGGCCATCGAGGGCGCGCAGGCGGAAAACAAGGGTCTACGACGATCGATCCGCGATCTTGGCGAACGGCTCGCGGTCCATGAAGCCGCCGCGCTCGTTCAGCGCGCGCGGCAGGCGGGCCCGGCCCGCGTCGTTGTCGAGGCGCTCGACGGATGGGATCAGGCCGGGCTGAAGGCCCTGGCGGCCGCCGCGGCCGCGCAGCCAGGGATTGTCGCGGCGCTGCTTTCAGCCGGAGATCCGGTGCTGGTGGTGGTCGCGCGCGCCTCCGACGTCAACCTGGACGCGGCGGCCGTCCTCAAGGCGCTTCTACAGCGGTTCGGGGGCAAGGGCGGCGGGAAAGCGGACCTGGCGCAGGGCGGCGGGCTCGGCGGAGACCGGGCCGAGATGGCGGCCGCGCTCACTCAACTCATCGAGTCGTCGATTCAGCCCGCACTTTGATGGCCCGCAGCCACATGTGGCGGATGAGCAGGCTGCCCGGCGCGATCATCGTCCAGTAGCGGTTGAAGAGGTCGCGCGACGCCGGGTCGGTGGCGTGCACCCGCGTCTCCGTCTTGAGGAGGCACAGGCCTGGGCCCTGAGGCTCGATCGTGAAGTTCATCGAGGCTTTCGCGAAGCCGGGCCGGGTCAACCCCTTGAACATCTCCGGCGTCGGGCCCGAGGCCAGCCGCACACCCTCCGGCGCCACCACGACCGCTCCCATCACGAACTCCCGGCCGGGCACCTCGGCCAGCACCAGGAAAGACGTCCGCGTGGCGACGCGAACGAGGGACTCGTGGTCGGAGGGATTCAGCACGCTTTCCGGCCCCGACGATCCTCCCCGGCGCACCCACGCCAGGGTGCGATAGAACGGAACCTCGGCGGCGGTCACGCTGAAGATGGCGTCATACACCCGGTCGGCCGTGGCGCGCACCGGGATCGACGCCGTTTCGGAGAACTGGTAGATCGGCGCGAACTCATCCAGTTTCGAGGCCGGCTCCGTCACGTAGTTGGCGAGTACCGGCGCGTGCAGCACGCGCCACGCGCCAACGGCGCCGGCGAGGAACACGACGGCCGCAACCCGCCGGTTCCGGATACGCAGCAGCCGGGGAACTAGCGGCGGAAATCAGCCAGGCGGACGACGGCGCGGTCGATGATGGCGTCGGCCTGGGACTGCGGCACGTTGAAGTTGTTGACGATCATCGAGAACACCAGCGGTTCGCCGTCCGACGATGTGACGTACCCGGAGAGCGCCCGTGCGTTGGTGATCGACCCGGTCTTCGCGCGGGCGTTGCCCTGCGCCTTCGTGTCCTTCATCCGGCTCGCGATCGTGCCGTCCACGCCGGCGATCGGCAACCCGCCGGAGAACGCGGCGCGGTGGCGCTCATCGGTGTACATCCGCGTCAGCACGGCCACGAGGACATTGGCCGTGAGGTAGTTGTAGCGCGACAGACCTGATCCGTCCGCCTGGATGTACTGGTCCGGCGCGATGCCCCAACCCTCCAGCACTTCCCGAAGCACCCGCCTGCCTTCCCGGGTCGTCGCCGGGCCGCCGTCAGCCGGGCGGCCGATGGCCTTGAGCAGCGTGTCGGCGTACAGGTTCTGGCTCACCTTCAAGAGGACTTTGCCGATCTCCGTGAGCGGGGGAGACGTGTAGCTCACGAGCGTCTCGCCGGCCCTCACATCAGGCGTCGCCGGCAGCACGTCCACGTCGATTGCGCCCCCGGCCACGTCGATGCCGCGGCTGACGAGCGCCTGCCGGAATGCGCCGGCCATGAACTCCGTGGGATTCTCCACGGAGACGGTCTGGGTGACGTCGGTCTTTCCCGCCGGCACCGAGCCGCTGACGCCGAGCGTCAGGCTCCCCGGCTGCCGCACGACATTGACGTCGGCCGTGCGGTCCGTGGCCGCCGTCGTGACCGCCGCCTCAATCGTCAATCCGCTGCCGTCAGGCCGGGCCGCCACCGCAACCGAGTCGCCCGCCGCCGAGCCGGGCGCGAAGCTCAGCCTCACGACGTTTTCGTTGAAGGCGAGGCCGCTTGTTGGCGTCGAGTAGCCGTAGGCCAGATTGTCCCAGGCCCAGCCCTGGCCGAGCCCCTCGTCGTCGAAGACGTTATCGTGGCCGATGATGCGGCCTTCGATGCGCGTGATGCCTTTCGCGCGGATCTGGTCCGCCCAACGCTCGACCACCGACGGGCCTTCTGTCGGCCGCCCGCCGAGCGAGGGGTCGCCGCTGCCGACGACGACGAGGTCGCCCTTGACGATGCCGCCCTCGACGGGGCCCGTGGCGACGACCGTGGTCACGAAGGTGTAGTCCCAGCCAAGGCGCTCGGCGGCGGCCGCCATGGTGACGACCTTCATGTTGGACGCCGGCATCAGCAGCGTGCCGGGATTGAGCGAGAACAGCGTCTCGCCGGTCTTGAGCGACCTGACGAGCACGCCCCACACCGCGTTCTGGAAGGCCGGAGCGCGGTAGTAGGACGAGAGGTCGGACTGCAGCGCCTTCACGCCTCGCTTCGGCGTCACCGGCGGCTGCGGACCGGCGGCGGGCTTCGTT
>JALOKU010000133.1 GCA_025456345.1 Vicinamibacterales bacterium | reverse complement strand
CGCATGACACGCGGCGGGTCGCAGGGGTTCGGCCAGAGCCGCAGACGGCGTGGGGAGAGAGACATGCGCGTCCCGGACGAAATCGCGGGCACGGCCGCCCCGGAGGATGGTTCGGGCGAGGACCTCGGCAGGATCATCAGGCGGCTCGTCGACGGCCAGCTGTACGGCGTGCTGTGCACGCAGGGCCAGGGGCAACCCTATGGTTCGCTGGTGGCGTACGCCATGACCCCTGACCTCGAGTCAGCGGTCTTCGCGACACAGAAGGCCACCAGGAAGTACCGCCTGCTCTCGGAGTGCGCGCACGTGGCGCTCGTCATCGACAACCGATCGGCGCTCCCCGGTCAGCTCATGGACGTCGAAGCCGTGACGGCGACCGGCCGCGCGCACGAAGTGGCGACGGGACCTGAGTTCGAGCAGTGGTCCCATCTGCTCACCGACCGGCACCCCTACCTCAACACGTTCGTCCGCTCCGCGTCCTGCGGTCTCTTCCGCATCGACATCCTTCGGTTCTTCCACGTCACCCGTTTTCAAGAGGTCCGGCAGTGGGTTCCCGCCCGTCCTGCATAGTCCCCCTGGCGGAGGCCGCTGGTGCGGGAGACGGGCTGGTTGGCGGCAAGGCGGCCAGGCTCGGCTCGCTCATCCAGGCGGGATTCAGGGTTCCCCGGGAATTCTGCGTCACGACGAACGCGTACGAACAGTTCATCGCTGAGGGAAATTCCGGGCCGGCAACATGCTGGTCTGCGATGCGATTCAGCCGATGACGACCCACCTGGTGCCGTTGGCGGCCGCCGCTCCCGAATCCTTCCGGATGAGATCGTCGTCTTGAAGACATGGACCATCAGCGGCCCTCGGCACGACCGGCCCCAGGCGGCTGGCGCTACTATGGCCAGCAGCGCCCGCCATTTGCCGTCGCGCCGGGACCCGGCGAGGAGTCGGTGTGGGATTATCCGCGGCCGCCGCGCATCGAGCGTGTTGTGCGTGAGGTCGTGGTGAAGGCCGGCGAGATCGAGATCGCACGCACGCGGCGGGCCGTGCGCGTGCTCGAGACGGCCAGCCCGCCGACCGTCTACATTCCACGAGCGGACGTGGTGACCACGTACCTCCGCCCGGCGCCGGGTGCGTCGTATTGCGAATGGAAAGGCGCCGCCCGATACTGGACCGTCGCCACGCCATCGCTCCGGCTGGAGGCCGTCGGCTGGTCATACGACGACCCGTGCCCCGCATTCCAGGACGTCCGCGAGTGTCTGTCGTTCTACCCGGGACGCCTCGCATGCTACATGGACGAAGTGCGGGTGGAGGCACAGCCAGGCGGGTTCTACGGTGGCTGGATCACGCCCGAGGTGGTCGGCCCGTTCAAGGGTGGCGCCGGCACGGCGGGCTGGTGAGGTCCAGCCACGTGCCCGGCTTCGGCGTGAACACCCTGATCAAGAGGGGGCCCGGCCGGCCAGCAGCAGGAAGGCGGCCTGCATGTAGACGCCTGTGCCCGCGAACTGCCCCATCTTCCGCCACGGCTTCATGGGCGCCTCGCGAATGGGGAGGCGCTCTTTCGTGCGACGCGGGCGTTCCCGGACTGGCCCCTCGTGGCGGGAAGGTGAGGCATAATGCGCCAGAGATCGGAGCGTGTCTCTCATGCTGATCGTGTGGCTGCTGCTGGCGCTCTACGGCGGCTACCTCTGGCACCTCTGGCCCACGACCTGAACGGCACATGACGGCAGTCACGCACCCGGCTAGGCCTGCGCACACACCCGCTGTCGCGGGGCGCTTCATCGCGCGTCTCGCGCTGATGGCGCTCGTCTGGCTGGGGATGAACGGCACGGACTGGAGTTCGTGGCTCGTGGGCGGGCCTGTCGTGTTCGCCGCGGCCTGGGTCAGCGTCAGGCTGCTCCCGGACACGCGATGGCGACTGTCCGCGGGTGGCGCGATCGCCTTCGCCGGGTTCTTCCTCCGCGAATCCCTGCGTGGCGGCTGGGATGTGGCCCGGCGGGCGCTGTCGCCGGCGCTGCCGCTGTCTCCGGCCATCGTCTGCTTCCCGCTCCACCTGCCACCGGGTTCGGCCCGGTTGTTGTTCTGTGGAGCGATTAGCCTGCTGCCAGGCACGGCCGTGGTGGCCATCACGGTCGGAAGCATCTGCGTCCATGTGCTGGATGCCTCCCCGCGCGTGGAAGAAGAACTCCGCGAACTGGAGGACCACGTCGCGGGGATGTTCGGGCTGAGGCTCCCGGAGCCGGAGGAGGCGTCGTGAGTGCGCTCTACCTCGGGGCGGCAGTCGCGTTCCTGCTCACCATCGTTCTTGGCCTGGGCCACCTCTTCCGCCAACCCGGGCGTGCCGACAGCCTGCTGGCGGCGCTGCTGTTCGGCACCACCGGCGTGGCATTGGTGCTGGTGCTCGGCAAAGGACTCGGCATGGCCCGGGCGCTGGACATCGCGCTGGTGTTTGCGCTGCTTGCCGCCGTCCTCGGTGCGGCCTTCGTCCTCCGGGGCTGGCCGGGCGATGAAGCGCAGGAGGATGCTCAGGAGGATCCACAGCCATGATCGTCGTGGATGTCCTCACCGGCGTGCTGCTGCTCGCCGCATTGTTCTTCTTCGTGGCGGGCACGGTGGGCCTGCTGCGCTTCCCCGACCTGTACTCGCGCCTTCACGCGCTGACGAAGGCTGATAACGTGGGGCTCGGCCTGACCGTCCTGGCGTTGATGCTGCAAGCCGAAAACTGGCCAGAGGTGTTCAAGCTCGGCCTGATCTGGGTGATGGTGCTTGCCGCCAGCGCCACCATCTGCTTCCTCATCGGCAACGAGGCGTACCGGCGCGGGCAGACGCCGTGGACGCGGAGGTCGCCGTGATACTCCAGATCTTTGACGGGCTGCTGCTGCTCGTCATCGTGGTGCTCGCGTGGCGCTCGCTGAACGATCGGGACGTGTTCCGCGCCGTGATCAGCTTCATCGCCCTCGGCCTGCTCATCGCCGTGGCCTGGGTGCGGCTTCGCGCGCCGGACGTGGCGCTGGCCGAGGCGGCGGTGGGATCCGGCCTGACGGGCGCGCTGATTCTCTCGGCGCTCGTGCGGATGCGCAGGCGGGAGCGCGCCGCGACCGCGACCCGAGGGGAGGCGCCGACATGACGTCCCGCATGCCGATCGGCGTCCTCTCGCTGGCGCTGCTCGCCGCGCTGGGATGGGCCGTGCTGTCTCTCCCGTTGAGACCGGCGGGCCTAACCGCCGCGTCGCTCGCCAAACTGCCCGAGAGCGGCGTCACGAACCCCGTCACTGCGGTGCTGCTCAACTATCGAGGGTACGACACGCTGCTCGAAATCGGGGTGCTGCTCCTGGCCATCGTCGCGGTGTGGTCGCTGCGCCGCGGTGAATGGCCTGCCAGCCATCTTCACGACCGTCCGCTGCTGATGCCACTGTTGCGGGTGGTGCTGCCCGTGCTCCTGCTGGCGGCGGGCTACCTGCTCTGGATCGGCGCCTTCGCGCCGGGCGGGGCGTTCCAGGGCGGCGCGTTGCTCGGCGGCGCCATCGTCCTCGTGATGCTCGGCGGGCTGGCGCGCCGCGCCCTGGCGTTCGAACGCCTCCTGCGCGCGGGTCTCGTCCTGGGGGTGATTGTGTTCGCAGCCGTGTGTGCCGTCACGATGCTGCTGACCGGAGGTCTCCTCCAGTTCCCTGCGGGCACCGGCGGCACCTGGATCATGGTCATCGAATCCGCCGCGCTCGTCTCGATCGGGCTCACGCTCGGCCTGCTCTATTTCGGAGGAAGGCCGAACGCGCACCATGCCTGACGCCGACTACCGCATCTACGCACTCGCGGGTATGGCGCTGTTCGCCATTGGCTTCTACTCGATGCTCGTCCAGGCGCATCTGCTGAGACGGATCATGGCGCTCAACGTCATGGGCAGCGGTGTGTTTCTGGTGTACATCGCCCTGGGCGCGCAGACCCCCGGCCCGATTCCCGACCCCGTTCCACACGCCATGGTATTGACCGGGATCGTCGTCTCTGTGTGCGCGACGGGCCTCGCGCTGGCGTTGGTGGACCGCGCGCAGGCGGCGGCCAGCGAGGTGGAACCCGGGGACGACGCATGACGTCCGCGTGGGCCATGGCGTCGCTGGTCCTGTCCCCGCTCGTGGCGGCGGCGCTGACCTTCGCCTTCCCACGGCTCGGCCGCTCTCTGGCGCTCGGAACGGCTGGCGTGGCCGGCCTCGCCGTCGTTCGCCTGATGCGCCTCGTGTTCGCCGGCGGCGTGCAGACGCACCGGGTCAGCGGCTGGGGCGCGCCGCTCGGCATCGAGCTTCGTGCGGACGGTCTGAGCGTGCTGATGCTGATTGTCACGGCGCTGATAGGCGTGGCGATCGCCCTGTACTCCCAACGCTACTTCGTCTCTGAACACGACGACGAAGCGCGGCACCGCGAACGCTACTTCTGGCCGCTCTTCTTGTTCCTCTGGACGGCCCTGAACGCCCTCTATCTGTCCGCGGACATCTTCAACCTCTACGTGACGCTGGAAATGCTCGGATTCGCTGCGGTGACGCTCGTGGCACTCGCGGGCACACACGCGGCGCTCACGGCGGCGTTGCGGTACGTGTTCGTCAGTCTGTCGGCGTCCTTGTTCTACCTGCTTGGCGTAGGCCTGGTCTACGGCCAGTGCGGCACCGTCGACCTTCCGTCGCTGGCGGCCCAGGCCCGGCCCGGCCCGGCGCTCTGGGTGGCCCTGGCGCTCATGACCGGCGGGTTGGTCGCGAAGGCCGCGCTGTTTCCCCTGCACGGCTGGCTGCCGCCCGCGCACGCCAACGCGCCCGCGCCTGTCAGTGCGCTGCTGTCGGCGCTGGTGGTGAAGGCCCCGTTCTACATCCTGCTCCGGCTGTGGTTCGAGGCCTTCCCGGCGCTGATGACGCCGGCGGTGGCACAGGTGTTCGGCGCGCTGGGAGCGGCGGCGATTCTCTGGGGCTCTGTCCACGCGTTGTTCCAGCCGCGCCTCAAGCTGGTCATCGCCTACTCGACGGTGGCGCAACTCGGCTACCTCTTCCTGTTGTTCCCGCTGACGGCCGCGCAGGAGGGCGGCTTCATGGCGTGGAGCGGCGGGCTGATGCTCCTGGGCGCGCACGCCTGCGCGAAGACCGCGATGTTCCTGACCGCAGGGAACATCCTCCACGCCGCCGGCCATGACCGCATCGAAGACCTGGATGGCATCACACACATCCTGCCGGTGTCGGTGTTTGCCTTCGGGCTGGCCGGGATGAGCCTGATTGGACTGGACTGCCCCCGAGCAGCGGGTTTGCCGGGAAATGGCTGCTGCTGAATGCCGCCCTCGCAGAGGGCCAGTGGTGGTGGGTGGCGGTCATGATCCTCGGCAGCTTGCTTGCCGCGGCCTACATCGTGCGCATGCTCGCTCACGCGTTCACCAGGGTCAACGAACCCAAGACCCCTAATCCGATTCCGCCCGGCTCTGTGCCATGAACCTCCAGAGCCCCATCCTCCTCGGCATTCTGCTCAGCTCGTTCGTGACGGGCCTGGTGATCTTCTTCCTGAAGGAGGAGAGCCATCGGCTGCGGACCTGGCTGAACCTGCTCGGCGCAGGGGTGAAACTGGTCCTCGTCGCCGTGCTGCTCTCGGGCGTCTACCGCGGCGAGCCGTACAACTTCGCCATCGAGTTCCTGCCCGGCATCCCGTTCGCGCTGGGCGCGGATTCGAACGCGGTCCTCTTCGTGACCTTGTCCTCCGTCTTGTGGTTCTGCACCACGATTTACGCGGTTGGCTACCTGGAGCACACGCCGCATCGCAGCCGCTTCTTCGGCTTCTTCAGCTTGTGCGTCACGGCCACCACCGGTATCGCCCTGTCGGCCAACCTGGTCACCTTCCTCACGTTTTATGAGTTGCTGACCCTCACAACGTATCCGTTGATTGTGCATCGCGGGACGAGGGAGGCTCTGCGCGGCGGGAAGATCTATCTCACCTACACGCTGATCGGAGGCGCCGTGCTGCTGCTGGCGGTGGTGTGGCTGCACGGCCTGGCCGGGCCGGTCGTCTTCAAGGAACGTGGCGTGATCCAGGCGCTCGTGGGCACCCATCGCGGCGAGTTACAGGTCATGTTCCTGCTCTTCATCCTCGGCCTGGGCGTGAAGGCCGCCCTCGTGCCGCTGCACGGCTGGCTGCCGAAGGCCATGGTCGCCCCCGCGCCGGTCAGCGCGCTGCTGCACGCGGTGGCGGTGGTGAAGGCCGGCGCCTTCGGCATCGTTCGCATTGTGTACGATGTCTATGGCGTGGAAACGGCCGCCACGCTCGGCGTGTTGCAGCCGCTGGCCGTCGCCGCCGGCATCACCATCGTCTATGGCTCGGTGCGCGCGCTCTTTCAGGACGAACTCAAGAAGCGCCTCGCCTACTCCACCGTCAGCCAGGTGTCCTACATCGTGCTGGGCGCGGCCATCCTGGGGCCGGTGGCCACCATCGGCGGGATGGTCCATCTGGTGCACCAGGGCATCATGAAGATCACGCTCTTCTTCTGTGCGGGGAACTACGCCGAGACGCTCGGCACGCATCGCGTGAGCGAGATGAACGGCGTGGGCCGGCGGATGCCGCTGACGACGATGGCGTTCACCGTGGCGGCCCTGGGCATGATCGGCGTGCCGCCGCTCGCCGGCTACGTCAGCAAGTGGTACCTGCAGAAGGGCGCGATCCAGGCCGGCGAAGAGTGGGTGGCGCTGGTGTTGGGTGCCAGCAGTCTGCTCAACGCGGCCTACTTCTTACCGATTCTCTATCGCGCCTGGTTCAACGCCCCGCCGGAGCAGTGGCCCGCCGAGCATCGTGTCGGCACGTGGGAAACGCACTGGATGCTGCTGCTGCCGCCGCTGGTCACGGCCGGGCTGGTCATCTACGCCGGCGTGTTCGCGGAATCCTCGTTCAGCCCGCTCGTGTGGGTGAAACTGATCGCCGCGAGGGAATACGCGCCGTGAACGCATCCGCGATCCAATCCCTGCTCCTGCTTGCCGCCCCGGGATTGCCGATCCTGGCGGCCCTGGCGCTGACGATCACGTCCTGGCGAGGGGCCGTGATGCGCGCCACGCCGGTGGCGGCGGTGCCGGCGCTGCTGCTCGTCGTCGCAGGCCAGAGCGGCGCGAGCCTCCACCTCCCCTCGCTTGGGCAGCACGCCGTCCTGGGCCTCGACGCGGTCGGGCGCATCTTCCTGGGCTTCACGAGTGTGCTCTGGCTGACGTCAGGATGGTATGCGCGCGCCTATCTTGCCCACGACCCGAACCCGGTCCGCTTCCATCTCTTCTTCTTCCTGGCCATGGCGGGCAACTTCGGCCTGATCCTGGCCAGCGACGTTCCCACCTTCTACGCCTGCTTCACGCTCATGGGGTTGGCATCCGCCGGATTGGTGTTGCATCGCGGTGACGCCGAGGCCGTGCGCGCCGGACGGGTGTACCTGGCCCTGGCGATGCTCGGCGAAGTGCTGATCTTCACCGGCTTCGTGTTCCTCACCGTCAGCGGAGGCACGACACAGATCGCGGAATTGCATCGAGGCGTGTTCAGCCAGCCCGCACTGCTGCTGTTGCTGGCGGGATTCGGGATCAAGGCGGGCGCGTTGAGCCTCCATTTCTGGCTGCCGCTGGCGCATCCGGCCGCGCCCGTGCCGGCCAGCGCGGTGTTGAGCGGTGCGATGCTCAAGGCGGGGTTGCTCGGCTGGATTCGCTTCCTGCCGCTGGGCGAGGCGGCGATGCCCCTGTCCGGCTTCACCCTCATCAGCGCGGGCCTCGGCGCGGCGGTGCTCGGCACGTTCGTGGGCGTCGTGCAGAAGAACCCCAAGACGGTGCTCGCCTACTCGAGCATCAGCCAGATGGGCATCATCACGACGGGCATCGGCATCGGCGCGCTGCGGCCCGAATCGTGGCTGGACATCCAGTGGGCCGTGCTCATCTACGCCACGCATCACGCGCTGGCGAAGGGCGCGCTGTTTCTGGGGATCGGCCCGGCGCATGCGGCGCAGACCCGGCTGCAGGTCATCACGGCGCGGGTGGGGCTGCTGCTGCCGGCGCTGGCGCTGGCGGGTGCGCCGTTCACCAGTGGCGGGCTCGCGAAGGTGGCGATCAAGAGCAACATCGCGTTTCTGCCGGGCGGCTGGGCCGACGTTCTGGGCATTCTGCTGCCGCTCGCCGCCGTCGGCACCGCGCTCAAGATGGCACGGTTCCTCTGGCTGACATGGCCGGGACATCCGCATCCGGCCGAGGAACACGCGAAAGGCCTGTGGCCACCCTGGCTTTGTCTGGTTGGGGCGGTGCTGGTTGGTGCCTGGCTGCTGCCGGGGGCGCTTGGTTCGCTGCCCGTCAAGCTCACCCCGGCGAAACTCTGGCTGGCGACCTGGCCGCTGCTGGTCGGCGGTGGATTGGCGATGCTGGGCGCATGGCTGCGGCGATGGTTTTCCGGTGATCTGACCCGCTGGCTCCCCGCCGGCGACCTCGGGGTTCTCCTGGAGCGACCGCTGGCGCGCGTGCAACTCCGGATGTCGGGCCGGCCGGTGCCAGACCACGCTGACGGACACGGCGGCGGCTCCGCCGAGAAGGACCTGCGCGGCGCGGCGCGTCTGGCTGCGGTGGGTGGGCGTCTGGCGCGGATCGAGGATTCCCTGCGCGCCTGGCCGGTCGCCGGGGCCGCGTTGCTGCTCCTGATCGGCGTGATCCTGTGGCTGCTGGCTCAGTAGTGTTCCGCTTTCTCCCCCTTCTTCCCTGAAAGCGCCTCGATGCTGCGCAAGGCGACACACGTGGCAGCCACACCTGCGATCAGGAGCACCGCGAGTCCAACCCTGCCGGCTTCTTCGCTGGCATCATGATCTCGACCAGGCCATCGGGCGCGACCAGGCCGGCTTCGGGACCCGAGCGGAATCGGCCTCCGTGCAGTATCATGGGCTCGGGAAACGCCGAGAGAGGCGCGGGCCACCGGCCCTTCGCGAGGTCGCCCCGCGCTCGGACAGCATCGTCGACGTCGATGAAGGAGGGCCGAATGGATCCGGAACGCGTGAACACCGCGGCGCGGGCGTTGGAGGACGCGTTCTTCGCCAAAGAGAATGCACGCCTGCTCGCGGAGCTGCGCGCCGAGGCGCGCAAGACGGAGCGCCGGCAGGCCATGCGCGATGTGATCAGCATCAAGGACGAGGCCCTGGTGGACCACCTGCTCGAGCTCGGACTCGGGCCGGAGACCGTGCTGGCCGTGACCCTCGTCCCCCTGGCCGTGGTGGCCTGGGCCGATGGGTCGATCCAGCCGCAGGAGCGCGAGGCCATTCTCAAGGCCGCATCCGACAAGGGCCTGCAGCCCGGCAGCCTGGCGTGGCAGATGCTCGAGAGTTGGCTCTCCAAGCGGCCGGAACCGAAGCTGGTGGAGGCCTGGAAGCGTTACGTGCAGGGTATCTGGCCTTCCCTGACCGCCAAGGAGCAGGGCGAGATCAGGGCGATTGGCCTCGAGCGCGCACGGCACGTCGCCGAGGCTGCCGGCGGGTTCCTGGGCCTCACCTCGAAGGTCTCCGCGTCCGAGCAGGCTGCCCTCGACGAGATGGCCAGGTTGCTCGCAGGCTGAATCGCCGCGTTCCGGCCTGAAGCGCCTCAGCGGCCCGGTTGGCGCAGCACCTTGATCCACGCCACTTCCAGCACGAACGGGCCGGGTGTCTTCTCGGCCAGCAGGAAGCCGATCGACGTGACGCTGCGGGGATCAACCGGGCCCGCCCCCCGCAGGACCCGGCCGAACGAGGTGGCCTCGAACCGATCCAACGGAATCGCCACCTCGATCCACTCTCCCGGTCGGGTCTGCGCCGCAGCCCTGTACGAGAAGGCCCTCATCCGCTCGGACGTGTAGAGATTCAGCTGGTACTCACGCCCGTCGCCACGCACGCGGGCCACGAGCGTATCGCCGGCCTGGAGTCCGAGGCTCCTGGGACGGGAACGCACGGACGCGAATCCCCCGTTGTTCTCCAGCGATAGGGTCCCGTAGAACTCCAGGGTCTGGCGTTCGGTGATCCTGAATCGGCCGTCGGACACGCCGCCCATCACGCCGTCGTTCACGGCCTGCCACGCTGCGGCCGCGTCGGGCGACGCGAACGCGAACAGCGGGACCTGCGGGGCCTGGGCCATCGACGGCACTCCCATCAGCGCGACCAGAACTGAGGCCGCCATCGCGCGAATCATCCCGAATACCCCGTCACAGGAAATACAGTGAACATCCCGCCATCCACGGGCAGGACGCGACACGAGCCCCAGCTCAGTGGTCCTGGTTCTTCTGACGCCATCGCGCCCTCGCCGGGTCCACAGCCGTCGCGGCGTCAGCCTCCACGGCATCCTACTCCGGCCACTGTCCGTTCTGCGGGATTGGCATCCCGGCCGTCAATCCACGCGTCCCAACGCCAACGGCGGCATTCACGCGGTCTACTCCGTCATCCTTCCGAAGTAGCTGAGCCGCTCCCGCGTCTGGGGGTGATCTGGCACGGCCCGGTCGAGTCGCGCGCGCACTGTGCCGCCGGCCCTTGCGCTACGCTAGTGCCATGATCCACCTGTGCCGCCGGATCGCATCGAGCCGCTGGTTCCAGAACGGGGCTCTCGCGGTCATCGTCGCAAACGCCGTCCTGATCGGTGTTGAGACCTCTCCCGCGCTGTGGGAGCGCTACGGGGGCGTCTTCAACGCTCTCAACGCCGCCGTGCAGGTCATCTTCGTGGTCGAGATCGCGGTGCGCCTGCTGGCGTGTGGCCCGCGCGTCCACCGCTTCTTCCTGGACGGCTGGAACGTCTTCGACTTCACGATCGTCGCCCTCTCGCTCCTCCCGGCGGCGGGTCCGTTCGCCACGGTGGCCCGTCTCGCGCGGCTGCTGCGCGCGCTCCGGGTGGTGTCGGCCCTGCCCGAACTGCGCCTCATCGTGGCAACGATGCTGCGGTCGATCCCCTCGCTCGCCAACGTCGTCGTGCTGCTCGGCCTCGTCCTCTACGTGTACGCGATCGTCGGAGTGCACCTCTTTGCAGGCCCGGATCCGGGCAACTGGGGGTCGCTGCCCCGTGCCGGGCTTACGCTGTTCGAGATCCTCACCCTCGAGGGCTGGGTCGATCTCATGAACGCGTCGCTCGCGGCGACTGAGTGGGCGTGGGTCTACTACGTGAGCTTCGTCGTGCTCGCCGTCTTCGTGGTCGTCAACCTGTTCATCGCGATCGTGATCAACAACCTCGAGGCCGCGAAGCGGGACGAGGATGTCCGCACGGACTCGCACACCGAGGCGCTCGCCGCGCGCCTCGCTGGGATCCGGGAGCAGTTGGAGGCGATCGAATCGGCGCTGCGCGCCGCGCATGATGGGCCTGGTGCTCGCCGGCGGGAGTAGTGCGCCGTCGCGGCTTCAGTATCGAACGGCCACATCAGCGGCCCGGTAGTGGACGATCGCAACCGTGAAGACTCCGTCGTTGGCCGCGCCGCTCTCGCCATCGTCACGCCAGCGATCCTGGACGTGCGCGGTGGCGGGCGTCGGCGTGCGCGTGGACCCTGCGAACGCAGCGCAGCCCGGCACAACGATGAACAGGCCGTCGTGAATCGTCACGGCGGCTGAGAGTGTCTTAAGAGCGGACCTGTCGCAGGCGACCGCGCGGCGGCGGTCCTGCATCAAGAGCGGTGAGGCACCCATGGCACAGTCATTCGTGGTGGTCGGCGCGTACGGCGGCGTAGGCGAAGCACTCTGCCGCCGACTGGCCAGGCGCGGGGCACGGGTGTTGATGGCGGGCCGTGACGCCGGGAAACTCGCGCCGCTTGCGGCCGACATCGGCGGGGAGACCGTCGCGCTGGATGCCACAGAGCCCGATCAGGTCGAGGCGTGCCTGCGCCGCGCGGCCGAGGTCTTCGGCCGGCTCGATGGCGTGGCGAACTGCGTAGGCTCGCTGCTGCTCAAGCCGGCGCACGCGATCACCCTGCAGGAGTGGCAGGCGATGCTGGCGACGAACCTGGGCTCCGCCTTCTCGGTGGTCCGGGCCGCAGGGCTGGTCATGGCCGCGCAGGGCGGCTCGGTGGTCCTGGTGTCGTCGGCCGCCGCCCGCATCGGCCTGGCCAACCACGAGGCGATCGCCGCCGCCAAGGCGGGCATCGAGGGACTGGCGCTCTCGGCCGCCGCGACGTATGCGCCGAAGGGCATCCGCGTGAACTGCGTCGCTCCCGGCCTGACACGCACGCCTCTGACCGCCAGACTGTGGCAGCAGGAGGCGGCGGCGAAGGCGTCAGCGTCGCTGCATGCCCTCGGCCGCATCGGTGAACCGGAAGAGGTCGCCTCCGCGATCGACTGGCTGCTCGACACCGGGCAGGCCTGGGTCACGGGCCAGGTCCTGGGCGTGGACGGCGGCCTGTCGCGGGTGCGTTCGCGCGCCTGACCCGCCCCC
The DNA here is from genome assembly GCA_025456345.1 of Vicinamibacterales bacterium. Classification (GTDB taxonomy): domain Bacteria; phylum Acidobacteriota; class Vicinamibacteria; order Vicinamibacterales; family JAKQTR01; genus JAKQTR01. The sequence goes on along the minus strand of JALOKU010000133.1, from coordinate 4,808 downwards.
ACGGCCCCGCCTCCCTCGTGCGGTCCGTCACAGGATGAAGTCGGTGTTCAGGAAGCGGCTGCTGCGCTCCCGGACGATGCGTGCGACGAGGGCGCGGTTGTCCGGATGCTCCTTGGCGGCCACGAGCGTGCGGATGGAGAAGACCCGGAGCGCGTCGCTCACCGACAGCGTGCCCTCCGCCGAGTCCTTGCGGCCTGTGAAGGGAAAGACGTCCGGCCCCCGCTGGCACTGGGAGTTGATGTTCACGCGGCAGACCTGGTTCACCAGGGGATCAATCAAACGGCCGATCGTCTCCGGGTCGTTGCCGAACACGCTCACCTGCTGGCCGTATTTCGAGTCGAGCACATAGCTCACCGGCGTCTCCAGATCGTCGAACGCCACCACGGGGACGACCGGTCCCCACTGCTCCTCGTCGTACAGCCGCATCCCCGGGGCGACAGGGTGCAACACCGTCGGCAGCAGCAGCGTCTGGCAGCTTTCGCCTCCTCCGCGGTTCACGACCCGTGCGCCTTTGCCGAGGGCATCATCGACGAGATCGAGCTGTTTGCGCACCTGGGCCAGGTCCGGCAGCGGCGTAATCGTCACGCCGTCGTCCCAGGGCATGCCGGGGCGAAGTCCCTCAACGGCGCGGCTCATACGGTCGAGGAAGCCGGGCAGCACGGACTGGTGCACGAAGAGGATCTTGAGCGCCGTGCAGCGCTGGCCGTTGTAGGAGAGGGCGCCGAGCGCGCACTCGCGCACGGCGAGGTCCAGGTCGGCGTCGGGCAGGACGATGCCCGGGTTCTTCGCTTCGAGCCCGAGCACCGAGCGCAGCCGGTGAGGCGCCGGGTGGGCCCGCTTGAGGGCATCGGCTGCGGGGGCGGATCCGATGAACGCGAGCACGTCGACTCCTCCGGACGCCATCATCGGGGGAGCCACCGCCCTCCCGGTGCCGCTCACGGTATTGACGACGCCACGCGGGAAGGGGCGTCTTCATGACCGCGGTGTTGCCCATGATGAGCGCCGGGATGAGTGTCGTATACGTCTCGTTGAGCGGGTAGTTGGACGGGCCCATGCAGAGCGCCACACCGAGCGGCGCGCGCCGCACCTGGCCGATCACCCCCTGATTGATGATGAACCGGGACGATTGGCGGTCGAGATCCTTGAGGGCGTCGATCGTGTCGTCGATGTACTCGATCGTGCGGTCGAACTCGCGTCTCGCATCGACGAGCGACTTCCCGATCTCCCACATCATGAGGCGGACCACTGGTTCGCGCTGCCCCTTCATGCGCAGGGCGAAGTCCTGGACGCGCTCGATGCGGGCGGCCACCGTCATGGTGGGCCACGCCCCGCGGCCGCGATCGTACGCCCGCGCGGCGGCCCGCACCGCCTCGAGGGCCGTCGCTTCGTCGTGCAGGGGATAACGTCCGATGGGCGGCCGTTCGAGGCCGCCGCCGGTTCGCACGAAGACCGGACCGTAGGCGGTTTCCGTCGGACCCGCCCACTGCCGCAGTTCACCGTCGGCGAGGTAGGCACCAGCCGCGCAAGGGTCGAGACGGTGTTCCGCGGGGATGTCGTCAGGTGTCGGGAACAGGTGTTCGCAGGTCATGGGGAAGCCCCTCGGACTCCAGTGTATAGGACGCCTCCGGCGCCGGGCGGATTCGCCCGGCGCAGGCAGCCGGCACCTGCCCGGCCGTCAGCGCGTCCTAACGGCAGTGTGACGGAGCCGCGTGACGATGTCCGAACCATCCGCGAGTGCGATCGAGGTCTTCTACGACGGCGGCTGCCCGGTGTGCCTGCGCGAGGTCCGGGTGCTCCGGCGGCTGGACCGGCGGGGCCGGATCCGGTTCACGGACATCGACACGCCGGGCTTTCAGCCGCCTGCGTCGGGGCCCTCCCACGAGGAGCTGATGGCCCGCATCCACGCACGGGGCCCGGACGGCGTCTGGATTGACGGCGTCGAGGTATTCCGCCGCCTGTATGAATCGGTCGGGTTCGGACCGCTGGCGGCGGTCAGCCGGTGGCCCGGCATCTCGCAGTTGCTCGACTGGGCCTACGCCGTCTTCGCGAGGAACCGGACGCGGTGGTTCGGCCGCTGCACGGCGAACACGTGCGCGCCCGGCGCCAGACGGGATTGAGCGGGCCTCCGCAGACGGCGCGTCAGTCCAACGCGACCGTTCTCCCCGTGCGCACCGACTCGTCCGCGGCCAGCACGATGCGCAGGCTGTTTACCGCGTCGCGCATGTGGTCGGAGAGATCGAGATTCTCGGTGATGGCGCGGCGGAAGTACCGTTGCTCGCGGGCGCACAACTCCTGGTGATCCGGTTCGTCGGCCAGGTCGATGATCTCGTCGGCCTTCTCGAAGGTGCCGTCGGCCCTGAGCGCCGCGTGGTGCAGAAGCAGCGACTCGGTCTTCGTGTGCGAATCGATGTCCGACGACTGCGCGTCGCCTCCCGCCTTCTTCGCGACGATGCTGACGCATCCCGTGGGGCCGACCACGTCCTTCACGAAGAACGCCGTCTCGCTCATCATCGGCCCCCACCCCGCCTCGTACCAGCCGACCGAGCCGTCGGCGAACACGACCTGCAGCTGGCCGTAGTTGTACATCCCTTCGGCGATGTCGCCGGCGAGCCTCGCGCCGATGGCGCTGACACGGGCTGGGCGCGACCGCGTCATCAGGCACATCACGTCGACGTAATGCACGCCGCAATCGACGATGGGCGACATCGAGCGCAGGAGGTTCTTGTGGGTGCTCCATTGGGCGCCTGCGCTCTGCTGGTTCAGGTTCATCCGCATCACGAGCGGCGTGCCGAGCGTCTGGGCGATCTCGATGAACCTGAGCCACGAGGGATGATGCCGGAGGATGTAGCCGACGACAAGCTTGCGCCCCGCGCGAATGGCCCCGGCCACAACCTGCTCGGCCTCCGCCACGGTGGTCGCGACCGGCTTCTCGACGAAGACGTGGCAGCCGGCGGCGAACGCGCGCAGCGTCAACCCGGCGTGCGTGTCGGGGTACGTGCAGATGGCGACACCGTCCGGACGCGCGGCCGCCAGCCCGCGCTCGTAGTCGTCGAACTCGGCAACGCCCCCAAGGGCGGCCGCGAGCGCGTGCCGGGGCGCGGGCGCGTGATCGACGACGCCCACGAGATCGAACCCGGGATCGGCATGATAGGCCTTCGCGTGCGACGACCCCATGTTCCCGCAGCCGACAACCAGGACCTTCAGCGGCGTGCTCATCTGTGTACTCCGTGAGTCTCTTGCCCCGCGCCTGACAGCCTGATTCTACAGCTCCGGCGGTCGGTCGCCCGGCCTGATTCCGCCCAAGTCAGGGCATACTGTCGATCGGAGGTTGCGCGTGGACCCAGCTGAAGCGAGAGGCACCGTCGAGTCGGCCGCATGGGTGACCGGAGCCGAGGACGGTGACCGGCAGCTCGCGATCGACGGGATGCTGTTGCTGTGCGTGGTCGGCTCCACGGTCCACGGCCTGGCTGTCAAGGACGGCGTCGAAGACCTGGACGTCATGGGGCTCTGTTGCGAGCCCGCGCGCCGCGTACTTGGCCTGGAGCCTTTCGAACAGTGGGTCGGGCGGACGAAAGGAATGGGTCAGCGCAGTGAGGCTGGCGATGTGGACGCGGTCGTCTACAGCCTCCGGAAGTGGACACGGCTGGCGCTCCAGGGCAACCCGACCGTGCTCCTGCCACTGTTTGTCCCGCCCGACCATGTGCTGATCGAGACCTCGGCCGGGAGGGCGCTGCGGGAGATGGGCGACGCCTTTGCGTCCCGCCGGGCCGGGCACCGCTTTCTGGGATACGCCACCGCGCAACGCGAGCGCCTGGAGGGCACGCGCGGACAGCTTCGGGTGCACCGTCCGGAGTTGGTCGCGCTCTATGGCTTCGATACCAAGTTCGCCGGTCACTTGCTTCGACTCGTCCATCAAGGCATCGAGTACTTGACGACGGGGCGGCTTGTGCTGCCGATCCCCGACCCGCTCGGTGCGCATCTGCGCAACGTCAGAACCGGGAAGGTGGCGTTGCCCGACGTGATCGCGGAAGCCGCCGAAGCCGAGGCCCGGCTGAAAGACCTGCTGACGACCTCACCGCTGCCGGAACACCCGGACGTGGACAGGGTCGAGGCCTTCCTGCTCCAGACGTACCGCGATGCATGGGGCTGGAGCGGAGGCGACCTCCGCCGCGTCTAGGCGTCCCTCGGCAGGAGCAGCGGCCGGCCCTTGATGGTGATGGCGCCGAAGTGCGTCAAGTCGAGGGTGGCGATCGCAGACGCGTGCAGCCGCTCGGCGATGGCGATGACGACAGCGTCCACCAGGCCGATGCGCAGATCCTTGTGACGCCGGACGATGCGCGCCGCGGCGGTCAGGTCGTCCGTCCGGCCCCATTCCACCGTGAACCCGCCCGACGCGAGATCAGCGAGCCAAAGGTCCTGTGCGCGCTGGCCGAGGTGCGTGGCCGTGAGGTAATCGACTTCGGGCAGAATGGCCCACGGGAGCAGCCACGCGTCGGGATTGTCTTCATAGAGGCGCCGGAGCGCGTCGTGGTGCCGGTCGCTCCGGTCGAAGAGCGCGATGAGGGCCCCGGTGTCGGCGACGATCATCGGGGCAGCCCGAACCCGGCCAGGAGTTCCTCGGCGCGCTCGGCGAGATCTCCCCGCCCGCTGCGCGCGGCGCCGACGCTGCGCGCGGCGCGGACCAGGTCGTGCCGGGCCACGTAGTCGGCAATCGCCTCCCGTACGAGGACCGCCGGCGCGACGCGGCGGCGGAAGGCCACGCGCTTCAGGCGGCGGTAGTCGTCGGTGTCGAGATAGAGGGTGGTTTT
>JALOKU010000046.1 GCA_025456345.1 Vicinamibacterales bacterium | reverse complement strand
CCGCCGCCTGGATGTACCGGCTCGTCATCGAGTCGCTGCTGGGCCTCCGGCTCGAGGGCGATCGGCTGCGGATCGCTTCGTGCCTGCCCGCGGACTGGGGCGGCTTCACCGTGCACTACCGCTTCCGCGAGACCGTTTATCACATCAGCGTGCACCAGACGCCGCCGACGACTGGCGACGAGCGCGTCAGCGTGGATGGGAAGGAACAGGACGGCGTGGCGGTGCCACTCGTCGACGACCACCGGGAGCACCAGGTGGAGGTGTGGGTGCGGGCCGGCGCCTGACCAGGGCCATGGGCGCTTGACCGTCAAGACCATCACCATCGACCTGGAGGCCTACGACGCGCTCGCGCGGCAGAAGAAGCCCGGTCAGTCGTTCTCCCAGGTGATCAAGGCCCATTTCGGACCGCGCAAGACGGCCGGTTCGTTCCGCCGCGCCCTGCGCGAAACCCTCGTCTCGACCGCGACGCTCGAGGCGGCGGATGCCATCGTCAAGTCGCGCGGGAGATCTGCGGCCCGCGTGCCGTCGCTGTGATCCACCTCGACACGTCCTTCCTGGTCGACCTCCTTCGGGAGCGGAAGCGCGACCGCTTCGGAGCGGCCTCGACCTGCCTCGAAACCCTGCCCGAGGACGAGATCCTGGCGGTCAGCGTGCACGTGGTCTGCGAGTTGATGGCCGGAGCGCACGCCGCCGGCGCGCCGAAGGGGGAAGTGGATCGGCTGTCGCGCTTGTGCGAGACGCTCGTCGTCCGGTGTCCGGACGAGACGTTCGCGGTCCACTATGGACGGCTGCTCGCGCGGTTGCGGGCCTCCGGCACGACGATTGACACGATGGACCTGCTGATTGGAACCGCCGCGGTGATTGACGACGCGCCGCTCATCACGCGGAACACCCGGCACTTCTCGAAAGTGCCCGGCCTGCACGTCGTCGAGTACTGACATCGCGGCCCGCTGAGCCGGCTGCCGCTCCCACGCCGTCAACGCCCGGCTGGACTGGCAGAACTCGGGTTGATCGGGTCGGCAGGCCTCCGCCGCTCGTACCGCTCCACGTTCTGCGCAAAGACCTCGAGGCGGGCAATCACGTTGGGCGGGTACGGCTGGCCGTCGTTCTCGAGGGCGAGCACGGGGTAGCCGCGGGCCCGCGCCCAGGGCGTGTAGACGCCTTCGATCACGCGGCCGGGAAGGCAGCCGAACGGCGCGATGATGGCGACGCCGGAGTAGCCGTCCTGCATGGCCGCGCCGGCCACCGCGGGCGACACGGTCGCCTCGCTCTGCATGGACGCGGGAATGAAGGTCCGCGTGCCAAAGGCCATCGCGGCGTCCAGGTCGTCGTGCGCTTCTGGAATGAGGCCCGTCGGCATCAGCGACTCGCGGACCTCGCGCTCCACCCGGCGCTTCCACCAGCTCTCGAGGCCCAGCCCGATCCGTTCGGCCAGCGCGCCGGGCCGCAGCATCGTGAGCCAGCCGTCCTGCTGGCGCGCGGCGTCCAACTCCTCGGCCCGCGCCCAGTCCGTGTAGTGCAGCCACTCGGTCACGCCGGACAGCTTCGGGAAGATGCCCTGGCCGATGAGGTGCTCCGACAGTTCGTGCACCGAGAAGGTGTCGCGCCGGACGTAGATTTCGCCGACCACCAGGACCTTCTTGACTTCCGCCAGTGACCGCCGCCTCGGGACGGCCGCCAGCATGTCCCGCGCGCGGGCCAGGGCCTGCGCCAGTTCGCCTGTGCCCCGCTCGAGGGCCGCCACCACGCCGGCCCACGCGTGCTCGAACACCGCCATGCCCTCGTCCGCGTCGCGCGCGCACAGCCGGATCCCCGTGCGAACGTCGGTGAAGTAGTCGGAGAGCACGATGGCGCGCCACAGGTCGCGCGTGAATTCCTGGCCGAGCTCGCCGTACGACGACTCGTCGCCCGACACGAGCAGCGCGACGTTGTCGAGGCCGAGTTCGTCGAACAGCCGATCGACCGCGACGAGCAGCGCCTCGTCCGGCCGGCGCGGCGTGCGGCTCGCCACGAACTCGAGCACGCCGCCGAGCACGAGCAGCGCCGGGATGCACTCCTTGCCCGACGCCACGTCGCGCGCCAGCTGCGTCGACCGGGCCGTCGGCACCGGCAGGTACTCGACGTGCACGCCCTGCTTCCGCGTGGCGGCCGCCAGGACGGGGCCCGCCAGATCACCCATCGACGGCCACACGAACGTGACGCGCGGGTCCCGCAGGGTGAACCGCTCCTCGTTCCAGGTGTCGACGACGGTCGGGGGCTCGCTCGCACTGTCGACCCGATACCGCCGGGCCGGACGGGGGGCTGGCGCAGGCGGCGCCTCCCGCCGGAAGCTGTCGACGATGTCGAGGAAGGCCTCGATGCGCGTGTCGAGGCCCGCGTCGGCGGTGTGCGAGTCGATCTCGAGGACGAGGTACGGCTTGCGGCCCATCATCCAGCGCAGGTAGTGCAGCATGAACGAATCGGGCGCGCAGGAGAAATTCGAGATCCACGTGGCGTAGAGGTTCGGCATCTCCCGCACGCGCTCGAGGCCTTTCATGTCCTGCTGGCCGTAATACCAGTACATGTTCGGGAAGATCGCCGCGCCCTCGTCGAAAATCAGGTCGAAGGGCACCACCGTCACGCCCCGCGAGGTGAACTTCCGCGGGATGCCCATGTTGGCGTCGCGCGTGAACGCGTTGTACGGCCGGCCGAACAGCCCGACATACAGCTGGTCGGGCCGGTCGCGCATCTCCGCCAGCACCTCGAGCCCGTGCTGCCGGTAACGCTCGAGGAAGGCGAGATAGCCGTCGACCGCGCGGTCGAAGGCGCGGCCTCCCTCGGCGGACCCGAACCCCAGCTGCTCCGCCACCCGCGTGAACTCCGGACGGCACGCCTGCCAGCCGCGCTTGAACGAGACAACCGGCCGCAGCACGTTGTCGTCGACACCGAACGCCTGGCGCGCGAGGTACGGCAGGCCCTGGGTCAGCGGGCACGCACAGGCGTGCACCTTGCCGGCTTCCATCGAGGGCATGTCGCGGAAGTGGGGCAGGAAGAGATGGTCGACGCCCTTGTCGATGAGGTCCTGAACCGCGCCGTGCGCGATTTCAACCGGGAAACAATAGCTGCTCTCCTGCCGTGCGATGCCCTCGGGCAGGATGCGGTCCGACAGCACCGTCCGCACGCCGAGGTCGTGGAAGAACCGCGCGTAGAGCGGCCAGAGGGAGTGCACCGACAGGGCGAGCGGCACGCCGACGCGGCGATCGGAGCGCGGCTGGAAGTCCTCCGGCGGCGGCGCACTCCGCGTGAACAGTTCGTCGGTCCGCCAGGCCACGTGATCGACCGCCTGGCGCTGGCCGGCCGGCTTGCGGCGACCGGCGCCTGTGAACTTGGAACAGCGCCCGCCGAACGGATAGCGCCGCCCGTCGACAGCCAGGTTCCGGATCTCGCAGTAGTTCTCGCACGCCTGACACGTGAAGTCGCCGACACACAGAATGTCCTTGGCCGCGAGCGATGCCAGGTCGAACGCGCCCTTGCCGAGCACCCCTTCCCGGTGTTTCTGCAGGGCGAGGCGCGCGACGCCGAAGCACCCCATCAGTTCGGGATCGGGGGGCACCGACACGGGCTTGCCCACCAGTTGCGCGAACGCCAGCGGCACGGCCGGGTTCTTGGCCACGCCGCCCTGGAGCGCGATGCGCGTGCCGACGGGGCGGCTGCCGACCACACGGTTGAGATAGTTGGCCACGATCGAGAAGACCAGCCCCGCCACGATGTCCGGCCGGCTGGCGCCTCCCTGGATGGCCTTGCGGATGTCGCTGTTGATGAACGCCGAACAGTGCTCGCCGAACTTCAGCGGCGCCTTCGCCTCCAGGGCGATCGGCCCGATCTCCTCGGCGCGCCCGATGTGCAGGTCGCCCGCGGCCGATTCCTCGAGGAACGAGCCGGTGCCGGCCGAGCAGGCCTCGTTCATCGCGTAGTCGATGGGGACGCCGTTGTTCAGCAGGACGTACTTGGCGTCCTGGCCGCCGATCTCGAACAGGGTGTCGATGTCGGGATCGAAGAACGTGGTCCCCGCCGCGTGGGCGATGATCTCGTTGTAGACGCCGGCGGTTTCCAGGAAGACGCCCAGCAATTCGCGCGACGACCCGGTGGTGGCGATCAGGCTGATGCGCGGGCGGGCGCCGCCAATCTGCGCCTGCACCTCCGCCAGGCAGCGCTTGAGCGCCGAGACGGGGTCGCCGTGCGTGCGCCCGTAGTGGGCGGCCGCAATCTCCAGGGTGTCGGCGTCGACCAGCGCCACCTTCGTGGTCGTCGAGCCGCCGTCGACGCCGAGCACGTACTCGGCGCCGGGCCGCAGCGGGGCGCGCCGCGACGCGTGGTAGGTGACGCGGGACTCCGCGGACAGCAGCGGCGCGAACGGCGTGCCGGCGGCCGGCTGGAACGGGCGGACCAGCCGGTCGCGAGGTGCCAGCGGCCGGCCGAGCGCGCCCGCCAGGTGCGCGGCGCCGAACGCCTCGAAGTAGGTCGCCTCGGCGGGCACGGCGAACTGGGTCTGCGGCCACGCCTCCGCCAGGAACCGGTAGAAATGCCGGTTCTGCGTGACGCCGCCGATGAGCACCACGGCGCCGTTCCGGACCTTTGCCCGGATCAGGAACTCGCTGACCTTGTCGGCCATCACCTTGGAGAGCGAGAGCGCCACGTCACCGCGCGTGGCCTCGCCCTTGTTGAGGCGGTGGGTGCAGTCGGACTTCATGAACACCGAGCAGCGCGCCGAGAGCTTCAGCACGCGCGAGCCCTCGGCGGCCTCGTCGAGGTCCTCGAGGCGGAGGTCCATGCGCCCGAGCTGCTGCCGGAAGAACTCGCCCGTGCCGGACGCGCACTTGTTGCCGGCGATCGTGGTCTGCACGCGCCCCCGCCCGTCGAGCAGGTAGACCACGAGGTCCTCGCCGCCGAGCGAGACCACTGCGCGGGGGCGCAGGCCGAGGGCGTCGAGCGCCGCTTCGATGGCGCTCGAGGCGATCACGCCGGCGGCGTCGAGGCGATGACGGGCGGCCCCGCCGGTCACGACCGCCGGCGGCGCCGCGCGTCTGTCGAGGGCGAGTTCGGCAAAGGCCTTGTCGAGGGCCGACTCGATGTCGCCTTCGTGGGCGACCACTGCGGCGCGTGCCGCACCGTCGGAGAGGCCGCAGACCTTGGCGCTGACGGAGCCGACGTCGATGCCGACGGCGTTGAACGGATGGGTGCTGGTCTGGCCCGCCATGGAGGTCGAGCCTTCGCAACCCGGGCAGGCAGGCCCGCCCGGCTCGGCGAGGGGGACGCTGGACTGGTCCATCGCACCGGCGCAGCGGGCCGTTCGGGGTCCGGCTGCGGGTCCTTCCGGGCACATGATACCGCGATGCGGCCCCGGTCAGAATCTGGGCGTGAACGAGGCCCCCGGCGGCCTCGGGCCGGGTGGCCCATTGGGAGGCCCTCCCGAAGCCAGGCTCGGGGGGATAATGCAGGCGACCTGTGCCGTGTGAACCGGGGCTGGCCGGCCGGGGCCGGCCGCCCGAATGGGGGAGACGCGCGAATGATCGTCAGGCGATTCGCAACCAGGCACGCCATGGCCCGGGCGGCGGCGGCGCATGCGGCGGCGGCGATCGGCCGCGCCATCGTCAGCCGCGGCCGTGCCCGCATCATCGTTGCGACCGGGGCTTCGCAGCTCGAGTTCCTCGAGGACCTGACGGCAAATCAGGTGGTGGACTGGCCGCGAGTGACGCTGTTCCACCTGGATGAGTACGTCGGGTTGTCGATCGAGCATCCCGCCAGTTTCCGGAAGTACATCCTCGACCGCGTGATCCGCAAGACGTCGCTGCGGGACTACGTGCTGCTGAACGGCGAGCAAGATGTGCGCGAGATGTGCCGACAGGCCAGCGCAGCGGTCGGCGCGGCGCCGGTCGACGTGGCATTCGTGGGGATCGGAGAGAACGGACACCTCGCCTTCAACGATCCGCCGGCGGACTTCACCACCGACGAGCCCTACATCATCGTTCAGCTGGATGAAGCGTGCCGTCGCCAGCAGGTCGGCGAAGGCTGGTTCGAGTCGATTGCTCAGGTGCCCCAATCGGCGATTTCGATGTCGATCAGGCAGATCCTGAAGTCGGAGGAGATCATCTGCGTCGTGCCTGACGAGAGGAAGGCGGCGCCTGTGAAGGCCGCCCTTGAGGGCCCGGTCACCCCAAACGTCCCCGCGTCGGCGCTGCGCGAGCATGGAAACGTGACCATGTACCTCGATTTCGCATCGGCGTCGCTGCTCCAACCGGCGACGCTGAAGGCGTTCGCGTGAGCCGCGGAGGTCAGAAGCGGTTTCATCACCCGTTCTCGCGGCCGACGTCAACCACTGCACGCAGGTGATGAAACCGGTCCGTCAAATTTCGTTGAGCAGGTCGCGCGTCGCCCGGGTGTTGCGGACCAGCAACAGGACGGCCGCAGCCGCAACGAGGGGGACCATGCTTGCCACCACCAGAATGGGTGCGAACGAGTACCGATCGGCGACCATGCCCGTCAGGTAGGTGGCGCCGATCGTCCCGATGCCCGCTCCGGTTCCGCTCATGCCGCTCACCGAGGCGACGGAATGGCTCGGGTAGATGTCGGCAGGCAGGTTCAACACCATCGTGGACAGGGCCGCGTACGACAACGTCGAAATCGCCAGGCACGCCGTGATCCACCAGAGGCTCGTGAGGAATGCTGCGGCCGCGATCATCGTCATGCCAAGCGCGCAGACGACGATGACCGCCTTGCGCGCGGTGCCGACAGCCCATCCCCGCCTGATCAGCCCGCTCGACACGCCGCCCGCGAGGAAGTTGCCGGCGTCGGCCGCGAGAAACGGAACCCAGAACGCGAAGAGGCTGTCCTCGAGCCTGAACCCGCGGGAAACGAGGAAGATGGCGAACCAATCCGTGATGAAGAACCAGACCGGGTCGGTCAGTGTCTTGGCAACGATGATGCCCCACGTCTGCGGAAGGCCGAGGAGCGTGCGCATGGGAAGGCGCTCTGACGCGGCGGTCGGGTTCGCCTCTCGCGCCGGCCGGTCGGCGAGGATGTACGCGCGTTCTTCAGGCGACAGGCGCGGGTGCGTCTCCGGAGAATGGTAGAGCCACCGGAACAGCAGCAGCCAGCCGAACCCCAGCGCCCCCGTGATGACGAACGCCGGGCGCCAGCTCCCGAACGTGTGGAAGATCCACAGGACGAGTACGGGCGCCACGGCTCCCCCGATCGAGGACCCGCTGTCGAACAGGGCCACGGCCCAGCCGCTTTCCCGGCGCGGGAACCACTCCGACACCCCTTTGGTCGCGCCTGGCCAGTTCGCCGCCTCCCCGGCGCCCAGCAGGAACCGGAAGGCGCAAAAGGAACGGAGGCCCGATGCCAGCGATGTCATCATCGCGGCGATCGAGTAGAAGGCGACGCCGAGGCTCAGTCCCGTGCGCGTGCCGACGCGATCCAGCAGCCGCCCCGCCCCCGTCTGGCCGAAGGCATAGGCGACGCGGAACGAGATGATGACGAGCGCGAAGTCGGCGTTGCTCCAGGCGAACTCGGTCTTCAGGTACGGAGCCAGGACGCTGAGCGTCTGGCGATCGATGTAGTTGATGACGGTGGACAGGAAGAACAGGCCTCCGATGTACCACCGGAGGCCTCGGATTGGTTTCACCATCACCCTCGGGGTCTGGCGGCCGGCCCGCCTATTCGGCGATCTTGAAGCCGGTGATGCGCTGCGCCACCAGATTCATGTCGGCGAGGCGCCCGGCCTGCAGCGCAATCGCCCCGTCGAGATCGCCCTCGCGCTGGAGGCGCGCCAGGTCCTCGGCTGACGCGCCGCCCGCCGCGCTCATCGCCGCCAGCACCCGCGCCGGTGCGCCGAGCGCCACCTGGCTCGCCCAGAGGCGCGACTGCGCCTTCAGGAGTTCGTCGTCCTTGCGCGCCGCCGCCTTGGCGAGCGCCACGGCCGTTTCGACCTCCGTCATCGCCGTGGCGAACTCGAAAGCCACGTGCTGCTGGCGGACCATCTTGGCGCGGAACGCCACCTGGGCCGCGTCGGCCAGGAACCGCGCCGCGCGTGCGGCGGCGGGCCCGCCGGCATCCGCGAACGGTTCGACCTCGGCGGCCATGCTCTCGTAGAAGCGGCCCTTGCTCCGGACGATCTCGCGCATGCGGAAGATGTTGATGATGCTCTGCTGGATCTCGGAGGTGCCCTCGTAAATCGTCAGGATGCGCGCGTCGCGCCGGATCTTCTCGACTTCGAAGTCCACGCAGTAGCCGTAGCCGCCGAGGGCCTGCACGGCATGGTCCGCGGCCGCGTTGCCGGCCTCCGTCGCGAAGAGCTTCGCAATCGATCCTTCCACCTGCCGGTCCGTCGTCCCGCCGTCGAGCAGGTCGGCCACGTACTCGATGTAGGCCTGCGCGGCCGCGAGCCGCACGCTGTTGGGCACGAGCAGTTTGTGGGTGTAGCCCTGCTTCTCGGCCAGGTAGGTGCCGAACTGGCGACGCTGTTTCGAGTAGGCGATCGCCTTTTCGAGGGCGGCCATGCCGGCGCCGAGGCCGAAGGCGGCCACCATCAGCCGGGTGTAGCCGAACACCTCGTTTGCCTGCTTCAGGCCGTCGCCCTCACCCTTGCCCACGATGTTGGAGGCGGGGATGACCACGTCCTGCAGCAGCACCTGCGCGGTGTCCGACAGCCTGATGCCGTGCTTGATCTCGTGGCGACCCGGCGTGAGGCCCGGGGTGCTGCGTTCGACGACGAAGAAGGTGGGGCCGTCCGGCGCCTTCGCGAGAATCGTGTAGAGGTCGGCGATCGACCCGTTCGAGATGAACTGCTTCACGCCGTTCAGGCGGTAGTGGGTGACGCGGCCGTCGCCGTCGGTGATGCGCGTGGCTTCGGTCTTGAGGTTCTGGACGTTCGACCCGGCCTCGGGCTCGGTCACGCCGTAGGCGACAATCAGTCCCTCTTCCGCGATCCGGTTCAGCCACACCGCCTTCTGCTCGTCCGTGCAGCCGACGCGGATGGGATCGGTGCCGAGCGCGACCGCCAGCATCGCGGTGGCGAGGCCGAGGTCGACCTTCGCAAACTCCATCGACAGCCGGTAGACGTCGTACGCGCCGCCGCCCATCCCGCCGTACTCCTCGGGCAGGAAAACGAGATGGAGGCCCACGTCGGGCCCGAGCATGGCGCGCACCACGTCGGTCGGGCACGTGTCGGTCCGGTCCCATTCCAGGCGCTTCTCGAGCGGCGCTTCGCGCTCGGTGAACTCCTTCAACGTCTTCACGACGAGGTCGATGTCGTCCGCATCCAGCCGCTTGAACTGCATCATGGCCCTCACGAAATCCCATCTATAGGGGTCGGGACTAATTACGTACAGAGACTCTCAAAGCTTACAGGATCGTAAGCCGGTTTCGGCCCACACCGAGCGGGATCCCGGCCTCGCGGCACAGGCGTCCCCTGCCCGGTCTCCCTATCGTCAGATCACGATCTTGTCATCGTCACAGGGGTGCTGCACGTAATTAGTCCCGACCCCTGTCCTCAGGCGTGGAGATACACGTCCCAGCCGAGGTACTTGCCGAAGGCCTCGTTGACGGCAGCCGCGGTTTGGGAGAGCGACATCGCGGTGTGGTGCTCGAACCCGTGCTCGCAGATGTATCGCAGCAGCGCCTGGAGCCGCGGGACCTTCACCACGCCGTAGCCGCCGAAGGTGAGCAGGGCATCGTCGGTGGTCTCGCCCTCGCCGACGTAGGCGGTGATGACGCCCCGGCAGTCGTCCGTGGAGACGCGGCAATAGGTGAAGGGACTCTTGCGGACCCGGCCTTCGACGGTGCCGAACGTGTTGTCGCGCCCCACGGTGCCCGCGATGATGGCCTGGAAGCTCATGACCGGGGCGCTCGCGCCGCTCTCGAAGATGTCTTTCGGCAGGTTCGAGCAGTGGAACACCACGCCCTTGTCCGGGTCGTCGGCGTAGTTGTTGTTCCAGTCGACCAGCGCCGCTGGCGTGCCTGACGCCAGGCGCAGGGCATACATGCCAACCAGGCCGGCGATGTCGGTCTCGCAGGCGGAAGGCGCGAGTCCGTTGCTCATCAGGCTCATCAGCGTGCAGGGCACCACGCCGTAGAACTCCTCCATCGCCGTCCAGCACTGAAGGGCGGTCGCGACGAGCCGCTGATCGGCCATCCAGCGGTCGATCACGACGCCCATGCGCGCCATCTTGACGACGGCCTCGGCCGGCACGCCCTTCGTCGACACGTAGGCCGAAATCTGCGACATCTTGGCCGCGAGGGCCGCGTCTCCCGCGTCGATTTTCAACGCGCGGCCGAAGAGTTCGGACAGGTCGAGCGTCTCCACGCTGATCCCGCTGCGCTCCAGCAGCTTCTCGCTGTAGCGAACGGTGTTGAACGCGGCCGGCCGCGCGCCAAGCGCTCCAAACCTCGCGTGGCGCAGGCCCGTGACGACGCGGCAGGTCGCCATGAAGTCTCTCAGGTCCTCGGCGAACTCCGCCCCCGTGGGGTCGACCGTGTGGCTGCGGGTGAGCGAGAACGGGATCCCGTACTGCGTCAGGTTGTTGCAGGCCGACATCTTGCCGCAAAACGAGTCGCGCCGGTCGGCGATCGTCATCTTTTCGGCGCTGTCGGGAAACGCCTGGACCAGGACGGGCACTTTCAGATCGGCCCATCTGAGGGCGTTGGCAATGGCCCGCTCGTCGCCGAAGTTGGGCAGCGCCACGACGACGCCGGCGATCCGATCGCGGTGCGCCTTGAACAGGTCGGCGCACTTTGTCGCGTCCTCGAGCGATTCGACGCTGCCGAACTTCGTGTCCGCCGGCCCGAGGGCCACCACGTCGGCCCCGGCAGCCTGCAGCACGTCGATCATCGTGCGGCGGCCGGTGTCGCAGAGGTGGTCAGGGAAAAAGCCGCGGTTGCCGACAATCAGGCCCAGAGTGATGTTGCCCACGTGTTCCTCCTGCGCCGCGGTCAAGGCCGCGACAGCGACAGATCTGTAATTATTGGCGAGCTCTGCACGTAATTAGTCCCGACCCCATGTGCGATATCATCAGCGCGGCAGAGATCGTACGCGCAACGGCCCGAGCGCGCAATTCCCCCGCGGGTTCGGCCTCCGGTTCCGGCGCGACAGGAGAATCGGCTGTATGACGCCCGCCTACACGCTTGGCGTGGATTTCGGCACTAATTCCGTCCGCGCGGTGGTGGTCAACTGCCGCGACGGCCGGATGGTGGGCACGCGGGTCTTCAACTACCCGTCGGGCGACCAGGGCGTGCTGCTCGACGCGCGCGAGCCGCACCTCGCGCGCCAGAACCCAGCCGACTACCTCGCAGGGCTGCGCGCGTCCATTACGGGCGCCCTCGCAAACGCCACGCGCGATCCGGAGTTCTCGGCGGATCGCGTGATCGGCGTCGGTGTCGACACCACCGGCTCGACGCCCATCCCGGTCGATGCACACAACCGGGCGCTTGGTCTGGACGCGAAGTGGAGTGGCGTCCTCGCGGCCCAGGCGTGGCTCTGGAAGGACCACACGGGTGCGGAAGAGGCGGCGGCCATCACCCGGATTGCGGCGGCCCATGCGCCCGAATATCTCGCCCCCATCGGCGGGACCTACTCCTCCGAGTGGTTCTGGTCGAAGATCTGGCGCTGCCTGAAGTCGGCTCCCGACGTCTTCGCCGCGGCGTACAGCTGGGTCGAGTTGGCCGATTACATTCCGGCCGTGCTCGCCGGCGTGTCTCGCCCTCAGGACGTCCAGCGCGGCGTGTGCGCCGCCGGCCACAAGGCGATGTACTCCGACACCTGGGGCGGGCTGCCGTCGAAGACGTTCCTGACGCGCCTCGACCCGCGCCTCGCTGACCTGCGCGATCGCCTTTACGATCGCGCCTACGCCGCCGACCGGCCGGCCGGGCTTCTGTCGGCGGAGTGGGCATCGGCGCTGGGCCTGCGCGAGGGGATCGCCATCGCGATGGGCGCCTTCGACGCGCACTACGGGGCCGTCGGCGCGGGCGCTCGCACGGGCACGCTCGTCAAGATCATCGGCACCTCGACGTGCGATTGCGCGGTGGCACCGGTCGCGGGCGAGATGCAGAACGTCCCCGGCATCTGCGGCATCGTCAACGGCTCGATCATGCCGGGCTACTACGGGATCGAAGCGGGGCAGTCCGCGGTCGGCGATCTCCTGAAATGGTGGGTCGAGCGCGTCTGCGAAGGCGACGACGCGCTGCACCAGGAGTTGACGGCGCGGGCGTCACGCCTGCGGCCCGGCGAATCGGGCCTGGTGGCCCTCGACTGGAACAACGGCAACCGCACGGTGCTCGTCGACCCGCGCCTCACCGGGATGATCGTCGGCCAGACGCTCCACACCACGCGCGCCGACGTGTACCGCGCGCTCATCGAGGCCACGGCCTTCGGCGCGCGCGTGATCGTCGAGCGGATGATTGCGTACGGCATTCCGATCGAGCGCGTCGTCTGCTGCGGCGGCATCGCGGAGAAGAACCCGCTGTTCATGCAGATCTACGCCGACGTCCTCGGGTATCCGATGCTCATCGCCGGCTCGCCTCAGACACCGGCGCTCGGCGCAGCCGCGTCTGCGGCGGTGGCGGCAGGCGCCGAAGCGGGCGGGCACGCAACGTTCGGCGACGCCCAGGCGGCGATGGTCAGGGACGGCGAAACCCGGTTCGTGCCGGACGCCGCCGCACGCAGGATCTACGACGAGTTGTACGTGATCTACCGGGAACTGCACGACGCGTTCGGTGGCGTTCCGGGCTCCGCCGCGAACTTCGGAACGGCGATGAAGCGGCTGCTGGACATCAGGGAGCGCGTCATCGCGCGTTGACCGCACGGAGGGAGATCTGGATGGGTTCGCATGCGCTTCGCGAGCGGGTGTTCCGGGCGAACGTGGCCCTGGCCGGCACGGGCCTGGTCATCGAAACCTTCGGCAACGTCTCTGGCGCGGATCACGACGCCGGGCTGATGGCGATCAAGCCGAGCGGCGTGCCGTACCAGAAACTGACCACCATGGACATGGTGCTGGTGTCGATCGAAACGGGAGAGGTGGTCGACAGCGCCCTGCGCCCCTCGTCGGACACGCCCACCCATCTGGAACTGTACCGCGCGTTCCGGTGCGGCGCCGTCGTGCACACGCATTCGAGGCTGGCCACGGCGTTCGCCCAGGCGCAGACGCCGATCCAGTGCCTCAATACGACCCACGCCGACTACTTCCGCGGCGACGTGCCGGTGGCGCGCCCGATGACGGAGGCCGAGGTGGCGTCCGACTACGAGCGCAATACGGGCCTCGTCATCGTGGAGACCTTCCGGGGGCGCGGGCTGTCGCCCGAAGAGATCGGCGCTGTGCTAGTAGCGAATCATGGCCCGTTCATCTGGGCGGACGACCCGATGCTCGCGGTCGAGGCGGCGCACGTGCTGGAGTACCTGGCGGAGGTGAGCCTCGCCGCGCGGATCATCAACCCGGCCGAACCGGCGCCCGACCGGTTCCTGATCGACCGGCACTACCTGCGAAAGCACGGCGCGCAGGCCTACTACGGCCAGAAGAAGCCCTCTTCGTGATACCCTCGGCCTGCTTGGACCCGGCGCGCGGCCGAGCGGCGTACGCGCCGGAGTTCGGCCGGCCATCAAGGAGAATACCCGTGCGGATGACGAGATTGTTCCTCACAGCACTCATCGTATTCATGGCCGGCGCCGCCGGCATGGCCATCCCGCAGGACGCCGCCACGCAGGACGGATCGCAGTCCCTGCAGAAGCAGTACTACGGCAAGAAGATCTGCGGCTACCCGAAGCCGGACGGCGTGCCCGACGAGGTGTGGGAGAACGCGTGTGAGGCCTGCACGTCGATGCCGACGAGTCCCGAGGCATCAGCCGACGGCACGCTGACGAGCCACTCGTGCGACGGCGGCTACGAAATCCGGATCAACGTCGTGCCCGGCAAGACGTACCCGGCCGGCGCCAAGCGCGACATCATGAAGGGCGGCGGCCTGGGCGAAGAGAAGCCGCCGAACCAGCAGGAGCACAAGGTCGGCGAGATCCCGCAGGTGGAGAAGACCTTCACGCGCTACGACGCCTCGTATCCCTTCATGAACGAGAAGGGCGTCATCATCGGCGAGACGACCATCGGCGGCCGCCGCGAGTTGTATAGCGACGAAGGCCTCTTCGACATCATGGAGCTGGAGCGGCTCGCGCTGGAGCGCGGGTCCACGGCGCGCGAAGTCATCCAGATCATGGGCGAGTTCGCCGAGAAGTACGGCTACGGCGACAGCGGAGAGTGCCTCACCGTCGGCGACCCGAAAGAGGTGTGGCAGTTCGAGATTTTCGGGCCCGGCGCCACCGAGATCGGCGCTGTCTGGGCGGCCAAGCGCATTCCGCCGGGCGAAGTGGGCGTGTCGGCCAACGTGTCGCGCATCACGACGCTCACCGACGACCCGAACTTCACCATGCACTCGAAGAACGTGTACGACGTGGCCGAGAAGCTCGGCTGGTGGAAGAAGGGCGACCCGTTCCTGTTCAACCGGATCTTCGGGATGGCCGGCCCGCCGAGGCCCAACCGGCGCGAGTGGCGTGTGCTGAGCCTCTTGGCGCCGTCGCTGAACCTCGACCCGTGGGCGCCGGAGCAGCCGTTCTCGGTGAAGCCGGACAAGAAGGTCACGGCGCGCGACCTCATGGCCATTCACCGCGACGTCTATGAGGGCACGCCCTTCGACCAGACGAAGAACCCGCTCGCTGGTCCGTTCGGCACGCCGAACCGGTGGTCGCTGGCGCGCGACTACAAGCCGGCCGAGGGGTACATGCCGACGGAGCGCATGATTGCGGTGCATCAGTGCTCCTACGTCACCGTGCTGCAGGCGCGGGCGGGCATGCCGCCCTGGATTGGCAGCGTCGCCTGGTTCGCGCCGGACGACGCGAAGACGTCGGTGTTCACGCCGTTCTACGCGGGCAACCTCGCGGTGCCCGCGGCGTTCCAGATCGGCCGCCGCGACAGGTTCGACCGCAATTCGGCGTTCTGGGCGTCGAACTTCATCGGCAACTGGTCAAACCTGAACTGGCGCGCGATGATGCAGGACATCCGCGCGAAGCAGGCCGAGATCGAGGGCCGGCTGTTCGCCGACCAGCCCATCGTCGAGGGCGTGGCGCTTGAACTCTACAAGACCGACCCTGCCCGCGCGCGGGCCTTCATCAACGACTACTCGAACCGCGTCGCGCAGGAGAACTTCATGAAGTGGTGGGAGCTGGCCGACAGGCTCATCACCGACTACCAGGACGGCGGCTCGCGCACCACGCCGGACAAACGCACGGTCCCGGCCGACTGGCTGCAGAAGCAGGGGCCGATCGGCACCCCGGTGCCGCCGGCGCCGGCCAGGAAGGACGAGCCGAAGGCCGAGAAGCAGTAACGGAGACGGGGCGTCAGGCGCTCAGGCGCAGGATTCCGACGAGCATCGCCACCGCGCGCTCCATGTCTGCCACGTGGATGTGCTCGTCGAGCGAGTGCTCCTGCCTCGCGCCGATGCCGACCACGGCCATCTCGATCCCTTCGTTGTTGTAGATCGACGCGTCGGTGAAGCCGCACATCAGTGCCGGCGCCGCCGCGATGCTGATCGCCGCGAGCGCCTGCTGGCTGACTCGCACCGACCAGGCGTCCGGTTCGATGCGCGAGGCCCTGCAGAGGTTGTTGACCTCAACGGTCGCCTGCGCCCCGAAGGCCTCGACCTCCCGGCGGATCACCGCCACCATCCCGTCGGCCACCGCCTGGGCCCGTTCGTGGGTCAGGCTGCGGCATTCCGCGGCGAAGGTGCACGTGTCCGGCACGCCGTTCCGGATCATGCCGCCCGTGATGATCCCGACATTCGCGGTGGTCTCGGCGTCCAGGCGGCCGATGGTGAGGGCCGCGATCGCTTTCGAGGCGGCCTGGATCGCATTGATGCCCTTCTCGGGTTCCATGCCGGCGTGAGCGGCCTTGCCCTGGACGGCGACGTCGATCGCGAAGTACGACGGCCCGCCGATGATGATCGTGTCGAGCGTGTCGTTGTCCAGCAGAAACCCGCGCCGCGCCGTGATGCGGCCGAAATCCAGCTGCTTCACGCCCAGCAGGCCCACTTCCTCCTGGCGCGAGATCGCGATCTCGACCGGGGGGCGGACGGGCGCGACGCGAAGCGCCTCGATCATCTCCGCGATGCCCGCCTTGTCGTCGGCGCCCAGGATCGTGTCGCCGCCAGAACGGATGACGCCGTCCTTCAGGACGGGCGTGATGCCGACGCCCGGCCGCACGGTGTCGCCGTGGCAGGAGAGCAGCACGGGGCTGGCGCCGCTGTTGAGCGCCGGCAGCCGCGCGATGAGGTTGCCGTAGGTGTCCAGAGCGGACGTCGCGCCGGCCTCGTCGAGTTTCGGGATGAGCCATTCGAGGAACCGGGCCTCGTTGCCGGATTCGCTGTCGATGCGCACCATCTCCATGAACTGCGCCACCATGCGATCCGTGTCCATCACCACGCCGAATCGTTCCTGAAGCGCCATGGGCAGACCTCCACGCGAGGGTTGACGTCGGTACCGGGAAACGGTACCACCGATTGCCGGGGGTTGATACGAGGCGAGAGCGGACGCGGCGCGGCGCAGACCGGCCGACAATTCCGTCATCGTCAGCGGGACCCGATCGTAATTAGTCCCGACCCCTCCCTCTGCTATCATGCCCCGTCGCCGCAGCAGGCTAGGAGATTCGTCATGCTGAACCGTACGTTCTGTCTCGCAATGGTCGCCCTGCTCGCCGTCGCGCCGGCGGCCTTCGGGCAGCAGCGCCCCGGCGCCCCTCCCGACGCGCCCCAGCGCCCGCAGGCGGCGGGGCAGTACGAAACGGCCAGCGCCGTCGCCGACGAGCCTTCGCAGACGCGGCACGTGCTGCGCCTCGACGGCCGCGACCTCGCTTACACCGCAACGGCCGGCACGCTTCCCATCCGCCTGGACGATGGGAAGGTCGCGGCGCGGATGTTCTTCGTGGCGTACACGAAGGACGGCGAGGACGCGAAGCGGAGACCAATCGCGTTCCTCTTCAACGGCGGGCCGGGATCGGCCACGATCTGGCTCCACATGGGGTCGTTCGCACCCAGGCGGGCGAAGATGGCCGACGAGGGCTTCCAGCCGGCGCCGCCGTTCGAGTTGGTCGACAACGAGCACTCGCTCATCGACGTGGCCGATCTCGTGTTCGTCGACGCCGTCGACACCGGCTACAGCCGGGTGATGGCCGGCGTGGACAACAGCCAGTTCCACGGCCAGGACGGCGACATCCGGGCCTTCGGCGAGTTCATCAACGGCTATCTCGGCGCGTACAACCGCTGGCCGTCGCCGAAGTTTCTCATCGGCGAGAGCTACGGCACGATCCGATCGGCGGGCCTGTCGCAGGAGCTGCAGTCGCGCCACGGCATCGAACTGAACGGCATCGTGCTGGTGTCGGCGCTGCTGACGTACCAGACGCTGTCGCCGGCGCCGGGCAACGACGTTGCCTACGCCGTGCAGATCCAGACGTTCGCGGCAACGGCGTGGTACCACAAGAAGCTGCCGCCTGACCTTCAGGCCAAGTCAGTGAAGCAAGTCGTCGACGAGGCCCGTGCGTTCGCATTCGGCGAGTACATGCTCGCGCTGACGAAAGGCAACACGCTGACCGACGCCGAACGGCAGTCGATGGCGGACAAGCTCGCGCGATTCACCGGGCTCTCGCCCAGGTACATCCTGTCCGCGAACCTCCGCGTGGATTCGGGGCGGTTCCGGAAAGAGCTCCTGCGGGACCGCCGGCTCGTCGTCGGCCGCCTCGACGGGCGGTTCACGGCCCTCGACGCGGATGCCGCCGGCGAGCGCCAGGAGTTCGACCCGTCGAACACCGCCCTGCAGGGGCCGTACGTGGCGCTGTTCCAGGACTACGCGAAGAACCAGCTGAAGTGGAGTGCCGATCTCCACTACTACCCGTCGGGGAACGTGCGGCCGTGGACCTACGTCCAGAACCGCTACATGGACATGACCGACACGTTGCGCTTGACGATGGCGAAGAACCCGTTCCTGAAAGTGCTGCTCGTGAGCGGCTACTACGACATGGCCACGTACGTGGGCGGCGCGGAGTTCAACTTCACGCATCTCGCCTACGACCGCCAGATCGCGGACCGCGTGTCGTACACGTACTACGAGGGCGGCCACATGATGTACATCCGGCCCTCCGCGCACGCGGAACTGAAGAAAGACGTGGCCGCGTTCATCCGCTCCGCACAGAAGTAGGGGTCGGGACTAATTACGGATCACAGCCCGGCGGGATTACGAAATTGTCGGCAACAGTCCGACCAGACGACTGCGCTTCCTCCCATTCCGTCGCCGCGGCGAGAGTCGTTGGGCTCCTGTCGGCCCGGGTCCTGCGGGACTGGGCATTGCGATTTCTGCGACAGTCAAGTGACGCGAGGTTGGCGGTTCTTGCGATGTCCGGGTGACGTTCATCGGGCACGCGCCCGGTTTCCGCGACCGAATCCAGCCTCCGTCTCTGGCCGCGGACTTGCTCCAGTGGAGTCATGGCGCTCATCGCGACGCCCGGCCCCAGGTTGCAGCCGGACCCATGCGTCAGCGCAGCGTGCCGCAGAAGCGTTTGACAATGTAGCCTCATGAAGCTACATTCAGTGCGTGAAAGCTGTTGGCATGCGAGAGTTGAAGAACCGCCTGAGTGAATACGTGCGCCAGGTGCGGAGTGGCGAGGAGGTCCTCGTGACCGATCGCGGAGCGGTGGTGGCGGAGCTCGGCCCTCCAGGACGCGCGGCGATGAGCGGCGCCGTGCCGTCCGGGCTCGTTGAACTCGCGACCCGCGGCCTCGTGACCATCGGTGCGCCGAACAATGCGGCCGTCTACCCGAAGCTGCCCCCCGCTCTCGCGCCAGACCGTCTCGCGGGATTGCTCGACGAGGAGCGCGGCCCGCGATGACTGTCTACGCCGAATCGAGCGCCGTGTTGGCATGGCTGTTGGGGGAGGACCCGGGCGACGCGGTTCGGGGAGTGCTCGGCAGCGCGGAGGCCGTGATCACGTCCGACCTGACGCTCGTCGAATGCGACCGCGTGCTCATCCGCGCGACGGCGCTTGGTGAGCTGCCCGAGGCGGAGGCCGCCGATCGTCGCGCTTGCCTCGCGGCGGCTGCCGCACACTGGCAGGTTCTCAGGCTCGGTGCGGACGTCGTTGACCGCGCCAGGCGCCCATTCCCGGGCGAGCCGATCCGGACGCTCGATGCCGTCCACCTGGCGTCGGCGCTCTTGGCGCGCTCGGTGTCGGCCGGCCTCGACCTGCTCAGCCTGGATCGGCGAATCCGTTCGTCAGGAAAGAACATGGGTTTCCGCCTGCAGCCCGAATAGGTCTGGCCATCATCCCTTCCACCGATCCTGAATGATTGATCTGGTTTCCACGCTCCAGCGTCATTTCGGCCACGGGTCCTTCCGCACGGGCCAGGAGGCCCTCGTGCGGGCGGTGCTCGAGGGGCGCGACGTGCTCGCCGTGATGCCGACCGGCTCCGGGAAGTCCCTGGGGTTCCAGTTGCCCGCACTGATGCTGCCGGGCACGACGCTGGTCGTGTCGCCTTTGATCTCGCTGATGAAGGACCAGGTCGACGACCTGGATCGCCGCGGGATCCGCGCGGCGGCGCTGCACTCGATGCTGTCCGCCGATGCGCGCGGCGACGCGCTGAGGGCCGCCCGCCTCGGCGATTTGCGCCTGCTCTACGTGGCGCCCGAGCGGTTCGCGTCGGACCAGTTCACCCAGTTGCTCCGCGAGGTCCCGATCGCACGGTTCGTCATCGACGAAGCGCACTGCGTGTCGGAATGGGGGCACGACTTCCGGCCGGACTACCGCCGCCTGCGCGACGCGGCGGCCGCCTGCCGCCGCGGGGACGGCCGCGCGGGCCGCCCCCCGGTTGCGGCGTTCACCGCCACCGCGACGCCGGAGGTGCGCGACGACATCGTCGATCTGCTGGGCCTGGCGCGCCCGCACGTGATCGTCGCCGGGTTCGACCGGCCCAACATCCACCTGCGCGTGGTTCCGGTGGCGGGCGACAACGAAAAACACCGGGTGCTGGCCGGGTTGGTCGGCAGCCGCCGTGCGCTCGTCTACGCGTCCACACGCAAGAAAGCCGAAGCCGCGGCCGGCACGCTGCAGGCGGCCGGGATCGAAGCGGCCGCGTACCATGCGGGCCTGGAAGACGCCGAGCGCACCCGCGTGCAGGAGGCCTTTGCATCAGGGGCGATGCGGGTCGTGTGCGCGACGAACGCGTTCGGGATGGGCATCGACCGGCCCGATGTCGATGCCGTCATCCACGTCGACATCACGGGATCGGTCGAGGCCTACTACCAGGAGATCGGCCGCGCCGGACGCGACGGGCGCGATGCGACGGCGACCCTGCTCTGGAACTACGCGGACGTGAGGACGCGGGAGTTCCTGATCGACCGCGGACGGGAGGAGCAGCCCGAACGGCAGGGCATGGCGGTCGATCCCGCCGACATCGCCCGCCGGAAGGACCTCGAGCACCGGAAACTGCGCCGCATGGTGGCGTACGCGGACGCCACGGGCTGCCTGAGGGCGACCATCCTCCGGTACTTCGGCGACCCTGCGGCGCGCGAACCCTGCGGCGCGTGCGGCAACTGCGACCGCCGCACCACGCTCGGTGCCGCCGACCTGGATCTGGTGCGGACGGTGCTGTCCGGCATTGCGCAGGCCGGGGAACGATATGGACGGCGCAAGATCGTCGCGATGCTGGTGGGCGACGTGGAGGCCCTGCCTGACGCGCTGGCGAGTTTGCCGGCGAGCGGCGCCCTGCGCGAAGAGCGGCCGCGGACCATCGAGCACTGGATTGATGCGGCGTGCGGCGCCGGCCTGATCCGTGTGTCGGGCGATCAGTATCGAACGCTCAGCCTCACAGCGCCTGGACGCGACGTGATGGACGGCCGCGCCTTGGATGTCAGCATGGCGCCGCCCGTGGCGCTTCCGGCGAAGGGCGGGCGGCGGGCGTCGACAGGCCGCCGGCTTGTGGCGCCGCGCACCGGCGAACTGGGTCTGCGGGCAAGGGCGTCCCGCCCGCCAGCCGGGCAGCCGCACGATTCGCCGGGCCCGCGCTCCGTGTCGTCCGTCGGCGTGAGCGACGCGCTTCGGGCGTGGCGGATTGAGCAAGCGCGCCGGAGAAGCGTGCCGCCGTACGTGATTCTCCACGACCGGACCCTCGACGCGATCGCCTCGGCCTTGCCCGCCTCACTCGAAGACCTGCGTGGCCTGCCAGGCATCGGCCCCGCGAAACTCGACGCCTTCGGTGACGACATCCTCGGGCTTGTCGCGGCGGTGCTCTCGAAGACCGGATAGAGGGGTCGGGACTAATTACGGATCACGGCCCGGCCGGATGACGGAATCGTCATCGTCCATCACTGCACCCAACTGGGATCGATAGCGACCGGCTTTCCGGGCTGCCGGAGCCCGCCTCGCCATCGCAGCGCCTCCGATGTGCGCAGGCGCCATGACGCGGAACCGAAATGCCTCCCGGCTCGAATGGCCTCGCGGATCGCGTGAAGCGACCGCTTCGGCTCTGGGACGTTGAGCAGTTCCGTCCAGTCCTCCGGTTTTTGAACGGGCCAGGGGGCGAGGACGGGCCGATTGGCGAGAGGCACCGTGGGTGCAGCGCTGCCCCAGGGCCAGTCCTCTGCGCGACCCACCAGTCTGGCTCGAACGGCATTGCGCTCGACGTAGCGGCAGAGCCGAAGGAAATGGCGATCGTGCTGGACCGCGATTGCCTTGAACCGGCCCTGGTAGACCGCACCTCTTCCCCGGGTTCCCCTGGCGTCGCGCCACTGCCTGGCGTGCGCGGCCGTCAGCCACTTCATGAACAGCGACAGGCTGTTGTCGTCCAGGGGCCAGAGCACCAGGTGCCAGTGATTCGGCATGACGCAGAAGGCGAGCAGGCGTATCGGGAAGCGACGCAGCGCCTCGGCGAGGATCTCGAAGAACGCTTCGAAGTCGGCTGGGCGCTCGAACAGGGTCATGCCTTGGATGGCCCTGTTCAGGACGTGAAACACGAACTGGCCGGTTGACACTCGTGATCGTCTGGGCACGCGGCCTCCTTGTCGCGGCCCAGTGGCTGCAAGATCGCTACCGGAAGCGACTGATGGCGGCATGCCGGGAATGCTGGCAATAGCCGTGGATTCCGACGCGGTGACTGCACCTGGTGGCAGAATCTGCAACCATTCGCAGGTCCGGATGGTGAAGAGACTGCCATCCTATTCCTGGCGCCGGCATGGCATGTTGAGCGCGCAAGAGGACTTACAATCTTGTTATTTCTGGCGAGTGCTGATCGTAATTAGTCCCGACCCCTGTTTCTCTCGTAAGCTCGGTCATCGTGGGTCGGAAGCCGAGGCGCTCGAACAGACGCCGCGCAGGCTCGTTCGGGGCCGCGGTCCACAGCACGATGCGCGGCATGCCGCGGCCGGCGAGCCAGTCAGCTGCGGCTTCGAGCAGGGCGCTGGCCACGCCGCCGCGGCGGGCCGATTCATCCACGTACACATCGTGGATGAACCCGGCCTCGTCGCGCAGCTCCTTCCAGGACTGCGGTTCAATCCCGGCGTACGCGTATCCGACGACGTGGCCCGCCCGCTCGGCCACGAACACCACGGCATCGTCACGCTGCAACTGCGTCCCGAGAAACCAGGCGTACCCGGCCTCGGTGTTCCCGCGGGGCGCCATGAAGCGAAGCCGGTCGAACTCGTAGTGGTCGCGCAGGAGCCTCGCCCCGAGGCGGCCAACGGCCTCGAGATCCCTCTCCTCGGCGCGGCGGATGATTACTCCCTGGATGCTCATGAGCTACGAGGATACGCCACTTCAGCCGTGTTGTGCCGCGAGGAACTGGAGGACCACGCGGTTGAACTCGGCCGGGGCCTCCCACGACGCGGCGTGCCCCGCGCCCGCGAGCACGTGCATGCCGCTTCCGCGGATGGCGCGATGCAGGATGTCTGCGTACCGCGGCCCCTTCAGCAGATCCTGATCGCCGACGATGATGCAGGCCGGCACATCCAGCTGCGGGAGCCTTCCGGTGAAGCTCACGTCGAGGAACGCGTCGCAGAGCCGCGCCACGGCAGGGAGGTCGAGAGACCGGTACCGTTCGCGAGCGGCCGCCAGCAGGGCCGCGTGCCGGGCCACGAACGCAGGTGAGAAGTTCCACGGCGCCGTCACGAGATAGAAGAGGTCGGCGTCGCCCGACAGGGCGGCGGCCTTCCATCCCTCTACGATCAGCCGGAGCTCGGGGCCGACCTCGCTCACGGTGTCGGCGAGCACCAGGCTCCGCACCCGCTCTCGATGCCGCAGGGCGAACGACTGCGACACCTCTCCCCCGTACGAGATCCCGAGCACGTGCGCGCGCCGCACCCCAAGTGCGTCGAAAAGCGCCGCGAGATCGTCGGCATGCTGTTCCATGGAGTACGGGCCGGCCGGGTGATCGGACTGTCCCTGGCCGCGGCAGTCGTACTGCAGGACGCGGTACGATGCCGCGAAGGCCGCCGTTTGCGGGACCCAGCTGGCGGCCGCGTTCATGAGGATACCGTTGTTGAGCACGAGCACGGGCGCACCTTCCGCGCCGTGCCATTCGTAGTAGACCCCGAGGCCATTCGCCTGGATGATCGGCATGTCGCTCGCGGGTCCCCGGCCCGCACGCCCCGTCAGCTCACGCGGCCCGCCGCGCGCGCAGGTGAATCACGAGGGCAACCTGGAAGAGCGCACCGACGGTGACGGCCCGCGACATCATCAACTGCCGGTACGGCTCGCGCCCGAGGACGTCCCAGAACGTCAGTCCGGCCAGGGCGAGCGACGCGAAGAGCAGCCATCGGGCCGCCGGGGGGAACTCCTCCAGCCGATCGAGGAGCAGCATCACCGCCGGCGTCGTGACGAGCAGGACGTAGTCCCATCCCTGCGGAGAGAGCAAGGGCATCAGGAACAGGAGCAGCGCGGCGTCGAGATACTCGGGCGAGGCCAGCCGCGATCCGCGCCAGACGGCCCACGCGCACGCCAGCACCAGCGCCAGCGCAGTGGCGGCGGCCAGCGCGGCGGCAGCCGGACCGACGCCCATCCACGCGGCGAACATGCCGGCCATCGAAACGTTGTCCTGCCCCGCCAGATTCGGCGCCGTCGACGTGGTCACCACGGTCCACCAGCCGTGCAGCTGCTCGAGGTTGCCGGACCAGCCGTATCGCGCGGCAGGCAGGCCCAGCGCGCCGATCAAGACGGCGCCGAAGCTGGCCACGCCGCTCCACTTGCGGCGCGCCACGAGATAGGGCAGGAACAGGATCGCGTACGGCTTGACGATGGTGGCGGCCGCGAGGAGCGCTCCGGCCGCGATGTCCCGCCCCCGGTACCAGCAGGCGACGGCCGCCAGGACGAGCACCGCCAGCAGCACGTTGCTCTGACCGAGGCCCACTTCCCGCACGTAGAACTTGCCCATGGCCAGCACGGTGATCCCGACGAGGAACGCGGCGTTCCTGCGCCGGTCCGGCAGCAGCGCGAACGAGCGATTCACGAGCAGCACGACGAGCGCGACCGACAGGAAGAACCAGACCGCGCGCGCGGCAACCGGCGGCAGCTGCGCCAGCGGGGCGACGGCGATCGCGAAGGCCGGCAGGTACTTGAACTGCCAGTGGCCGTCGTCGGCGCGGTAGAGCGCTTCGGCGGCCGCCGCGCGCGCGCCGGCCACGCGGTACACCTCGAAGTCGTACATCTCGTGCTGCGACCGCCGCGCGAAGGCGAGCGCCGCCACCACGACCAGCAGGACGATACCGATCCATCGCAGGGCTGTGCTCATGGCGGCCACACCGCGGCGGGACCTCGCTCCGTCACCACTCCGACCCTGCCGCCTTCACCTCGAACACGAGGCGCGTCAGGTCGCCCGACACCTTGAACTTCGCGATGCCGAACTCGGTCTGGCCCGGCGCCTCGACGGCCTGCTCCACCCACGCCCTGGCCGTGTCGGGATCCGCCCCCTCGTACCGCAGGTTCGCGAGGAAGGCGAGCAGCGGGGCTGCGACCTCGATCTTGGCGGCGCCGGACTGCGCGACGAGCACGCGGATGTACTCGACGCGGCCAGGCACCTTCGCGTAGAACTCGCCGCGGTACTGCACGAGCGGCGTCGACGATTCGCACACGTAGTGCCAGAAGTCCTTCTCGAGGACGGGGTCCTTGCACGTCAGGCCGCGCTCGCGGAAGCCCTTGGTGAGATCGCTCGCGTGCAGGCCGCTGAGATGATCGGGCGCCAGGGGAGCGGCGGGTAACGTGGATTCGCCCTTGCCGCCGCCGCACGCCAGGGTGACCAGTGCCAGGCACGCCATCGTGCACAGGGCTCGGGAGTGCATTGTCATGGCGGGGATTCTACTAGGGGAGAGGGGATAGGGGATAGGGGAGAGGGGAGAGGGACAAGGCCTGCCGCGCCGAAGCCGCAGGAGGGCCAGACGCGCACCGCGGCGAAGGCGGGCGAGAGACAGGGTAGGATAGGCCGGTCGCGCCGCGACCAGACGAGGAGCCACGCCAAATGCACGTCCGACCAAGCATGCCCCACTCCAGGAAATTGACCCTCTCCGCCGCCATCGTGGCGAGCGCTCTGCTCGCGCTGCCCGCGTGGCTCGGCGCACAGGCCGCGAAGCCGGCGGCGAAGGGCACGGCCGCCACGCCGCAGCGCGTGACCTCGACGGACCCCGCACTTCGGCTGAAGGGCTTCGAGCAGCACCAGTCCATGAAGCAGGCTTCCCCCTTCAAGGACTTGAAGTGGCAGTTTCTCGGGCCGAAAAACGTGAGCGGCCGTTCCATCGACATCGCGGTCGCGGCCCCGCGCGGCAAGAACTACACGATGTATGTCGCCGCCGCGACGGGCGGCTTGTGGAAGACCGAGAACGAGGCGACCACCTGGCAACCGGTGTTCGATCAGGGCCCATCCACCGCCATCGGCGACGTCACCATCGCGCCATCGAACCCGGACATCGTCTGGATCGGCACCGGGGAGGCCAACATCTTCCGCAGTTCGCAGGCCGGCGCGGGCGTCTACAAGTCGGTTGACGCCGGGAAGACCTGGCAGCACATGGGGTTGACGGGCACGTACACGATTCCGCGCATCGTCATCCACCCGACGAACCCCGACGTGGTGTATGTCGCGGCCTCCGGCCGCGAGTGGACGAACAACGCCGAGCGGGGCGTCTACAAGACCACCGACGGCGGCAGGACGTGGGACAGGGTGCTGTTTGTCGACGATAAGACCGGCGCCATCGATCTCGTGATGGACCCCTCCGATCCGAACACGCTGTACGCGTCCACGTGGCAGCGCATCCGGCTGAAGTGGAACGATCCGCGCAACTTCCCGGACTACGCGGGCAGCGGCATCCACAAGTCCACCGACGGCGGCAAGACCTGGGCGCCGATCAACAAGGGCCTGCCCGAGCCGAGGTTCCGGGGGCGCATCGGCGTCGACGTGTGCCGATCCACGCCGAACGTCGTGTATGCCTTCGTGGACAACTACGAGCTGTCGCGCGAACCAACCGAGGAGGAGAAGGCCGATCCTTACGGCCTGCCTTCGTCGGGCTTCATCAAAGGCGCCACCGTTTACCGCTCGGACGACAAGGGGGTTACGTGGACGCAGATGAGCGGGCTCACGCCCGAGCAGAAGACGTTCATGGAGCGGCATTCGAACACCTACGGCTGGGTGTTCGGGCAGATCCGCGTGGATCCGAACGACGCCAACACGATCTACACGATGGGCCTCAGCCTGAACGTGTCATACGACGGTGGGAAGACGTTCAAGCGGCTCCAGACTCCGGGCGGCGATCACCACGGCCTCTGGATCGATCCCGACAACTCGCGCTACCTGGTCAATGTGTTCGACCAGGGGTTCGCCATCTCCTACGACCGGGGCACGACGTGGAAGGACTCGCGGCTGACGCTCCCGCTGGCGCAGTTCTTCAACATCTCGTACGACATGGGCAGCCCGTTCCGGGTGTATGGATCGATGCAGGACCACGGGAGCTTCCGCGGCGTGGTGGACCTCGGCCGCGGACGGGACCGGATCGTCCCGGTGGACTTCGAGAGCGCGCCGGGCGGCGAGGGGTCCACCCACGCGATCGACCCGTTCGATCCGGACATCGTGTATTCATCGGGGTTCTACGGAACGCTCTCCCGCAGCGATCTCTCCAAGCCGCGCGGCAACCCGCTGAGGTCGAAGGACCTGCTCCCCGAGCGCTTCCCGGACGAGACGCGGCTCCGCGGTGAGTGGCTGGCGCCGACCATCATCTCGCCGCACAGCAACCTGATGCTCTATCACGGGATGCAGTACCTCATGATGTCGCGGGACCGCGGCGACACGTGGGACATCATCAGCCCCGACCTGACGTACAACACCGCGGCCGAGATGGGCGACATCCCGTACCACACGATCTTCTCGATCTCGGAATCGCCGTTGCGCGCGGGCCTGCTCTACGTGGGGACAGACGACGGGAAGGTCCACGTGACGAGGGACAGGGGGAAGGCCTGGACCGAGATTATGGCCGGCCTGCCGTACCAGAAATGGGTGTCGCGCATCGTCGCGTCGGCGTTCGACATCGGCACCGTCTACATGACGCAGAACGGCAAGCGCGACGACGACTTCACGCCGTACGTCTGGCGGTCGAACGACGTCGGCAAGACCTGGACGAGCATCGCGGCCAACATCCCGATCGGTCCGGTCAACGTCATCCGCGAAGACCCGGTCAACAAGGACATCCTCTACGTCGGGACCGACACCGGGGTGTACGTGACAACGGACGGCGGGAAGACCTGGAACACGATCGGCACCAATCTGCCGGCGGCCTACGTGCACGATCTGGTGATACACCCGCGCGACAACGTGATGGTGATTGCCACGCACGGCCGGGGGATGTGGGTGCTCGACGTCGAGCCGATCAACAGGCAGTCGACGCGCCAGCGCCGGTCCTTCGAGAACTGATTCTGGCGCCCCTTCGTGGGGTCACTTCGGCTGCGGATTCTACGACGGTTGAACGCCGAGCGAAACTTCGCGACTGCTGGCCGCCCGCTGGATTGCCGGAAATCCGTCGGCGCATGCTGCCCACGTGTGGCGGATTTC
>JALOKU010000132.1 GCA_025456345.1 Vicinamibacterales bacterium | reverse complement strand
CGCGCGGGAACAGCAGGGCGTTGTACAGGGCCGACTTGTCGCGGCGATCCGGGTGGGTGATGACGGCCACCTGCGTCACGTGCGACCCGGTCCCCGAGGTGGTCGTCACCGCGACGACCGGCAGCGTCCGGCTGTCGGGCTGGGGCGACTTGTAGAACAGGTAGTCCCAGGCGCCGCCGGGATGGGTGGCCTCGACGGCGATCGCCTTGGCGCTGTCCATGCTGGACCCGCCGCCCAGCGCGAGCACGACGTCCACCCCGCGGCCTTTCGCGACCGCCGCGCCGCGGGCGATCGTCTCCGTCGTTGGATTCGGCGGGACCTCGTCGAAGTGCCACACCTCGACGCCCGCCTCCCGAATCGAGGCCTGCACCCGGTCGTAGAGAGGCTCGACGCCGGGCCATGCCTTCGCGGTGACCAGAAGACAGCGCGTCCCGAAGCGCGCGACCTCGCCCCCGACCTCGTCGACCCGCCCCGCCCCGAACCGCAGTGCCGTCGGTTGATGGTAGTTGAACGCGCTCAACATGCTTCGTGCTCCTGTGTCAGCGGCGCAGCCGAATCTGCGACGGCGGCCTCACAGATCGATGAATACCTTCATGCCCTGGTCGCCCGCCTGGTCGATGAACCGGTAGGCGCCCGGGTATTGCTCGAACGCGAAGTGACGGGAGTCGAGCGGCGCTGTGATCACGCGTCCCGCGGCCATCAACTCGACGGCCCTGGTGAAATCTTCGTACTTGTACATCAGCGTCCCGACGAGGTTGAGCTCGCGGTCCTGCACCAGCCCGATGTCCAGCTTCGGCCTGTCGCCGTACACGCCGACCAGCACGATGGTCCCGCCCTTCTGAATCGTGCCGATGGCGGCGTTGATCGTCTCCTCGACCCCCGCGCACTCGAAGGCGATGTCGAAGCCGTCGCTTCCGAAGACGCGCGACGCAGCGGCCGCGAGGGTCTCGGTCCTCGCGTTCGACGTCGCCTCGAGACCGCAGCGCCGGGCGACATCGAGCCGGAAGTCGCTGACGTCGGTGACGAGCGTGCGCGCGCCCCCGGCCTGCGCCACCTGGGCCAGGAGGTTGCCTATCGGCCCGGCGCCGAGCACAGCGACGTTCCGGCCGTTCATCCCGCCGGCGCGAGCGACCGAGTGGACGCCGACGGCGACCGGTTCGACCAGCGCGCCCTGTTCGAAGGTGAACGACGCGGGCAGCGGGACGATCTTCGCCTCCTCGGTGACAAACAGATCCTGCGCACACCCGGGAGCCTGGAAGCCACGCACCCGCAACGCGTCGCAGATGTGGTAGTCACCGCGCAGGCACGGCCGGCACGCCCCGCATACCTCTTGCGGCGTGGCCGTGACCTTGTCTCCCACCTTCACCCTGGCCACGTTCGCCCCGACCGCTTCCACGACGGCCGAGAACTCATGGCCCTGCACGACCGGGTACGGGGTGAAGGGGTGCTTGCCGTGGTACACGTGCACGTCCGATCCGCAGACGCCGATCCGCTGCACGCGGAGCAGAACTTCTCCGGCCTTCGGCGAGGGCGCGGGCGCCTCGCCGATCTCGATCACACCTGGTGCGGTCATCGTGGCCTGTCTCATCAGCAATCTCCCGGTGGGATGTGCACAGGCGCCGCGGCGTGCCGGCATGCGGCGATTCGGTCACGGGTGCTGCTTCAATGCCGACTCGACGTGCGCCTGTAGCCGCGCCTCACTGTATGCGACAATGCGGGCCGGATCCAAGTGCCGGATCCGGCCCGCAGCCGTGATCAGGGGGTGACGCTGATGTCCGAATCGGGCGTGACGCGGAGGGACTTCGTCAAGACGTCGGCGCTCGGTCTGGGTGCGACGGTGCTGCGCGCGGCGTCGATGCCCGCGATGGCGGACCCGGCGGATCCGGATCTGGTGGCGTGGTGGACCTTCGACGAGGTGGACACAACGGCGTTGCGCGATGCGGTGGCGGCGTCGAGGACGTCATCGAGGCACCGTTCAAGACAGCGAGAGGCGTCCGCACTCGCGCCATCAGGCTCAACGGGTTCTCGACCTCGGTTGTGCGCAAGGCGGCCAGTGCCCCGAAACTGGAGGGCGCGTTCACGATCACCGCGTGGGTGGCGCTCGCCGCGCGCCCCTGGAACTGGTGTCCCGTCGTCAGCCAGCGCCAGGGTGAGGACAAGG
This sequence comes from Vicinamibacterales bacterium, assembly GCA_025456345.1. Taxonomy (GTDB): domain Bacteria; phylum Acidobacteriota; class Vicinamibacteria; order Vicinamibacterales; family JAKQTR01; genus JAKQTR01. The sequence continues at coordinate 6,002 of JALOKU010000132.1, read as the reverse complement.
GCTACTGCCTGACCATCGGGCCACGCGGCCAGGCCAGCCTGCAGGTCTCACTCGATGACAGGTGGGAGGCCTGCACATCGCCCGACTTCATCATTCCGGTCAGGGAGTGGGTGTACCTGGCGGCGACGTACAGCAGCGGTCAGGGGTTGGCCCTCTACGTGAACGGCCGCCTCGAGGCCTCATCGGCGGCCGGCGGCCGCGTCGAGTACGCCCGCGACGTCGACGTGCGGATCGGGATGAACCATCAGAAAGTGAAGCCGTCGAACATCCACCGCGAATTCGGCACGCGGCCGTACTGGTTCTCCCTGGACGGCCTGCTCGACGACATCCGGATCTACAAGCGGGCGCTGAGTGCGAAGGACGTTGACGCGGCGTATGCCGTGCAGAAGCCTACCGAAGCGCCGGACCTGCCCGTGCGGCGGATGCCGTCCGGGCCGCCCGGCCCCGGCCGATTCGGAGCGTACTACTGCAGGCTGAAGTACTACGACGAGTGGGACGAACTCTGGCCGGTCGGCCCGGACCCCGACGTGCTGGTGCGTTTCGACCGCACCGCGGCGCGCGTCGTCTTCTGGCGCGGCAGCCGGTATTCGCCGGCATGGGTGTCCGAAAACGACCTCTGGATGGCCGATCAGAGCGTCGAGGCCTGGGACCAGACCGAAGGCTGCTTCGAACACATGCAGGACCGCCACTGCCGTCATGCCCATGTCAGAGTGATCGAAAGCTCGGATGCGCGGGCCGTGGTCCACTGGCGCTACGCGCCAATCAGCGCGTACGACCACCTGTGGCGCGCCGACGAGAAGACCGGCTGGCCCTGCTGGGTCGACGAGTACTACTACATCTACCCGGACGCCACCGCCGTCCGCTTCGTGAGCTGGAAGCGGGACAGCCTGGGACAGCCCAGGCAGTTCCAGGAGTCGTTGCCATTCACGCATCCGGGCCAGATCCAGGGCGACGTCGTGCACGCCGACTGGGTCACCATCGGCAACATGAGAGGCGAGAGCGGGAAACTGTCGTTCATCGAGAACCCGCCGAAGATCAAGGTGAAGCCGGGTTTGCCGGGGGACCTGACCATCCAGGTGTACAACTTCAAGTCCGCCAACAAGCCATTCATCATCTTCGAGCCCGGCAACGTGATGGAGTACCTCACCGACCGCGACATCAAGGCGTTGTCGCGGCAGGGCGCGTGCGATCATTGGCCGGTCAGCCAGAATCCGTGCGATGGCCGCACGGCCCAGACAAGCGATCACCCCACGCACTTTCTCGGCTTCCCCATTTCCAACCCGCCGGTCCACGAGGGCGGCGGCCGGTGCTGGTGGCTCGGTCTCGAATCCGCGAAGACCGTCCGCGTGACGCTGACGCCTGTCGGGGCTTGAGACGCCGCGGTGATGGCCGTCCCGGCCGTTCATCGAACCTGGGCGGCCGCGGGACGTTCGCCGGGGCCAACCGCGCGCCGCGTCCGGCCCTCCCGGGCGGCCGCCTGAGCGAGCAACACGGCCCCCAGCACCATGACACCGCTCACCACGTCCTGCCAGTACGTCGAGACGCCGCTCATGCCGAAGGCGTTGTAGACGATCGCCAGGAACAGCACGCCGAGCACGCTGCCGCCGACCGAGCCGGTGCCGCCGTTCAGGCTGGCGCCGCCGATCGCCACCGCCGTGATGACCCGCAGCTCCGAGTTCTGGCCGAATCCCGTGCTGGCGCTGACATACTGCGACGCGGCGACGACCCCCGCCAGGCCGGCGAGCGACGAGCAGAGCACGTAGACCAGCACCAGCACCCGCTCGACGTTCACCCCGGACAGCCTCGCCGCCCGGACGTTGCCGCCTATCAGGTACACCTGCTGTCCGTAGCGGTGGTGGGCGAGGAGCCAGCCGATCGCGACGGCCAGCGCGGCAAAGAGCACGAGGGCGAACGGCAGACCGAGGAGGCGGCCGCGGCCGAGAAACGCGAAGCTCTCCGGGAAGCCCGCGACGGGAGCGCCGCCGGTGATGACCAGGTTGACGCCTTTGAGCGACAGCATGGTGGCCAGCGTCACGATGAACGGATGCACGCGAAGGACCTGCCTCATCGTGGCGTTGAGCGCGCCGATGCCGGCCGACGCCAGGAGCGCGATGCCGATGGCGATCGGCACCGGCGCGCCGGCGCGCAACAGCAGCCCGGTGACAATGGCCGCGAACGGCAGCACGGCGCTGACCGACAGGTCGATGCCGCCGGAGACGATGACGGCCGTCATTCCAAGGGCCATGAACGCCTCGAGGATGAAATTCATCGCCAGGACTTCGACGTTCGCCGAATCCGCGAACTGCGGGTAGAGGGCGGCCATGATGGCCAAGAGCCCGACAACGGCACCGGCGAGGCCGAGTGTGTACCTGGCCGCTGGTGTCAGCCGGTGCCGGGCGATGTCGGCCACACGGCCTGTGTGCGCGCTCGTCATGCGCTCGCGTGCCTCATGATGTCTTCCTGCGTGGCGGTCGCCCCGTCGAGGATCGTGACGAGGCGTCCCTGCCGGAATACCCCAATGCGGTCACTCAACCCCAGCACCTCCGGCAGGTCCGAGGAGATGAGGACGAGCGCCATCCCCGCGTCGGCGAGTTCCGACAGGTGCCGATGGATCCCGTCCTTCGCCGCCACGTCCACGCCGCGCGTCGGCTCGTCCACGATCAGGACCCGCGGCGCGACGCTGAGCCACTTGGCCAGCAGGACCTTCTGCTGGTTGCCGCCGCTGAGCGTCCGCGCCTCCACCCGGTCGTCGGCCGGCCTGATGTCCAGGCGCTGCACGTAGCGGGCCGACTCCGCCCGGATGGCGCGAGGCCGCAGCATGCCTGCTTGCGACACCAGTGCCGGCATCGATGCGGCCACGATGTTGTCCCTGACCGTCATCGCCAGGAAAAGGCCGAGCGCTTTCCGGTCCTCCGTCAGGTAGCCGATCCCGCTGGCGATGGCCTGCCGGGGCGAGCCGATCGCCAGCGCGCGGCCGTCGAGCCAGATCCGTCCGGCGTCCAGGCGATCCGCGCCGAAGATCGCGCGTGCGACCTCCGTGCGGCCGGAGCCGACGAGGCCCGCGAGCCCCAGGATCTCGCCTTCGCGCACGCCGAAGCTGACGTCGGCGAACACCCCGTGCCGCGTGAGGCCCTCGACCTTGAAGATCTCCGCTCCCAGTTGCGTCCGCCTGGAGGGCGTGATGCTCTCGATGTGACGGCCCACCATCATGCTCACCAGGTCGTCGGGCGAAGCCTCGCGAGTCGTGCGCCCGACGAGCCGCCCGTCTCTCAGGACGGAGATCTCGTCGGCGATCTGCCGCACGTCGCTCAACCGATGGGAGATGTAGATGATGGCGACCCCGCGCGACTTCAGGTCGGCGAGCAAGCGAAACAGGCGCTGCGCTTCGTGGTCGGAGAGCGCGGAGGTCGGCTCATCGAGAATCAGGACGCGCGGGCGCAGGGACAGCGCCTTCGCAATCTCCACCATCTGCTGCGCGGCCACACTCAATGTGGCGACCGGCGCCGACGGCGCGAGGTCGACACCGATCTCGGACAGGATGGCCTGCGCCTGACGGCCGAGGGCGCGCCAGCGGATGAAGCCGGCGCGGCCTGCCGGCTCGCGGCCCGCGAAGATGTTCTGCGCGACCGACCGGTTCGGGAACAGGCCGAACTCCTGGTGGACGGTCCCGATGCCGGCGCGAATGGCTGCCGACGGATCGGCGAACGCGGCCGGCCGGCCATCGAGCGTCACGGTGCCCGAGTCCGGGTGGAGCGCGCCGCCGAGGATGTTCATCAGCGTGGACTTGCCCGCGCCGTTTTCGCCAACGAGCGCGTGAATCGACCCGGCGCGGACGCCAAACGTCACCTCGTCGAGTACCGTGTGCCGCCCGAAACTCTTCGAGACGCCCTGGACGCCCAGAATCTGGTCGTTCATACCCGCCTCATCTCGACTCGTTCCGCCGGCGCCGGCTGGCATCAACGGCGATGGCGACCACCAGGATGAGGCCGCTCACCACGCCCTGCCAGTACACCGACAGCTTCAGCAGCACGAATCCGTTCGAGATGACCGCCAGCAACAGTACGCCGAGGGCGGCGCCCAGGATGCTCCCGGTCCCGCCGCTGAAGCTGGCCCCGCCGAGCACGGCCGCGGCGATCGCCCGGAGCTCTGCCAGTTCGCCGAAGCGCGCGTAGCCCATCGCCAGGCGCGACGTCATGAACACGGCGGACAGGCCGGCAGCGAGCGCGCTCGCCACGTAGCCGGCGAACACCAGCCGGCCCACATCGATGCCGGAGAGCAAGGCGGCCGGCGGGTTGGTGCCCGCGTAGTAGGCGTCGTGGAGCGGCTTCCAGCGCCGCAGGAGGACATCGAACACGACCACCACGCCGAGCACGACGAAGACCGGGTAGGGGACCCCGAGCAGTTGTCCGCGCCCGATCTCGATGTAGGCGGGGGGGAGCCCCGACAGGTAGTAGCCCGACGTGAGGACCGTCGCGGTGCCGCGCGCGATCGACATCGTGCCGAGCGTCACGAGAAACGGCGCGACTCTGAAGCGTGCCACGAGCAAGCCGTTCAATGCGCCCGCGCCTCCCGCCGCCGCCAAGGCGATCGGGACGGCGAGCACGACGCTCCCGCCCGACCGGAGGTACATGGCCGTGACGACGCTGGTCAGCCCGATGATGGCACCGACCGACAGGTCGATGCCGCCCAGGGCCAGCACGAGCGTCATGCCGGCGGCGACGGGGAGGTCGTAGATCATCCCGGTGCCCACCGACACCAGGTTGCTGGCGTTCAGGAACCTGGGCTCGGCCAGCGCAAGCAGACCCGAGACGACAAGGACCATGAGGGCCAGCCAAGCCTCACGCGCGCGGATGCCCGAAACCCGAAACCTCATTCGAAATTCTCAGGGACCGCTCGGCGCGTGCCAGCCCGCCTGCACGGCCGGACGATCGTTCCCGGCCCGGGCGTTTGCGAACGGCGTGGACGTGGAATAGTGTACCGTTCGCTTTGACGAGTCAACGTCGGGCACGTTCCCCCAATCCGTGACATCGGTAACGCCTTACAAGGACGACAGTCATGAATCTCGACGGGCGGCGCGCACGAATGTCGGTCTTGGCGGGACTCCTGGCCGCGGGTGCGATCGCGCCATCGGCGTGCGGCCAGTCAGGCGCGACGCCGGGCGGCACGGCCGGCACGGTGCGCCAGGAGCGGTATGCCGCGGTGGTCTTCCTCAGCGGTTCGGAGTTCTTCAACTGGGCGTACGCCGGGATGCGGGACGCCGCGCGGCTCCTCGGCCCTCACGTGCAGGTCGAACTGCAAGGGCCAGCCGAATGGGACGCCTCGCTCGAGGCCCGATCGCTCGAACAGTTGACGGCGAGGAAGATAGACGGCGTGGTGTTGACGGCCGGTGAAGCGAATGCGCTCATTCCCGCCATCGACAGGGCCGTCGCCGCGGGCATCCCCGTGATCACCTTCGACTCGGACTCGCCGGGCAGCACGCGGCTGGCGTTTGTCGGGACGGACAACTACAACGCAGGCTGGGCAGCGGGCAAGGCCATGGCCGAGTGGCTGGGCGGAGCCGGGCGGGTCGGCGTCTCCACGTTTCCCGGGCCGGACCACCTCAAGAAACGTCTCGACGGGTTCACCGCCGCCCTCGCCCGCTTCGCTCCGGGCATCACAATCGCCGCCGTCGTCAATGACGAGGGAGACGTGGCAAAGGCCGAGACCCAGATCACGGCCATGCTGCAGGCGGACCCGGGCATCACGGGGATCTTCTGCGCGCACGGCAACCCGGGCCCGGGTGCGGCCGCGGCGGTCCGCAACCTCGGACGACAAGGCAAGGTGCAGATCCTGGCGTTCGACTTCGGCACGCCGGTCATCGAACTCATCGAGAGCGGCGAGATCAAGGGGACCGTCGGGCAGAACCCATACTTGATGGGCTACATGTCGATGCTGCTCGCCTACAGTGCCAGGCATCCGACGGAGGTGCCGTCGGGGCGGCCGGGATTCGGGCCCGTCCCCGC
>JALOKU010000009.1 GCA_025456345.1 Vicinamibacterales bacterium | reverse complement strand
ACGCCGCGGCGGTCCGCCGGCGGAGTCGGCCCGCGCCGCTTCGACATGGGCGACTGCCGCGGCAAGGGCGGCCGCCGGCAGCGGTACCGGCGCGGCCAGACCATCGCCCGCTTCGTCCAGGTAAGCCGTGTCGACCGAGCCCGACCGAAACGCGGGGCTGTCGAGAACGGCCAGCAGGAAGGAGATGTTGGTCGGCAGTCCCAGGATGCGGAACTCAGCGAGAGCTGCGCGCATGCGATCGATGGCGGCCTCTCGCGTCTCGGCGTGGGCGATCACCTTCGCGATCAGGGGGTCGTAGTGCACGGAGACCTCCGAGCCTTCGACCACGCCGGCGTCGACCCGGATCCCGGGGCGCTCCGGCTGACGATAGCGGAGGATGCGGCCGGCCTGCGGCAGGAAGCCGGCTGACGGGTCTTCGGCGTACACACGGCACTCGATGGCGTGCCCGCGCTGGTGCAGGTCGGCCTGCGCCCAGGGCAACTTGTTCCCGGCGGCCACCTGTAACTGCGCATGCACGAGGTCGACGCCCGCCACCGCTTCGGTCACCGGGTGCTCGACCTGCAGCCGGGTGTTCATCTCCAGGAAATAGAAGCGGACGTCATCGCCCGCGCCCTCGAGCAGAAACTCGACCGTGCCGGCGTTGCGGTAACCCACGGCCCTGGCGGCCGCCACCGCGGCCTCCCCCATCCTTGCGCGGAGGGCCGGCGTCAGCGCGGGCGACGGGCTCTCCTCGATGACCTTCTGGTGGCGCCGCTGCGTCGAGCAGTCGCGTTCGAACAGGTGCACGGCACCGCCGTGCGCGTCGGCGAACACCTGGACCTCGACGTGGCGGGGCCTCGAGACGAGCCGCTCGACGTACAGCGTCTCGTCGCCAAACGCGGCCTTCGCCTCGTGGCGCGCCCCGGAGATGGCGGCCGCGAGCCCGGCTTCGCCCCGGACGATCCGCATGCCTTTTCCGCCGCCGCCGGCGGACGCCTTGATGAGCAACGGGAACCCGGCGCGTCTCGCGGCGGCCTCGATTGACGTGTCGGACTGATCGGCGGGCGTCTCGCCCGGCACCACGGGCACGCCCGCGCGCTGCATCAGCCGCCGCGCGGAGATCTTGGATCCCATGGCGGCGATCGCCGCCGGCGGCGGGCCGATGAAGATCAGCCCCGCGTCCTGGCACGCGGAGGCGAACGCCGCGTTCTCGGCCAGGAAGCCGTACCCGGGATGAACCGCATCAGCGCCGGCGGCACGCGCAGCCTCGATGATCCGCGCACCCGCGAGGTAGCTCTCGGCCGGCGGCGGCGCGCCGATGCGCACCGCGTGTCCGGCCGCCAGCACGTGCGGCGCTCCTGCGTCGGCGTCCGAGTACACCGCCATCGTCGCGATGCCGAGCTCGTCGCACGCGCGCAGGATGCGAAGGGCGATCTCCCCCCGGTTCGCCACGAGGACCTTTCGGATCATCGCCGGGCCCGTTCCTCCCCGGCATCCTCGCGCCAGGTCGCCCTCCGCTTCTCGAGGAACGCGCGCAGCCCCTCCTGGCCCTCGGCCGACACCCGTGCATCCGCCAGCGTCTCGGCGGTGAGCCCGGCGGTTTCGGCAGAGGGACCGTTTGCGACGCGGCCGATGAGCGCCTTGGCCGCTGCCACTGCCTCCGGCCCGCAGGCGAGAATGCCTTCCACGACGCGGCCCACTTCGGCGTCGATCGCGCCGGGTTCGACCACGGCGTGCACCAGGCCGATCTCCCGCGCGCGCTCGGCCGAGAAGCGCGCGCCGGTCAGGAACAGCTCACGCGCGGCCGACCGGCCGATCTTGGCCACGACAAACGGCGAGATGACCGACGGCACGATGCCCAGCCTGGCCTCGGTGAAGCCGAACACGGCATCGCGCGCGGCAATCACGATGTCACAGATGGCCGCGAGGCCGGAGCCGCCGCCCAACGCGGCGCCGTGCACGCAGCCCACGAGCGGGAAGGGCAGCGTGTCGAGGAGGCTGTACATCCGCGCGAGCGCTTCGGCGTCGCGCAGGTTCCGCTCGCGCGTGTAGTCCACTGTGCTGGCCATCCAAGCGAGGTCGCCTCCGGCCGAAAACACGGGGCCCGCGCCCCGCAGGACGGCGGCGCGGACGCCGAGATCGGCGTGCCGCGACATGGCCCACTCGGAGATCTCCTCGATCATCTCCTCGTTGAAGGCGTTGCGGACGTCCGGCCGGTTGAGCGTCAACTGCTCGACCGGGCCGTCGCGGCGGGCCAGCAAATGGGTGAAGGCCATCGCTACATCCTGAAGACGCCGAAACGTGCGTCCGGAATCGGGGCGTTGAAGGCGGCCGAGAGGCCCAGGGCGAGGGCGTCCCTTGTCTGCACCGGGTCCAGCAGCCCGTCGTCCCACAACCGTGCCGTGGCGTAGTAGGGGGAGCCTTCGCGCTCGTACTTCTCGACGATGGGCCGCCGGATCTCCTCCTCTTCGGCCTCCGTGAGCGTCCTGCCGTCGCGGGCGAACTGATCGCGCTTGACCGTCGTGAGGACGCCTGCGGCCTGCTCCGCCCCCATCACCGAGATCCGGGCGTTGGGCCACATCCAGAGCAGCCGAGGGTCGTAGGCCCGGCCGCACATGCCGTAGTTGCCCGCGCCGAAGGAGCCGCCCATGAGCACGGTGAACGCCGGCACGACGGAATTCGCCACGGCGTGCACCATCTTGGCCCCGTCCTTGGCGATGCCGGCCTGCTCGTACTGGCGGCCGACGATGAACCCCGTGATGTTCTGCAGGAAGACGAGCGGGATGCCGCGCAGGTTGCAGAGCTCGATGAAATGCGCCGCCTTGAGCGCGGACTCGGAGAAGAGGACGCCGTTGTTGGCCACCAGCCCCACGAGAAACCCGTGCAGCCGGGCGAAGCCGGTCACCAGCGTGGCGCCGTAGCGCTCCCTGAACTCGTCGAAGCGGGAGCCGTCCACCATCCGCGCGATGATCTCGCGGACGTCGTACGGATGGCGGGTGTCCCTGGGCACGATGCCGTAGATCTCGGCCGGGTCGTAGAGCGGCGGCTCAGGGCTGGACAGGTCGGCCGGCAGCACCTTCGCGGTGTTCAGCGTCGACACGATGGTTCTCGCCAGCCGGATCGCGTGGTCGTCATCGTCGGCGAAGTAGTCGGCGACCCCGGACAGCCGGGTGTGCACGTCGGCGCCGCCCAGCTGCTCGGCCGTGACCTCTTCGCCGGTCGCGGCCTTCACGAGCGGCGGGCCTGCCAGGAAGATCGTCCCCGTGCCCGCCACGATAATCGTCTCGTCGGACATCGCGGGCACGTAGGCGCCCCCGGCGGTGCACGATCCCATCACGACCGCGATCTGCGGGATGCGCGCCGCAGACATGCGGGCCTGGTTGAAGAAGATCCGGCCGAAGTGATCGCGGTCGGGGAACACCTCGGCCTGGAGCGGGAGAAACGCCCCGCCGGAGTCGACCAGGTAGAGGCAGGGCAGCCGGTTCTGGAGGGCGATGTCCTGCGCCCGCAGGTGTTTCTTCACCGTGATGGGGAAGTAGGTGCCGCCTTTGACCGTGGCGTCGTTGGCCACGATCATCACGTCGCGGCCGGACACCCGGCCGATCCCCGTGACCAGGCCGGCGCCCGGCGCCTCGTCGTCGTACATGCCCAAGGCCGCCAGGGGCGACAGTTCGAGAAAGGGCGACGCCGGGTCGAGCAGGCGCTCGATGCGCTCGCGGACGGGCAGTTTGCCCTGTTCCCGGTGGCGCGCCAGGTAGCGGGGGCCGCCGCCGGCACGGGCGATGGCCAGCCGCTCCCGCATCTGGGCGACCAGGCCCTCGAAGTGGCGGCGGTTCTCCCCGAATTCGGCGCTGGCAGGGTCGACGTGCGTCGGGAGGATGTCCATAGGAGTAGCGCGATTATACCGGTTGCGGTATGTTGTCGGCACGCGGCGGTGCGCACCGCGTGAGGAGGCGGCGTGGACGATCGGGCGCGAGTGTTGCTGTCGGCGTGTCTGGGCGCGCTCATCGGGGGCGTGGCCGGCTATCTCTTCCTGACCGAAGACGGGCGCCGCGTGCGGGAGCGCCTCGAACCGGGGATGGACGACCTGCTGCGCGAGATGCGGCACCTCCGGTCGGCGGCCGAGAAGGCCAGGATGGCGGCGGCCGAGGGGTTGCTGACCGTCAGTGACCTTCGGCGGAGCGTGTCTCGCGCGGCGGAGCAGAGCTCGGGCGTCCGGCCGCCGGTCGCCTACTAGCCGAACCCCTGCAGGCCCCGGTTGTGACTGACGCTCCGATGACCCCGATCGGCGTTGGCTGGGTGATGCGGCGCCTGGAGCGTCTCGCGCGCCAGCTCCGCGACGGCCTCATCCTGATGGGGCGCGCCGCCTGGCACGGCATCCACGAAGTGGCCTTCGGGAGCGACGACCTCACACACGCGGCGGCCATCGCCTATTACGCGCTGCTCTCGTTCCTGCCGTTTCTGTTGCTCTCCATGTCGGTGCTCGGGGCGTTCGCCGAAGGCACCGAAGCCCGCAGCGACGTGCTCAAGTTCGTGTATCGGTACTTCCCGGCCCAGCCCGACTTCGTCGCGAGCAACGTCGAGTCGTTCCTGCAGACGCGAATCCGGCTCGGCATCGGCGGCGCGCTGGGCCTGCTGTGGGCCTCGCAGGGCGTGTTCGGCGCCATCAGCACCGCCGTGAACCACGCCTGGGCCGTCGAGCGGCCGCGGTCGTTCTGGCATCACCGGTGGTTCTCGCTGCTGATGATGTCGACGGCCACGCTGCTGCTGTTCATCGCCCTGCTCGTCCTGAGCGCGTCGAAAGCGACCGGCACGCCGTGGTCGGCGCTGTTGTACTCGCAATTGCCGGCGCTGCAGGCGCTGTCGGGGTTCGGGAACAAGTTGACGACGTTCCTCCTCTTCGTCCTCATTGTCGGCCTGATCTTCTACTTCGTGCCCAACACCACCGTGCGCCTGCGCGACGTGTGGCCTGGAGCCGTCCTGACGGCCCTCCTCTGGCGCGGGGCCTTCGAGGGCTTCTCCTGGTACGTGCGATCGTGGGCGCGGGCCAGCGTCCATGGGTCCGTCGCCACGGTGGTGTTCTTCCTGATCTGGATTTACATCTCTGCCGTCATCCTCTTGTACGGAGTCGAGTTCACGGCGGCGATCGCCCGCATCCGGCGCGAAGGCCGGAAACCGCCCGAGCCCCTGAATGCGTCGTAGGAACATGGCCAACCGCCTGGCGTCCGAGAAGAGCCCGTATCTCCTGCAGCATGCGTCGAACCCCGTGGACTGGTACCCCTGGGGCGAGGAGGCGTTTGCCGCCGCGCGCCGCGAGGACAAGCCGATCTTCCTGTCCGTCGGCTACGCCACCTGCCACTGGTGCCACGTGATGGAGCATGAGTCGTTCGAGGACCCGGCCATCGCGGAGGTCCTCAACGCGCGCTTCGTCCCCGTCAAGGTCGACCGCGAAGAGCGTCCCGACGTGGATCGCGTCTACATGCTGTTCGTGCAGGCGACCACCGGCTCGGGCGGATGGCCGATGAGCGTCTGGCTCACGCCGGACCTCCAGCCCTTCTACGGCGGCACGTACTTCCCGCCGGACGGCCGGTATGGCCGGCCGGGCTTCGCCTCCGTGCTCGCCGAGATCAGCCGTGCCTGGCAGGAGAACCGCGATGGCGTCGCGGATTCGGCGGCCCGCCTGACCGGGCGCCTTCGGGGATTCGCCGCGGCGGGGCCGCAGCAGCCTGCTGCGGTGCCGAGTCCCGGCGCCCTCGCCGGCGCGGTGCGGGAGTTCGAGGCGTCGTTTGATGGCCAGCGCGGCGGTTTCGGCGGTGCGCCGAAGTTCCCGCGGCCCGCGGAACTGCTGTTCCTGCTGCGCGAGTCCAGGCGCTCGGGCCATGCGGCCGCCCTCGACATGGCGGTGCGTACACTTCGCGCCATGGCCGACGGCGGCATGCGCGACCACCTCGGCGGAGGGTTTCATCGTTACGCGGTGGATGCCGACTGGCGCGTGCCGCACTTCGAGAAGATGCTCTACGACCAGGCCCAGCTGGTGCTGGCGTACCTCGAAGCGCACCAGGCGGCGGGAATCCCGGAGTTCGCCGCCGCCGCCGCCGATACGCTGCGCTATGTCTCGCGCGAGATGACGGACCCCGGCGGGGGATTCTACTCGGCCGAGGACGCCGACAGCCTGCCGCCTGAGGAGGCGGGCACCGCCGGCGCGCGCAAGTCCGAAGGCGCCTTCTACCTGTGGACGGCCGCGGAGCTCGACGCGCTGCTGGGGCAGGATGCCCCGCTCGTGCGCGCGCGGTTCGGCATCGAGCCCGGCGGCAATGCGCCGTTCGACCCGCATGGCGAGTTCACCGGGAAGAACCTGCTCTACCTTGCGTCGCCCACTGCGCAGGCGGCCTCGGACCACGGGCTCGGCGTCAATGACGCCGAGGGTCGCCTCGCGCGGGCACGGCAGGCGATGTACGACGCGCGTGCCCGTCGCCCGCGTCCCCTTCGCGACGACAAGATCCTCACGGCCTGGAACGGCTTGATGATCGCCGCCTTTGCCAGGGCATTCCGCGTGTTGCGAAACCACGCCCATCTCGAGTCGGCCAGGCGGGCCGCGACGTTCCTGAGAGCCACGATGTGGCAGCCTGCCAGCCAGACGCTGTTCCGCCGTTACCGCGAGGGCGACGTGGCGATCGAGGCGTATGCCGAAGACTACGCGTGCCTCGTGTGGGGACTGCTCGAGCTCGTCCAGGCCGACGGCGATCCCGCGTGGCTCGAGTGGGCGCTGGAGCTTCAGCGCCGGCAGGACGAACTGTTCTGGGACGACGGCGCGGGCGGCTGGTATGCCACCACGGGCCGGGACGCCTCCGTCATCCTCCGCATGAAGGAGGACTACGACGGGGCGGAGCCGTCGGCGACGTCGGTGGCGGTGTCGAACCTGATCGTGCTGGCGCATCTGACGGGCGACCCGGTCTGGCGGGCCCGCATCGAGCGGACCTTCCAGGGCGCGGCGGCCCGGATCACCGGGGCCGGTCGCAGCGTGCCGATGATGCTGGCGGGCCTCTCGGCGTGGCACGCGGGCGTGCAGCAGATCGCGATTGTCGGGGCGGCCGGCGACCCCTCGAGGGAGGCGCTCGAGCGCGTGGCGGCGGCGCGTTTCCTGCCGTTCGCCGTGGTCGTGCCCATCGCGCCCGGAGCGCGGCAGCGGCGCCTCGGTGCCGTGGCGCCATTCGTCACCGCGATGGGTGCGCTCGACGGCCGGTCCACCGCGTACGTCTGCCGCGACTTCGCGTGCCAGGCGCCTGTCACAGATCCCACGTCGCTGGCCGCGCAGCTGCCGTCATGAGAGTCGCCAGTGTCGTCATCGTGCTACTTGGGCTGTGTGGCGGCGAGGCCGCGGCGCAGTCCCTTTCGCTCGTTGTCCCGCCGGCCGGCGCTGCGCGCGAGGCCTTCCAGGCATTGGAGGACGGGCGCTACAAGGACGCCGACGCCGCGTTTGGACGCGCGCTGGCCGCGGCGCCCGACGACCCGGCCATCCTCCTGGGGGCCGGCATCGCGGCCAGGCGCGTCAGCGACACCGCGCGCGCCCGTGAGTTGCTGACCCGCGCGCTGCAGATCGATCCTGCGCTCACGCCGGCATCTCAGCTGCTCGGCACGATGCTGTATGAAGCCGGCGACGTCGAAGGGGCGGTTCGCGTCTTCGACGCGGCCCTCGTGCGCGCGCCGGATCAGGCCCCCATGCGGGCGAGAGTGGAGGAGTGGCGCAAGGAGGCCGCCCTGCACGAGGGCTTCAGGCGCGCCGTGGGCGGGCACTTCACGGTGCTCTTCGAGGGCCCGGCGGAGGAAGATGCCGCCGCGGCGGCCGTGGACATCCTGGAGGCTGCCCACGACCGCGTCGGCAGTTTGCTGCAGACGTTTCCACGCGAGCCGATTACGGTCGTCCTCTACACGCAGCAGCAGTTCCGCGACGTCACGCGGACACCCGGGTGGAGCGGCGGGCTGTTCGACGGCCGCATCCGCTTGCCCATCCGGGGCGGTCTGGCGGACCGGCGCGAGTTCGAGCGCGTGCTGACCCACGAGTACGTGCATGCGCTGGTGCACAGCGTCGCGGCGGGCGGCGTGCCGGCCTGGCTCAACGAAGGGCTGGCTGCCGCGCTGGAAACCGGCGGGATGGATCGTGCCCGCCGGGACATTGCGCGAGGGCCGGTCGTGCCGCTGAGCCAGCTCGTCCGGTCGTTCTCGTCGTTGCCGGCGGCTGCCGTGCCGTCGGCCTATGCGGGCAGCGCGCTTGCGGTGGGGGAGATCCTGGATCGGGCCGGGGCGCCGCGCCTGATGGGGCTGCTCGCGGACCTGGGCGCCGGCGCGGACTTCGACCTGGCGTTTCTGTCGTGGGTCCAGATGCCCTTCGCCGACTTCGAGCGCGAGTGGCTCGAAACCGTGCGCGCCGCGAACCCGCGCCGCTGACACCCATTCCGCGTGGCAGCGGGTGGCAGAAACTGCCACCGGGAGCCGCTTCCGGCATCGCGGAAACTGCTGCGCGAGTGCGGCTAATCCCGAAGAATCGGCCGGAATCCCCATCGTCGTCCGCTGGCATCTCTCGTGCGAGACGACGATGTATGATGCAGCCGATGCCGCGGGTGCCGCCGTTCGATCGTCCCGCCACATACGCGGATCTCGTCGCGCTTCCGGACACGCTGGTTGCCGAAGTCGTGGACGGGGAGTTGCATGCGTCGCCGCGTCCCGCGCCGAGGCACGCCCTCGCGGGCTCTGCGATCGGCGGCCGGCTCGTGCAGCCGTACCAGGATGGCGCCGGAGGACCTGGAGGCTGGTGGATTCTCGACGAGCCTGAACTGCACCTCGGCCCGAACGTCCTCGTGCCCGACCTCGGCGGCTGGCGGCGCAGCCGGTTGCCGCAGCTGCCCGAAACCGCGTACTTCTCCCTCTCGCCCGACTGGATTTGTGAAGTGCTGTCGCCGTCGACGGCACAGCTCGACCGCGCCAAGAAGCTCGCGATCTACGCGCGCGAGCGGGTGGCGCACGCCTGGCTGATCGACCCCTTGGCGCGCACGCTGGAAGTCCTGCGGCTCGATCACGGCCGCTGGGTCATCCTCGGTACGCACGCCGGCTCGGAGGTGGTGCGCGCCGAGCCGTTCGTGGAGATCGATCTCGGGCTCGACGGGCTGTGGGCTGATTGATCACGCTGCCTCGAAGGCGTGGCGGCCGCCAGGAAGCGGTCTCGAGTCCAGACGCCCGCCTGGCGGACCGGGCCTCGCGCTCTCGCGAATCGTCGACCTCAGTACCTGGCGATCGTCACGCCCGCGTCGGCGAGCAGGTCGAGCACGAGCGGGTCGTTGCTGTAGTCGACGTGGTACTTGATGACCTGCACGCCGGCGGCCGCCAGGATCTTCGCGCAGTTCGCGCACGGAAAGTGCGAGATGTAGGCCGTCGAGCCGGCGACGCTCACGCCCCGGCGGGCGGCATCCGCGATTGCGTTCTGCTCGGCGTGCACCGTGGCCTGCTCGTGGCCGTCCCTCAGGCGCGATTGATGCGGCGTCCCCGGCAGGAACCCGTTGTAGCCCGCCGCGACAATCCGGTTCCGGTGCTCGCCGCCGGAGACGAGCACGCAGCCGACGTGCAGGCGCCCGCAGGCCGACCGGGACGCCATCAGCACGGCCGCGGCCATGAAATAGTCGTCCCACGACGGGCGGTCGCCGAACGCGTCCAGGACCTGCGCGAGCCGATCGACGAGCGAGGGTGGCGAGTCTGTCACGGGCGGCACCTGCTGAGGGGTTGCGCGATCGCCTGGGCCGCTCGATGCGGGTGCGGCCGCAGTCGTTCCAGCGTAGCACGGGCCCCTGCCGGCGGCACTCGCCTTCGCCACCAGTTCTGCAGTAGATTCACACAGCGGCCCGGCTGCACGGGGCGCGGCAGGAGCACTCGACGATGCGAAGAGCGGTCGGCGTCAGCGTACTCGCGGCGGCCTTGAGCGGTGCCCTCGGCATGGCCCAGTCCCCGGCCCAGGCGCCGGACTACCCGACAGCCCCGGTTCCGATCACCAGCGTGACCTTCTCAGATGCGTTCTGGGCGCCGAGACTGGAGACGGTCCGCAGCGTCACCATCGGCGCGACCTTCAGGCAGAGCGAGATCACCGGGCGGATCAAGAACTTCGAGATCGCCGGAGGTGACGCCGCCGGGGAGTTCTGCTCCCGCTATGCCTTCGATGACTCCGACGTGTTCAAGATCATCGAGGGGGCGTCGTACGCGCTCGCCGTCAAGCCGGACCAGGCCCTCGACGGCTATCTGGACACACTGATTGCGAAGATCGCCAAGGCGCAGGAGCCCGACGGCTACCTCTACACGGCGCGGACCATCAATCCCGCCAAGACGATGGCGATGTCGGGGAAAGAGCGGTGGACGCACCTCCAGGACAGCCACGAGCTCTACAACCTCGGCCACCTCTACGAGGCGGCCGTCGCCCACTTCCAGGCCACGGGCAAGCAGTCCCTGCTCAACGTCGCCACGAAGAGCGCCGACCTCATCGCGCGGACCTTCGGGCCGGCCGGGCTCCGCTATCCCCCGGGCCACCAGGAGATCGAGATCGGCCTCGTCAAGCTCTTCCGTGCGACGAAGGACCCCAAGTACCTGGCGCTGGCGAAGTTCTTCCTCGACGAGCGCGGCAATCCGGCAGGCCACACGCTCTACGGCGAGTACGCGCAGGACCACAAGCCCGTCGTCGACCAGGACACGGCGGTCGGGCATTCCGTGCGGGCGGCCTATATGCACTCCGCCATGGCCGACGTCGCGGCGTTGACGGGCGACACACGCTACCGCGCCGCGCTCGATCGCCTCTGGGACGACGTCGTGCTGCGGAAGCTGTATCTCACCGGCGGGATCGGGGCGACCGGGGCGTGGGAAGGGTTCGGCCCCGCCTACGACCTGCCGAATTCGGCGTACGCGGAGACCTGCGCCTCGATCGCGAACGCGCTCTGGAACTACCGCATGTTCCTGCTCGAGCAGGACGGCAAGTACCTCGACGTCTACGAGCGCGCGGTCTACAACGCGATGCTCTCGGGCATCTCCCTGAAGGGCGATACGTTCTTCTACCCGAACCCGCTGCTGTCGCTTGGCCAGCACGAACGCAGCCCGTGGTTCGCGTGCGCCTGCTGCCCGAGCAATCTGCCGCGCTTCATGCTGTCGATCCCGGGCCATGCCTACGCCGTGTCGGGCGACAAGGTGTTCGTCAACCTCTTCGTGCAGGGCCAGGCGCGAGTCACGTTGCCCGGCGGCCAGGTCACCGTCGAACAGCAGACCCGCTATCCGTGGGACGGCGACGTCTCCATCCGGGTCTCGCCGGCACAGGCTGGCCGGTTCACGCTGCTCCTGCGGGTCCCGGGATGGTCGCTCAGCCACCCGGTACCCGGCGACCTGTACCGGGACCTCGCTCCGGGCCGCGATCCCGTCACGCTCAAGGTGAATGGCCTCCTCATGCCTTTTCGCCCGGAACGGGGCTTCGCCGTCATCACGCGGGAGTGGAACGCGGGCGACAGAGTCGACCTGCACTTGCCGATGCCGGTCCGTCGGGTGGTCGCGCACCCCGCCGTCAAGGCCGACGAGGGGCGCGTGGCGGTCGAGCGCGGGCCGCTCGTCTATACGGCCGAGTTCGCGGACAACGGCGGCCGGGTGACCAACCTCCAGCTGTCCGATAACGCGGCACTCAGGGCGGAGAGACGTTCCGACTTGCTTGGCGGGGTGACGGTCGTCACGGGCCAGGCGACGGCGTACCGCACGCGCCAGGAGAAGACGGTTACTGAAACCGTGCCGCTCACGCTCATCCCGTACTACGCGTGGGCCCACCGCGGAAAAGGCGAGATGGCCGTGTGGCTCGCGCGCGAACCGGGCAAGGCGCGGCCGGCGCCCGAACCCACGCTCGCGTCGAGGTCGAAGGCGTCGAGCTCCGAGGGCGGCAAGAGCCTCCAGGGTTTGAACGAGCAATACGAACCGGCCGACTCGAACGATCACACGGCGATCTACTTCCACTGGTGGCCGAAGAAGGGCTCCACCGAGTGGGTGCAGTACGATTTCCCGGCAGAGACGACCGTCTCGGGAACCTCCGTCTACTGGTTCGACGACACGGGCCAGGGCGAGTGCCGGGTGCCCCGGAGCTGGCGCGTGCTCTACAGGCGAGGAGACCAGTGGGTCCCCGTCGAGACGCGCGACGCGTTCGGCGTGGCGAAAGACACGTACAACACGGTCCGCTTCACGCCGGTCACGACCGCCGCGCTTCGTGTCGAAGTGATCCTGCCTGCCGACTTCTCGGCCGGCCTCCAGGAGTGGAAAGTCAAATAGCCATGGACAGGGTTCAACTGGAAATCTGTTGCGGGTCGCTCGACGATGCCGTCGAGGCCGCGGCCGGCGGCGCCAATCGCGTCGAGTTGTGCTCGGCGCTCTTCCTGGGCGGCCTGACGCCGTCGTACGGCGCGCTGGTCGAAGCGAAGCGCCGGCTGACGATCCCGGTGATCTTCATGGCGCGGCCGAGGGGCGGCGGGTTCTGTTACACGGCTGTCGAGATGGCCGCCATGGAGCGCGACACGGAGATGGCCGTCGCGCAGGGCGCCGACGGTGTCGTCTTCGGCATCCTGGAGGCGGACGGCCGCGTCGACATCGCCCGCACCCGCAGGCTCAGGAGCCTCATCGGGAACCGTGAGGCGGTGTTCCATCGCGCATTCGACGTCACGCCGGACCCGTTCCGGGCGGTGGATGAACTGGTCGACCTCGGGATCACCCGCATCCTCACGAGCGGCCAGTGCGACACGGT
Organism: Vicinamibacterales bacterium; assembly: GCA_025456345.1. Lineage (GTDB taxonomy): Bacteria > Acidobacteriota > Vicinamibacteria > Vicinamibacterales > JAKQTR01 > JAKQTR01. The sequence goes on along the minus strand of JALOKU010000009.1, from coordinate 119,028 downwards.
CTGGGAAGGGCTGCCGCTTTTGGCCCGCCTCGTGGAGTACGCGGGCGATCGGGTGCAGATCATGCCGGGCGGCGGCATCAAGCCGCACCACGTGGACGAGGTGATCGGGAAGACAGGCTGCCGCCATATCCACGTGGCGGTGTGGAAGCCGCAGCGGGACGAATCGACCCGGCTTCGTCCCGAGGTGTTCTTCGGCGGAGCGCTGTACCCGCCGGAGGACCGGTACGACGTGACCGACCGCGCAGTCGTTGCCGACATGGCGCGGCGCGTCGGGCGCGGCTGAGAGGCTGTTCGAAGGAGTGTGCGCGATGGCGGAGGCAAAGGGCAAGGTCTGTCACTACACCGACGTGCCGGCCGTGGCGGTCGGGGAGCAGGGGCCCGGCGCGTCGCTGCGGTGGCTCATCGATGACACGCACGACGGGGCGCCCGTGTATGCGCTGCGGATGGTCGAAATCGAGCCGGGCGGCCACTCCCCGCATCACCTGCATGCGTACGAGCACGAGAACTTCGTCGTCGAGGGCCGCGGCCGCGTGTTCATGAACGGCGCGTGGCACGACCTGAAGGCGGGCGACGTGGTGTTCGTGCCGGCCGATGTCGAGCACGAGTACGCCAACGCCGGCGACACGACGTTCAAGTTCCTGTGCGGGATCCCGGTGGCGAAGCTCAGGCCGAATACATAGGGGCAATCATGAAGTGGCGTGACGCCGTACACCTTGCGGTCGCAGTGGCCCTGCTCGAGCTGCCTCCGGCCCCGGCGGCAGGCCAGGCGGTGGCCGCGCCGCCCGCCGTTCAGGCGGTTCCCGCCGACGCGGCCGCCATCGACAAGATCTTCGAGCGCTGGGATCGGACCAGTTCGGCAGGGTGTGCCGTCGGCGTGTCCGCGGGCGGTCAGGTGGTCCACACCAAGGGCTACGGGATGGCCAACCTGGAGTACGGCATCCGCATCTGGCCGAGCACGGTGTTCGAGTCGGGGTCGGTGGCGAAGCAGTTCACGGCGGCGGCCGTCACCCTGCTCGCGCAGGACGGCCTGCTCTCGATTGACGACCCGGTGCGCAAGTACGTGCCCGAACTCCCGGACTTCGGCTCGCCGATCCTCATCCGTCACTTTCTGACCCACACGAGCGGGCTTCGCAGCCAGTGGCCCATGCTCTCGCTGGCAGGCCGCCCGCCCGGCGCCGCGGTCCACACGATTCCGGAGATCCTCGAGCTTGTCAGCCGCTACCAGGAGCTGAACTTCCGGCCCGGCGATGAGTACCTGTACAACAACACGGCCTTCACGCTGCTCGGGGTCATCGTCGAGCGCGTGTCGGGAAAGAGCCTGAACCAGTTCAGCCAGGAGCGGATCTTCGGCCCGCTCGGGATGGCGCGCACGCAGTGGCGTGCGGACTTCACGGCGATTGTGCCGAATCGGGCCACCGCGTACCGGCTGATGCCCGATGGGTCGTTCCGCACCAGCATGCCGTTCACGAACGTGATTGGCAACGGCGGGCTGCTGACGACAGTCGGCGACCTCCTGCTCTGGAACGACAATCTCGACCGGCCGCGCATCGGCGGGCGGGACTTCGTCGAGGGGTTGCAGACGCGGGGCACGCTGAACGACGGGTTCGAGAACGAGTACGCCCGGGGCCTGACGGTCACCCACTACCGCGGGACGCGCGAAGTCAGCCACGGCGGCTCGACCGCGGGCTACCAGACGTTCCTTGCGCGATTTCCTGAGCACGGCCTCTCCGTGGCCGTACTGTGCAACACGACCGGGACCAACCCGTCGCGCGACGCGCACGCGATTGCCGACGTCATGCTGGCCGGGAAGCTGAAGGACCTGCCGGTCGTGCGGGCCGTCGCGGTGCCGCCGGAGGTCCTCGAGCGCATGGCGGGCGTCTACCGGGAGACATCGACCGACGCGGTGCTGCGCCTCGTCTGGGATCCCAAAGCGGGCGCGCTGCGCGCCGCGGGGCAGTTCCTGGTGCCGACCGGGCCTGGAGAGATGTACACGCAGGACGGGGCGCGACGGTTCTCGACGGAGCGGGGATGGCCGGAACAGGTCGTGATCGGTCCGATCGTGGAGACGTCCGAGCGCACCAAGCCGCGCCGGTGGGAGCTCCAGCGGCCGTTCACACCAGGTCCCACCGAACTCCGCGCGTTCGCGGGCGACTACCTCAGCGACGAACTCGGCGTCACCTACACGTTCTACGTGGAGGACCGGGTGTTGAAGCTGCGCTTCCGGCCCGCGCAGCGGTCGACGCTGGAGCCGGTGTTCAGGGACGCGTTCGAAGCGGACGGCAACACGATCCGCTTCACGCGATCGCCGGACGGGGCGGTGGACGGTCTTCGCATCTACGCCGGTCGCGCCCGCCACGTGCGGTTCGTGAAGCGATGATGCGGCCCCCCGGGCACGCATCGACCACGCATGGCACCCTGATTGGAGGACTCCGCATGGATCGCATCGGGTTCATCGGCCTGGGGCTCATGGGGAAACCCATGGCGCTCAATCTGCTGAAGAAGGGCTTCCCGCTGACCGTGCATAGCCGGAGCCAGGCGCCCGTGGATGCGGTGGTGGCCGCGGGCGCGTCGCCGGCGGCATCGCCTGCGGAGGTGGCCGCCGCAAGCGACGTCATCATCACGATGGTGCCCGATTCACCGGACGTGCGCCTGGTGCTGGATGGCCCGAACGGCGTGTTCGACGCCGTGCGCGCGGGGAGCGTCATCGTGGACATGAGCACGATCGCGCCGGCCGTCTCGCGGGAACTGGCCGCCCGGGCAGCGCTGCTCGGCGTGTCGATGCTCGACGCCCCGGTGAGCGGCGGCGAGATCGGCGCCATCAACGCCTCGCTGTCGGTGATGGTCGGCGGCGAGGCGCACGCGCTCGAGCGCGTGCGGCCCGTGCTGAACGCGATGGCCAACCCGGAGCGGGTGGTCCACATCGGGCCGAGCGGTGCCGGCCAGGTCTGCAAGGCCTGCAATCAGATCTGCATCGGCGGAGCGCTGGCGTCGGTCGGCGAGGCGTTCGCCATCGCGCGCAAGGCTGGCATCGATCCCGCCAAAGTGCGTGAGGCGCTGCTCGGCGGGTTCGCGGCGAGCCGGGTGCTCGAGGTCCACGGCGAACGCATCCTGAAAGGGAACTACGTCCCCGGCTTCAAGACGAAGCTCTACCACAAGGACCTGGGCATCGTCGGCCAGACGATTCACGAACTCGACGTGCCGGCCCCGATCGCCGCCCTCGTGCAGCAGTATGTCAGCGCCCTGATGGCGGCCGGCCGTGGCGAGGAGGACTATTCGTCGCTCGCGAAGGCGGTCTTCGACGCCGCGCACCTGGACTGACGGCATCCTGTCGGCGACCCTGCAACCGTCCGGGTTCGAGGCTCGTATTAGTTCAGAGAGAGGGCACCTATGCTTGCACCTGGATTCCAGACGATGAAGTCCGTGGGGTTCCTGTTCAAGGCCCCGCTGATCCTGGCGATGCTGTTTGTCATCAACCTGATGACGTCGCCCGGCCACTGGTGGGTGCAGTGGGCGGCGCTGGGCATCGGCATCGCGTGGTTCTTCGCCCTGTTCAGGGTGTTGCGGACGGTCATCGTGGCAGGCGGGTTGGCCGCCCTCGGCATCTACCTCTTCAAGCGCTATGCGGACGCCGGCGGGCCGGCCACCGCACCCCGGCCCGGCACACAGCCGCCCGACATTCTTACCGTCCCGCTAAGGCGGGAATGACGTTTCTGACGACGTAGTCGCGCACGTCACGGTCTAGCTGCCGGGTGTTGGCCTTGCCGTCGGGGCCGACGGGCTCGGCCACCGTATTGAAGGCCACCACGTATGCCACGCGCCGCTTCGCGCTGACGTAGATGTGGGAGATGAACCCGTTCTGGCTGCCGCTGTGCGCGACGAAGGGGATGCCGCCGTGTTCCTCGAGGAAGAAGCACAAGCCCATCTTCCCGCCCGCCTCATCGGCGCCTTCCACGGTGACCACCGGCGTCCACATTTCCTCCAGTGAGGCTCGGCGGAGCACGCCCTCGTAGACCGCCTGGCGGGCCGGGTTGCCGACGAGGAAGTCCAGGTATCTGGCCATGTCGGCCAGCGGCGCGTTCAGGCCGCCGTTGGACACCGTGATCCCCGTGTCGAAGTCGAATCGCGCCTCAACGGGCCCGCCGTTCTTCCAGAAGTAGCTGTGAGCCCGGGAGGCCCGCAGGTGCGCGGGCGCGGCATCGAAGAACGCGCGGTGCATCTCCAGCGGCTTCAGGATGTTCTTGTCGACGTAGACCTCGTAGTCGTCGCCCGTCAGCAGCTCAATCACGCGTCCGAGGAAGATGATGCCGGGGTTCGAATACGAGTACTTCGAGCCCGGCGGGAACTCGATCGTCGTGTACGGCAGCATCGCCGCGACCTGCGCCCAGCCCGGCGGCTCGAACGGGTGCCAGTCCTGGTCGCCGCCCCACGGCCACGTCGGGTTCCTGAACCCGGCGGAATGGCTCAGCAGCATCCGCAGCGTGATGGACTCCATCGGCCCGAACGGGTTGTGCACCTGCCGCAGCTCGGGGAGGTGCTTCACGATCGGGTCGTCGAGGGACAGCAGCCCCCGGTCGCGAAGCTGCATGATGGCGATGGCCGTCATCGTCTTCGTGATCGACGCCCAGTGGAAGATCGTGTCGGCGCCGACCGGGCGCTTCGCGGCCAGGTCGGCGAGCCCGAATGTACGAGCATGGGCCGTCTGGTGATCGCTCAGCAGCACGAAGCTGGCCCCGACGATGCCCTGCTCGGTGAGGCGCCCGTCGAAGTACCGATCGAATGCCGAGAAGGCCTCGTCCGCGGGGCCCCGGCGGCCCGCGCCCGGGGGCGGCGCCTGGGCGGCGGCGACCGCGACGAAAATGGGGACGAGCACGACGAGAAAGGCGAGGCCGGTCGCGGTGCGGGCCATGAGTTCGTCCCCGGGGCCTGAGACACGGTTGCGGGCGTCAGCGCGGCGGGCGCGGGCTGCGGCCCAGTTCGGCCAGCCGCAGGCCGACGGCCAGCCCGAGGTGGAACGCCGCCTCCTGCTGCAGCCAGACGTGACGCGACTGGTTGTCCACCAGATCCTCCACCAGTTCCTGCTGATCGTCGGTCAGGGCGTCCTTGATCGCCTCCACGTCGCGCTCCTGGCGCTCGAGATCCACGGGCGCGAAGACCTCGTCCTCGTGCAGCAGCTGCAGCATCTGTTCGTATTCGTCGCCGCACACTTCCTCGGCGAGGGCGAAGGTTGGCGCGAAGCGCAGGTCGGCCGACAGATCCAGGCGCGACGCGGCCGCCCGCGCGATGTCGAGCAGTTCCTCAGAAAGCGGCATGGCTACTCCTCGGTCCAGCCCTCGAGGATCCACGCCGACCGGGTCTGGTCGGACCGGGTCATGACCTCATCGAGGCTGGAGAGCGTCTCGCTCGCCAGCAACTCGCCGCCGGCACATTCGACGGCGAGCCAGTAGGCGCCAGGCCACTCGGCGACGAAACAGGAGACCCGGGTGGCGTCGCGCCGCAGACGCCAGAGCGTCAGCGCCTCGCCCTTGAACAGGCCGGCCGAGGCGGCGTGGGTTCGCTCGGGCTGCACGGCCTTAGCATACCGTGAGACAATTCGCCGGTGACCTACAACTTCGATCCGGACCGGTGGTACGAGAACCAGCGGCGCGCGCTGGACGCGAAACGGGACCGGGGAGAACTGACCCGCGAGAGCCACCAGGCCGGGCTGGACGACCTCGAGCGCCGCTACGAGGACATGACCAGCCGGCTCGACAAGCCGTTCGGCCTCAACGGTACACCCCGAAGCCCAGGGCCGCGGCGCCAAGAATGATGAAGGCCGGGTTGATTTTCGTGGTGGTCAGCAGCGCAAAGGCTGCGGCCGCGATGAGCACCTTGTCCCACTCCCGCACGAGCACCGACGCCGACCCAGGCTCGCGGAGCCCGAAGACCGTCACCGCCATCTCGTAGGCCGTCCACACCAGCAACCCGACGACCACCGGCCGGACCGCGGTCAGCATGGCCCGGACGGCGGGGCTGTCCTTGACGCCGAAGAACATCACGACCATGACGAGCATCAGCAGCGTCGCCGGCAGGACGGTCCCGCCGGCGGCCGCCACGGCGCCGGGCACGCCGGCCAGCTTGTAGCCGACAAAGGCCGACACCTGGGGGGCAATCGGCCCCGGCAGGGCATTCCCCAGCGCAACGGCGTCCGCGAACTCGGGCGGGGTCACCCAGCCCTGGGCGGTGGTCTCGCGCTGCATCAGCGCCAGTGACGCCGGACCGCCGCCCCAGGAGAACAGGGAAACCCGCGTGAAGACGAGGAAAATCTTCCACAGGAGCATCATGGAGGCAGAGATTATCACGGCGCGTCTTTTGCACGAATCCCTCCGGGCCGGACTGCGGTGTCGGAAATCCGGTGGCGTGCTATGCTGGGGCGTTTTCGCCCTCGCCGCGCCTGCCGGCCTGGGCCGGCGCGCCGGGTCGCGGAGGCGCCCGCCGCACGAGCCGACCCCCCGCGTTGACGACCCTATGCCCACCGACTCCGGTCATCCGGCTGCGCTCGACACGCTGACGGCCCCCGTCACCGTGCTTGTCGGCCACTTCGGCGCCGGCAAGAGCGAAATCGCCGTCAATTTGGCGTTCGGGTGGCGCGAACGCGGTGAGTCGGTCGCGGTCGTCGATCTGGATGTCGTGAAGCCCTACTTTCGATCGCGCGTGCTCCGTGACGAGATGCAGGCGCGCGGGATCACGCTCGTGGTGCCGCAGGACGACCGCTTCTACGCGGACCTGCCGATCATCGTGCCCGAGGTCCGGGGCGCCATCGGCCGGGCCATGGCCGGGGGGGGCCGCGCGATTGTCGACGTCGGCGGCGCCGACGTCGGCGCGCGCGTGCTGGGCTCCATCGCCGGACTCGGCGACCCGGCGCTCGCCGACGTGATCTTCGTCGTCAACGGCAGCCGTCCGTTTGCCGAGTCGCCCGGCGCGGTCATCGCCATGCTGCGCGAGATTGAACGCGTGTCGAAGCTCAAGGTGACGGGCCTTGCCGCGAATACCCATCTGATTCATGAAACGACGGACGCCACCGTCGCCGACGGCATCGCACTCGCGCACGCCGTGTCGCGGGAGACGGGCCTGCCGGTGCGGTTCTGGGCCATGCTCGCGCGCCTGGCGCCGAACCCCGCCGCGTTCAGCCCGCAGCCGTGGCTGCCGCTGGCGCGCCACATCACCACGCCGCTCGACTCCCGTCCGCCCGGCCAGCGCCGCCGGTCGAGCATCGTTTAGAGAGGAGACCCCGTGCCTACGCCGCTCATCGACGTCGACCGCTGCAAGGGCTGCGAGCTATGCGTGTTCGCCTGTCCAGAGCGCGTCCTGGAGATGTCGCCCAACATCAACGCCAAGGGCTACTTCTTTCCCGACGTGGCCCGGGTCGAGGACTGCACCGGCTGCCGCTACTGCCTGCTGGTCTGCCCCGACACCGCCGTGCAGGTCGAGAACAAGGGCAAGACGACGGTCCGCACCGACGGCCTGACAGAGACGCCAACCACTTACTGCCCGGGGTGCACCCACGGCGTGATTCACCGCCTCGTCGGTGAGGTCATCGCCGAAATGGGCGTCCGCCAGCAGACGGTCGGCGTCGCGCCGGTGGGCTGCTCCGTGCTGGCCTACGATTTCTTCAATTGCGACATGCAGCAGGCGTCTCACGGGCGGGCAATGGCCGTCGCGACGGGCATCAAGCGGGGCCGGCCCGACCTCGTGGTCTTCACGTATCAGGGCGATGGCGACCTGGCGTCGATCGGCATGGCCGAGACCGTGCACGCGGCGAACCGGGGCGAGAAGATCACGGTCATCTTCGTCAACAACGCCATCTACGGCATGACCGGCGGCCAGATGGCGCCGACGACGCTGCCGGGGCAGATCGCGACGACGTGCCCGACCGGACGCGACGTGGCGCTGGCGGGTTACCCGATCCGCGTCGTGGAGATGCTTGCCACGCTGCGCACGCCGGCGTACCTCGCGCGGGTCTCGGTGCACGAGCCGAAGGCCATCATGAACGCCAAGAAGGCCATCCGGAAGGCGTTCAAGTTCCAGATCGACAAGACGTGTTTCTCGCTCATCGAGGTCGTCTCGACCTGCCCGACCGGCTGGGGGCAGCAGCCCCACGAGGCGTGCGAATGGCTGGAGGAGCACATGCTCCCGTATTTCCCGCTGGGTGACGTGAAAGCGCCGGAGGCGGCGCACTGACGCCGGCGCGGAGGGCATCATGCACAACGAACTGATCCTGGCGGGCTTCGGCGGCCAGGGCGTCCTGCTGATCGGAAAACTGCTCGCCTACGCCGGGATGAAGGCCGGACTCGAAGTCACGTGGATGCCGGCCTACGGCCCCGAGATGCGCGGCGGCACCTGCAACTGCACGGTGGTGCTGTCGGATCGCCAGGTGGGATCGCCGGTCACGAACCGGCCGCACGGCGCGATCGTGCTCAATCTGCAGTCCATCGACAAGTTCGAGCCCCTGGTTCGGCCGGGCGGAATCCTCGTCGTGAACACGAGCCTGATCAACAGGCCCGCCGTGCGGACCGACCTCATCGTCGTGCCCGTGGCCGCGAATCAGATCGCGCTCGAGGCCGGAAGCGCGAAGGCGGCGAACATGGTCGCCTTGGGCGCGTTCCTCGGCGCCTCCGGGGTGGTGAGTCCCGACCTTGTGCGCGACGTGCTCGCCGAGACGTTCGCCGGCCGTCAGAAGATCGTGCAGCTGAACCAGGTGTGCCTGTCGAAGGGTTTCGAAATCGGGCAGGCTTACGCGCCGGCGATGGCCGGCCGCTGACCGCGGAGATCGTCTCATGGCAAAGAAACTGATGAAAGGCTGCGAGGCCATCGGCGAAGCGGCCATCCAGTGCGGGTGCCGGCTGTTCTTCGGGTACCCCATCACCCCGCAGAATGAGATCCCCGAGTACATGTCCGCGCGGATGCCCCAGGTCGGCGGCGTGTTCGTGCAGGCCGAAAGCGAAGTGGCCGCGTCCAACATGCTCTACGGCGCGGCGGGCGCCGGCCGCCGGTGCTTCACCTCGTCGTCGAGCCCGGGCATCTCCCTGATGCAGGAAGGCATCTCCTACCTGGCCGGCGCCGAGCTGCCGGTCGTCATCGTCAACATCATGCGGGCCGGTCCCGGCCTGGGAGGCATCCTGCCGTCGCAGTCGGATTACCTGCAGGCCACCAAGGGCGGCGGCCACGGCGACTACCGCGTCCTGGTGCTTGCGCCCTCCACGGTGCAGGAGGCCGCCGACCTCACGATGGAGGCCTTCGACCTGGCCGACAAGTACCGCAACCCGGTGATGATCCTCGGCGACGGCCTGATCGGCCAGATGATGGAGCCGGTCGAGTTCAAGCGCCGGATCGAGCCGGAAGATCTGCCGGAGAAGCCGTGGGCGACGACGGGCGCCGTCGGCCGTGGCCCGAACATTGTCAACTCGCTCTATCTCAGGGCGGAGGACCTCGAGCAGCACAACCTGGCGCTGGGCGCGAAGTACCGGGCAATGGAGGCCGAGGTCCGGCACGAGACCTATCGGACCGACGACGATCCCGACGTGCTCATCGTGGCATACGGCACGGTGGCGCGGATCGCCCGCACCTCGATCGACAACCTCCGCGAGAAGGGCCTGAAGGTGGGGCTGTTCCGGCCGGTCACGCTCTTCCCGTACCCCGCCGCGGCCCTGGCGGCCGCGGCCGCGCGCGCGAAGCATGTGCTGGTGGCCGAACTGTCGATGGGGCAGATGGTGGAAGATGTCCGCGCCGTCGTTGCGGGCCGGGTGCCCGTGGACTTCTTCGGACGCTGCGGCGGCATGGTGATGACCGCGGAAGAACTGGCCGAGCAGGCCGAGAAACTGTTGGCCGTGCCCGCCTAGGGCGCGCCTGACGCTGACGGGAAGTGGAGCAGACCATGAGCGACAACCGCGACGCGATCCTCGAGATCGTCGGCAAGGCCTACCAGATCGAGACCGACGGCTACACCTTCTACTCCATGACGGCGGAGCGGGCCACGAAGCCCGCCGTCCAGGAGTTGTTTTCGAAGCTGGCTTCCGACGAGGTTCAGCACCAGGCGTTTCTGAAGTCGGTGGCGAAGAACTACGACGAGAAGGGCGTGGCCGCCTTCCGCTTTGACGCGAAGATGCCCGACGCGGGAGCGGTCTCCTCGCAGATCTTCACCGGGAGATTCCGCGAACAGGCCTCGGGCGCGCAGTTCGAACTCGCCGTCCTCTCGATCGGCATGACGCTCGAGTCGAACGCGATCAAGTACTTCACGACCGCCGCGAAGCAGGCCAGCGACAAGGAGGTGCGCGAGTTCTACCAGTTCCTGGCGGACTGGGAACAGCAGCACTACGACTCGCTGCAGAACATCTTCAGCATCGTCCGCTCGGACCACATGGCGGAAAGCGGATTCTCGCCCTTCTAGGCGCTGGGAATCAGGCGCTGGGCGCGCTCCTCTCGCGCCTGGCCCGGCAACACCACGGATGGGAGACGGAGGCGGTCATGGGGACTCGAGGATGGCTGCGGCTCGGCGCAGCGGCGGTGGCGGTCCTGGCGCTGGATGCCGGCTCGGCCTGGGCGCAGTGGCAGATTGAATCGAAGGACGGCAAGTCGAGCCTGAAGTTCGGCTTCCTCGTGCAGCCCCAGATGGAGTTGCTGGAGACGGCGGACCAGACGGCCACGTCGACGAATCTGTTCCTCCGCCGGTTCCGCGTCCTGTTCGGAGGCAACTTCACTGAGAAGTGGTCGTTCTTCTTCGAAACCGACAGCCCGAACGTCGGCAAGGCCAACCCCACCACGGGCGTCAAGGACGCGGGCGACCTGTTCATCCAGGACGCCTACGTCACTTACAACCACTCGATGGCGGTCAAAGTCGACGTTGGCATGATCATGCTGCCGCATTCGCGTAACGGGATGCAGTCGGCCGCGACCCTGCTGCCCGTGGATTACGGAGGGTACACGTTCCTGGACGCCGGCCCGGCGGGCGAGCGGGTCGGCCGCGACTACGGCATCCAGCTGCGGGGCTACCCGGCGAAGCAGCGCCTCGAGTACCGGCTGGCGGTGTCCCAGGGGGTCCGCGGCATCGACGCGAACAACCCGCTCCAGATCTCGGGGCGGGCGGTGTACTACCCCTGGGGGGCCGAAACGGGGTTCTTCTACGGCGGCACGTTCCAGGGCACGAAGAGGCAGGCCGGCTTCGGCGGCGGGTTTGCCGTCCAGGACGATGCGACGATTCTGTCGGCCGATGCGTTCTTCGAGACCCCGACGGTGAACAAGGGCCAGGGCCTGACGCTCCAGTTCAACTGGATGCGCTACGACGGCGGCACGTTGCTGCCGACGCTGCTCGAGCAGCAGGCCTTCCTGTTCGAAGCAGCCTATCACCTGGCCAACCACAGGCTCTCGCCGTTCGTGCAGTACGTCGTGCGCGACTTCTCGGACGGCCGGACCTCCGACCAGAACAGCCTGCAGGTGGGCGTGGCGTGGTGGCTGGCCGGGCATCAGCGGAACATCAAGTTCAGCGTCGGCCGCCAGAGCCTCGAGGGCCAGGATTCGCGCACCCAGGCGCTGCTGCAACTCCAGCTGTTCTACTTCTGAAGATCCCGACGCCTATTCAGGGGTTGACTCCGGCCGGACCCCGCATTAGTGTCGGGGTCTCATCCGGGGACAGACGTTCGTTCGTCCGTCGTTGACGCCCAACATGGAGTCTACCGATGGCAGGAATCGACTACAACTCGACGCTGGTCAGGGAGCAGGAGGACGCGGCCGTGGTCGCGCACAACACCCGCATGGGGGTGGTGCTCCTGCTGGTGTACATCGTGTTCTACGCGGGATTCATGGCGCTCAGCGCCTTCAGTCCCGCGGCCATGGCTGATGCGCCGTTCGGAGGGCTGAACCTGGCCGTGCTCTACGGGTTCGGCCTGATCGGCCTCGCTTTGGTCCTGGCGGTGGTCTACATGCGGGTCTGCCGCAAGGTCAGGCCGGGAGGCGCGGCATGATCCACGAGGCCTCATGGCTGTCGGTCCTCGTGTTCCTGGTGTTTGCGGGGCTGGTCGTCGGAATCAGCTTCTACCTGGGCGCCCGCGCGCGATCGGCGTCGGGCTACTTCGCCGCCGGAGGCGGCATCCACTGGGCGGTGAACGGCGTCGCCTTCGCCGGCGACTACCTCTCCGCCGCGTCGTTCCTCGGCATCTGCGGGATGATTGCCTTCTACGGCTACGACGGCTTCCTCTACTCGATCGGCTACCTGGCCGGGTGGATCGTGGCGCTGTTTGTCATCGCCGAGCCGCTCAAACGCCTGGGGCGGTTCACGTTCACCGACGCCCTCGACAACCGGTTCAACTCGCGGGGCATCAAGCTGGCCGGAGCGGCCAGCACGCTCGTGGTGAGTTGCTTCTACCTGATCCCGCAGATGGTGGGCGCGGGCGCGCTCGTCCAGCCCCTGCTCGGTTTCCCGCACTACGTCGGCGTGCTCATGGTCGGCTGCATCGTCACGCTGATCGTCATGACCGCGGGCATGGTGTCCACCACCTGGGTTCAGTTCATCAAGGGCTCGTTGCTCGTCGTGCTCTGCGCGATCATCACCGTCCTCATCCTCCTGCGCGGGGTGCATACGAACCCGCAGGAGGCCAGTGCCAAGGCCGGGGCCGTCCTGGCGCGTGACCTGCCGGCGGCGGACGTCGTCTCCGCGCCCGGCGCCGAGGTCCTGGCCGAGGACGGGGGCTGGCGCGGCCTCCCGTACGTGCGCGTGCGCCACGCGGCATCGGGCGCCACCGCCGTCTGGCGCAGGAACGCCGACGGGACGCTGTCCGCGACGCAGACGCTCACCGTCCTCCCAGATGGCGGCAGACTGGCCAACGGCCTGCCCCAGGGGAAGGGCGAGGGCCAGGCCGATCTCCGACCGGTCGGCTACGCGTCGAAACTGCCCGGGGGCGTGGAACGGACCGGCCCGCTGGGACCCCTGGAGTACCTGCGGACGATGCAGGACAGCGAGGTGATCTTGTGGGCGTCGGAGAGGATCACCGGCGGTGATGCGGCCGTGACGACGGTCTACTACCAGCGGCCGACGCCGGGCAGCGACTTCATGACGCCGGGCTCCAGCCCGACGTTCCGCAAGGTCCGCAGCGACCGGCCCGCGGACAAGCTGGACTTCTCGCTGCCGCACATCCTGATCCGGTACTACACGGTGAAGGACCAGCTCAGCGCGCGGAAGAGCACGGTGGTCGGCATCGCGGCCATCGGGTTCTTCTACATGCTCACGCTGTATATGGGACTCGGTGCGATGACGAGCGGGACGCTGGACATCACGGACTCGAACATGTCGGCGCCGCTGCTGGCGCGCAGCTTCAACGAGCTCCTGTTCGCGATGATCTCGGCGGTGGCGTTCACCACCGTGCTCGGGACGGTGAGCGGCCTGATCATGGCCGCCAGCGGCGCGGTGGCCCACGACCTGATGACGAATTACCTCCGCATCCCGCTGAACGAGTTCCAGAAGGTGCGCGCGGCGAAGGTCGCGGCGCTCTGCGTCGGCGTGGTGGCCATGGGACTGGGCATCGCGTTCTCGCGGATGAACGTCAACTTCCTGGTGGGGTGGGCGTTCAACATCGCGGCCTCCGCCAACCTGCCTGCGCTGGTCATGCTGCTGTTCTGGAAGCGGACGACGAAGGAAGGGATCACGGCGGCGATTCTGGTCGGGATGATCTCGTCGCTGGCCTGGATTCTCTCCAGTGCGCAGGCGTTCAAAGACGTCTACGGCCTCGATCCGGCCTTGGCGATGGTGCCGTTCAGCCAGCCCGCCATTGTGACCATCCCCCTGGGTTTCCTGGTGCTCGTGGTGGTGTCGCTGATGACGAGGCCGTCGGCGCCGAAGCCGGCCGGCTCCTGACCTGTCCTCCGTCGGGCGGCCGGGTGCAGTCCCACGCGCCCGGCCGCCGGCCCGCCCTCAGCGGGCCGCCGTCCACAGCACGCGTTCCACGCTGTCCCAGACGACCGGCTGATCGGCGGACGTCTCGCCTTCTCCCACGCACACGAAGTGCGTGCCCTCGACGGTGGTGGCGTGCAGGCGGTGGTGGTGGCCGAAGACCCACGCCTGCGGCCGGTACGCGAGGCGCGACCACAGGGCGGTGAGTTCCGCGTCGCCGCAGTCGTGGACCGGGCCGGGGTCGAACCCCGCCGCCACCACGTGATCCAGCACACCCAGCCGCAGTTCCAGCGGCCCTGTGAGCCCGATGCCGATACCGGCCGGGCACGAGTGCGTGACCAGGAGCTGCGGCCGGACGCGATTGAACTCCGCGGCGGCCGCGCTGGCCTCGCGCCGCCGGATGTAGTTGGCCAGGCCGACAGGGCCGTTGTGCCGCTGCGGCCGGTCCACGTTGAGCGCCCCGCCGAGGAATCCAATCGTCGACCCGCCCAGCACGGCCGTCGATCCTCTGGGCTGGTAGAAGAGATTCAACCGCGCCGCCCAGCGTTGCGCCTCGCCCGCGTCGACGGCGTCCTGCAGCCACCGGTGGTCTTCGTGGTTGCCGTCGATGACGTAGACCGGCACCGGGAACGGCGCCCGCATGGCGCCCAGGGCGGACTCCGCAAACCCGAAGTCCCCCACCTGAATCGCGGCGTCGATGCCGAGGGTCCGGCGGGCCCGATCGAGCAGGTCAGCCAGCCGGTCGTGCCGGCCGTGCACGTCGCCTACGATGAGGGCCTGCATGCGTCAGGCCGTGCGGGCGAAGTCCGTGCGGAGGCGGGACTGGAACACGCCGATGTCGGCGAACACCTTCTTGAGCAGCGAGCGCTGCAGCTGGGTCAGCTGGCCCACGTCGATGAAGTTGTCGGCTGCGGCCCCGGCGCAGGCACGGGCGGCCTGGTGCGCGAGGCGGATTTCCATCAGCAGCGTGTAGGCCTGCACGAGTTCGTCGTGGCTGGACCGCAGGAGCACGCCGAGGTGGAGCAGGCGGCCCAGGCGATCGAGCGTGCCGGTGTCCTCGACGTGATGGCTCAGGGCGTAGATCCGCGCGAAGTTGACCACCGGGATGATCGCGTTCTTGATGTTGAACGCGGACGGATGCTCGCCGCCGCCGTCCAGCTGAATGTTGCCGAAGAAGCCGAGGGGCGGCTTGAACTGCAGCGTCGTCTGCGCGAGATGGAAGAAAAAGGCGTGCTGGCCGCCGCCGATCAGGGCTTTGAGGTGGTCGCGCAGGGCGCCGGCGAAAGCCGCCTCGCCGTACGCGCAGCGGAAGTCGAAGAGGACGTTCATGTCGGTGAGCGCCTGCTCGTCCACCGCGCGCACGCAGCGTTCGAGGTGTGCCAGCCACGCGCCGAGCGGTTTGCACCACTTCGGGTTCAGGGCCATGACCTCACCCTTGCACCGGGCGTAGCCGACGGCGTCGAGGCCGTCGCACACCCGGCGGCCCAGGTCGAGGAAGTACGCCTGCACGGCGGCGGCGTCGCCGGATTCGGTGTTGGCGTAGACGATCGCATTGTCCTGGTCGGTCTTGAGCGTCTGTTCGCCGCGCGCCTCGCTGCCCAGGACGAAGAACGCGAAGGGCACGGGCGGGGGCCCCAGTTGCGGCAGCGCCAGGTCGATGAGGCGCGTCAGCACCGCGTCGGACACCGTGGTCATCACCCGCGTCACGTGCTCGACGCGGGTGCCGCCGTCCATCAGCGACCTGACCAGGAACGGCAGTTTGGCCAGGCTGTCGCGCAGGTCGTCGATGCCGGCCGCGGCCTGGATTTCGGTCTGGAGCACGGACACGGAGTGCTGCTGGGCGTGCAGCACCTCCTTGCCCGCCAGAATCCCGAGGGAGGCGCCTGCGGGGCCGGTCACGACGAGGTGCCCCACGTTGCGCTCCCGCATCAGGCGCGCGGCCTCGAACAGCAGCGCATCGGCCGGGATCCGGACAAGCGGTGCGCTCATGATCGCCGACACCGGCCCGCCCGGATCGGCCCCGGCTGCCACGACACGCGCCCTGACGTCCTCGTCGGTGACGATGCCGATGTCGCCGCCCGACGGGGCCCGGACGAGCGCGGCGCTCGCGCCGGCCCTGGTCATGGCCGCCGTCGCCTCCCGGACCGACGCCTCCAGCCCGCACACCACCGTCGACAGGCGCGACACCGTCACCGGCCGTGTGGGCAGCAACTGTGTCGTCTGCATTTCGGCCAGAAGCGCCGACAGGCGCTCCTCCGTGGACCGGTGCTCGGTCATGTCGCGGAACGAGACGGCAAACCCCGTCCTGTCGCCCACCAACACGGGCGCGGTGCGCACCATGACATCGATGCGCGTCCCGTCCCGCCGGACGGCCCGCGCCGGCCGTTCCTCCGGCGGCGCCTCCCCGGCCGGGGGCACCGGATCCAGGATCTGCTCCCAGCCCAGGCCCTCCAGCTCGCCTTCGTCGTAGCCGAGGAGGGTCCTCAACGGCGCGTTGCTGTACACGCACCGGCCCGACACGACGAGGACGACGCCCTCGGTGGTGCCCTCCACAAGCGTGCGGTACTTCTCTTCGGACTCGTGCAGCGCCGATTCGGCGACCCAGCGCTTCCGATCCACATCGAGACTCTGTTTCGTCATGTAGACGAGCAGGCCCGCGATGAGCACGGAAAACGCGAGCGAGACCATCACCACGCGCCGCGTAATTGCGGACACCTGGACGCGGACGTCCTCAAGGTAGATTCCGGTGCCGATGATCCAGCCCCAGGGCTCGAAGCCCTTGACATACGACAGCTTCGGCACGATGCGCCGCTCGTCGTCCTTCCACTGCCAGAGATACTCGGTGTAACCGGCCCCCGCGGCCCGGACCAGTCTGGCGTGCTCGGCGAAGAGCCTCGTGCCGGCGGGGTCGGCGTACTCGGCCAGGTCCTGGCCGTTGAGTTCGGGTCGGTACGGGTGCACCACCATGCGCGGGTGCATGTCGGTGATCCAGAAGTAGTCCTTGCCGTCGTCCCCGTAGCGGAGGTTCTGGATGCGCGCGATGGCGGCGGCCTGGGCCGCCTCCCGCGTCATCGACCCGTCACGCTCCCGCGCCGCCAGGTCGGCGAGCTCCGACCAGGCCGCCTGGGTGAGTTCCCGGATCATCTCCCGCTTCCGCTCGAGGATGTTCTCGCGCATCGTCGGGATGACGACGGCGAAGATCAGGCCGAGAAAGAGGGCGAACGTCAGGATGGCGGGCGGAACGGTGCGGGTCGCGAAGTGGCGCCAGTGGGGCGTCGGCCGCGGCGAAACCGGCGAAGGAGTCATGGGCTGGGCCACCGATCAGCCAACGTGAGTCGGGCCGACACCGGCGCTCGCTCGAGTTGATCCCGCGCCGGATGGGGCAAGCAGGCTTCCCTTCGACTGCGCTCAGGGCAGGCAGCCTGCGTGAGCCCGGAGCGAAAGGCGTCTCCCTAAAATGAGCGCCAGGGTAAGTATTGTCGAAAGCCGTACCGCTGACAACCGGGCGGCCGCGGGACGGCGGGTGCGCGGGCTGGGACACGTGGCGGCGGCAGCCCGGGTCGGCGACGCTGCCGGCCCCTCTAACGGGCGGAGAAGCGGTACACCGTCGTCGACTTGTACGTCCGGCCTGGCTGGAGCACCACCGGCGGGAAGTTCGGGCGGTTGATCGAATCGGGGAAGTGCTGGGTCTCGAGGCAGAAGCCACCGTTCTTCTGGTAGGCAACACCGGCCTTCCCCGTGAGGGTGCCATCGAGGAAGTTCCCGGTGTAGAGCTGGACGCCCGGCTCCGTCGTGAGGACCTCCATCACGCGCCCCGACTTCGGTTCGCGCACCGTGGCCGACATCGCGAGCACGCCGCCGCCGTGCGACAGCACGTAGTTGTGATCGTAGCCGCCGGGCGCCGGCCCGGGAACCTCTCTGATCCGCGCCCCGATTGGCGTCGAGCGGTTGAAGTCCATCACGCTGCCGCGTACGCTGGCGATCTCGCCGGTCGGAATGAGCGTGTCGTCCACGGGTGTGTAGCGGTCCGCCATGATCGTCAACTCATGGTCGAGGATCGTGCCCTGGCCGTCGCCGGCGAGGTTGAAGTAGCTGTGGTTCGTCAGATTGACAATGGTCGGCTTGTCCGTGGTGGCTGTGTACTCGAGGCGCAGTTCGTTCGCATGCGTCAGGGTGTACGTGACCGTCGCCGTGAGCGTGCCCGGATAGCCCTCTTCCATGTCCGCGCTGGTGTAGGTGAACCGGACAGCCGGCACGCCGCCGACCGACACCGGCTGCGCCTTCCAGACCCGCTTGTCGAAGCCTTTCAGGCCGCCGTGCAGGTGGTTCGGCCCGTTGTTGGTGGCGAGCGTGTACTCCTGGCCGTTCAGCCTGAATCTGCCTTTCGCGATCCGGTTGGCCACGCGACCAATGGTCGCGCCGAAGTACGGATGGTCGCCTTCGTAGCCCTGCAGCGTCTTGAAGCCGAGGACCACGTCCGCCGCCGCACCGGTCCGGTCGGGCACGTGCAACTCGGTCAGCAGCGCGCCGTACGTGGTGATCTTGGCTACGACGCCATTGGCGTTGGTCAGCGTATAGAGGTCGACGGCCTGCCCGTCCTTCGTGGTCCCAAAGCTCGACTTGTCCACGCGTCCCCCCTTGCTGGCGGCGACGGTCTGGGCCTCGCCTGACGAGGCGAGCGCAAGCAGGGCGGCCGCGGCAATCCAGTGCTTCATGATGCCACTCCCTCGTTCCCGAACGCCGCGACGGCGACCACTGCCGGCCGCAGCACTTCGCCGCGAATCGAATAGCCCTGGCGGATTACGCCCAGCACGATGCCGTCCTGCGCCGGGTCGCTGACCGGCACGGTCGTCGCGGCTTCGTGGAAGGCCGGGTCGAACTGCTCGCCGGTGGCGTCGAGGGGGCGGACGCCGTGGCCGTCGAGCTTCGCCAGAAACTGTGCACGCACCATCTCGACGCCCTGAAGCAGGACCGAGTCCGGCCCCGCCGCCCGGGCGGCTTCAATCGCGCGATCGAGATTGTCGACGACGTCGAGCAGATCGGCAAGGACGGCTTTCGTGCCGCGCTCCACGTCCTTCGCGACATCCCGGCGCAGCCGGGCGCGCGTCTGCTCGAACTCCGCATTCGCCTCGCGGTAGCGCGTCAGCGTGGCCCTGAGTTCCTCGTCCTTCGCGGCGACGCGGGCCTCGAGTTCCTGGACGTAGCCCGGCTTCTCGAACGGTTCGTCGGCCGCGCCCCCGGCCGGGGTCTCCGCCCGCGCCCACCAGCGGCGATCGACGACGTGAATGCCACCCTGAGGTTCGTCTGCCATGGCTCCGTCAAGAGAGCGGCCGGGCTCGCCCGGCCTCACGCGGTGACCGGCGCGGGCGGCGCCTGGACCGGGGCCGCGGGTTCGCACGTGAAGGTCAGCGCGTCGTCGGCGAGCCCGATATCGACGGTGCCGCCGTGCTCGAGCGCCCCGAAGAGGATCTCGTCGGTCAGCCGGTCGCGGACGTCGGACTGGATCACCCGGGCGAGCGGCCTGGCGCCGAACAGCGGATCGTACCCCTTCGCCGCCAGCCACGCCCTGGCCTCGGGCTGCAGCGTGATGGCGACGCGCCGTTCCCTGAGCTGCGATTCGAGCTGCATGATGAACTTCTCGACGATGGTCTCCATCACGCCCGGCGACAGCGCCTGGAAGCTGACGATGGCGTCGAGCCGGTTGCGGAACTCGGGGCTGAAAATGCGCTCGACGGCCTCCTTCGCGCGAAGCCTGGACGTCTTCGCCCGCGCCCCGGACGCGCTCCCGCCGCCGAACCCGATGGTGGCGGCGCTCATCTCGCGCGAGCCGGCGTTGGAAGTGAGGATGACCACGACCTGCCGGAAGTCCGCCTTGCGGCCGGTGTTGTCGGTCAGCGTGGCGTGGTCCATCACCTGCAGCAGGATGTTGTAGACGTCGGGATGGGCCTTCTCGATTTCGTCCATGAGGACGACGGCATACGGATGCGTCCGCACGGCGTCGACCAGCAGCCCGCCCTGTTCGAAGCCGACGTACCCGGGAGGCGCGCCGATGAGCCGGGCCACGGCGTGCTTCTCCATGTACTCCGACATGTCGAAGCGGATGAACTCGTTGCCGAGATGGAGCGCGAGCTGCTTGGCCAGTTCGGTCTTGCCGACGCCGGTCGGGCCCGTGAACAGGAAGCACCCGGCCGGCCGATCCGGCTGCCCCAGCCCCGCGCGCGACCGCTTGATCGCCGCCGCCACCTGCCGTACCGCGTCGTCCTGGCCGAACACCACGCGCCTGAGCGAGTCTTCAATGGTGCGCAGGCGCTCCCGATCCGACGCGCTGGCCTGCTTCTCCGGGATGCGGGCCATCCGTGCGGCCACGCCCTCGATGTCGTCGGTCGACACGGCCCGCTCGGCACCGGCCGGCTCGCCCTGCGGCGCCGGCAGCATGCGCAGCCTCGCACCGGCCTCGTCGACCAGGTCGATGGCGCTATCCGGGAGGCGGTAGTCGCGCAGGTGGCGCTTGGCGAGTTTGGCGGCCGCTTCCAGGGCGTCGTCGGCGTAGCGGACCTTGTGGTGCGCCTCGTACCGCGAGCGCAGGCCCTTGAGAATCTGCACCGTCTCCTCGATGGACGGCTCGTCGACGACCACCTTCTGCAGGCGGCGCGCCAGCGCGCGATCCTTCTCGATGGCCTTGAAGTCCTCGAACGTCGTCGACCCGACGATGCGCAGTTCGCCGGCCGTCAGGACCGGCTTGATGAGCGTGGCCAGATCGAGCGTGCCGCCCGTCGTGGCGCCGGCCCCGACGGTGGAGTGGATCTCGTCGATGAAGAGAATCGGCAGCGGCTTGGCCAGGAGCGCGGCGATGACCGCCTTGAAGCGCTCCTCGAAATCGCCGCGGAAACGCGTGCCGGCGAGCAGGGCCGCGGTGTCGAGCGAGTAGACCGACGCGCCCTTCAGGATCTCGGGCACGTCGTCGTCGAGGAGCCGCTGCGCCAGGCCCTCGGCGAGCGCCGTCTTGCCGACGCCGGCGTCGCCGACAAACACCGGGTTGTTCTTCCTCCGCCGGCAGAGGATCTCGAGCGTCCGGTTCAGCTCGACGGTACGGCCCACGAGGGGATCGAGCTTCCCGGCCGCGGCGCGCTCCGTCAGGTTGGCGGCATAGGCGGCCAATGGGTCCGGCGCGGCACTGGTGTCCTCGTCGCCCTGGCGCCCGCCCTCGCCGTCCTGGCCCTCGCCGAAGGAGGGAGGCGGCACGGGTGCCTGCGGCACCTTGCTGACCCCGTGAGAGATGTAGTTGAGAATGTCGAGGCGGGTCACGCCGTGCGACGCGAGCAGCGTGGCGGCAAACGAGCGCGACTGCTGCATCAACGCCGCCAGAATGTCGCCCGCCCGGACCTCGTCGCGCCCGGCGCTCTGCACGTGCAGCACGCCCGCCTGCAGGGTGCGCCGGAAGGCGAGCGTCTGTTCGGGTTCTTTGTCCGACCCAGGAGGCAACTGTTCGATGCGCTCCCGCAGGAACGTATCGAGATCCCGGCGCAGGCGCGGAATGTCCGCCCCGCACGCGGCGAGGATCTTCTCGCCCTCAAGGTCGTGGGCCATGACGTAGAGCAGGTGTTCCAGCGTCAGGTGCGCGTGCCGGCGAGACACCGCTTCGCGGTACGTGACGTTGAGGAGCATTTCCACCGACTGGCTGAACACGGCAGCTTCCTTTCCCAGGGTCCCTTCTACAGTATAGCGATCACGCCTTTTCGATGATGGCTCTGAGCGGGAACCCGCGCTCCTGTGCCAGATCGTGAGTGGCCGCCGCCTTGGTCTCGGCGATGTCCCACGGGAAGACGCCGCACAGGCCCTGTCCCTGCGTGTGGACCTGCATCATGATGCGGAAGGCCTCGGCGGGGCCCTTATTGAACACCGACTCGAGCACCTGGACCACGAACTCCATGGTGGTGTAGTCGTCATTCAGCAGGATGACGCTGTACAGATCCGGCTCGCGGGTCTCCGCGCGGGTCCTCTCCAGCACGGACCGGCCGGTCCGGGGCCGTTCGTCTGCCATCAATCAGCAGTATACCGTTCAGGGCCCGCGCGGCGGTTCGGGTACAATGCCGCCGGCTCGCTCCGGCGCCCGGCTCAGCGAGCGGGGCGTCGCGGCGGGGTGGAGTTGACCCCATGAATGACTCGTCGTCGTGGCCTCGCGTGCTCGACCTGCAGTTTCTCGGCCGTGCCGGCCGCATCTCGGCGGGGGCGATTGACACCCCTGCCGGCGTGCTGGTGGTCGATCCCGGGCCGGCCAGCTGCCTGCCGGCGCTTGTTGGCGGGCTGGCCGCCCTCGGTTGCGCGCCGCGCGACGTGCACGGGCTGCTGCTGACGCACATCCATCTCGATCACGCCGGAGCGGCGGGGACCATCGTCCGCCAGCATCCGCACGTGAAGGTCTACGTGCATGAGCGAGGCGCCCCGCATCTGGTGGACCCGGCGAAACTGCTCGCGAGCGCGACGCGGCTCTACGGGGACCAGATGGACCGTCTGTGGGGGGAGTTCGCGGCGGTGCCCGCCGCCAATCTGGTGGTGCCTGCCGACGGAGACGTGCTGGACGCCGGCGGCGCCCTGTTCGACGTGGCGTATACCGCGGGCCACGCCTCCCACCACGTGTGCTATCGCGATCGCCGGTCGGGCGTGGTGTACGCGGGCGACACGGGCGGGATCCGCGTCGGGCCGAGTCCGTACGTGCTGCCGCCGACGCCACCGCCCGACATCGACGTGCGGGCGTGGCACGGGAGCATCGCACGGGTGCGGGCGTGGGAGCCTTCGGGGGTCTTCGTCACGCACTTCGGATTGCACCGCGACGCGGCCGCCCACCTCGACGCGCTCGGCCGCGAGCTCGACGCGTGGGACGAGCTCGCCGGGACGATTCTCGCCGGCGTTCCGGCGGACGCGCGGATGTCGGCGTTTGTGGAGTCGGTTCGCGAGCGGGTCCGCCAGCGGGTCTCGGCCGACGAGGCCGTGTCCTACCGCGACTCGATGTCCCTGGAGGATTGCTGGGCTGGCCTTGAACGGTACTGGCGGAAGGTGCGCTAGGACCGGTCTCATGACCTGCGTACGGCGGCAGGAAACGACCGAGACCCGCGTCGTCTGCTTCAACCTCCAGAAAATGGGACCGGGTACAGTTTCGGCTTCCGGCGGGGGGAAACGGGACCTGTCACCGTTTTGGAGAGGGCACCCACGATGGCTCCGACGATGGCACGGCTCGCGTTGGTGGCGGCGCTGGCAGTCCCGGCTGCGGCCCAGGCTCCGCGCGTCGAATTGGCCGGGTTCGCCGCGCTCCCGCCCGACACCTTCGCTGAAGGCCCGCCATCCGGGCGTTTCCTGTCGCCTGCCGCGCGCGGCGCCGGGTTCGCGAGCCAGCCCGTGCAGGGGTTCTCAGCCATCAGGCCCGACCGGTCCAACCCGGGCTCGTGGCTGGTGCTGTGTGACAACGGGTTCGGCACGAAGGCCAACTCCCCGGACTTCCTGCTTCGGATCTACGCGGTGCGGCCGGATTGGCGGACCGCGAGCGGAGGCAGCGGGCGGGTGCAGGTTGGCAGGTTCGTGCAGCTCTCCGACCCGGATCGTCACGTGCCGTTCAAGCTGGTCCGCGAGGACACGCCGGAGCGCTGGCTGACCGGCGGCGACTTCGACCCGGAGTCGTTTGTCGAGGCCCCGGACGGCACGTTCTGGATTGGCGACGAGTTCGGCCCGTATCTCCTGCATGCCGATGCGTCGGGACGACTGCTGGCGCCGCCGTTTGGCGCCGATGGGCTGCGGTCTCCAGAGCACGCCGCCGTACCGGTTCCCGACGCGGGCGCAGCCAGCGCTGCCACCGTCAAGCGGTCACGGGGATTCGAAGGCCTGGCGATCGACGCGGACGGCTCGCGTCTCATCGCCCTCCTCGAATCCGGGCCATTGGGCGACGCGCCGGACACTATCCGCCTGCTGGAGTTTGATCTGGCCGCGCAGCGTTTCACCGGACGCTCGTGGCCCTATCGTGTGAGCGCGCCCGGCGCCAATGTCACCGAACTGGTGGCGTACGCACGCGCCCGGTACCTGGCGATCGAACGGGACAACGCGGCGGGCCCAGAGGCGCGCGTCAAGCGCGTGCTGGCGCTGCGCCTCGCGGAAACCGGCACCGAGGCCGAGGCCGTGCTCGTGGCCGATCTGCTCGACATCGCCGATCCGCGCGCGCTCTCGGGGCTCGGGCCTCACTTCACCTTTCCCTTCATCACCCCGGAAGCCGTCTGGCCCGAAGACGCCCGCACGCTCGTGCTCGTGAACGACAACAACTTTCCGGGCGGCGGAGGACGCGGGCCCGCGGGCTCGAAGGACGCGTCGGAGTTCATCCGCCTCGCGCTGCCGCAGCCCTTGCCGCGCTGAGCAGGGCGCGCGTGCGGGTGGGGTAGACTGAACCGGAACCAACCGGGAGCACCGTGATGAAGGACTTCGAAAAACTCGGCGTGTTCTATCTCGGCCGGGCCTACGACCTCGAGGCGGGCAAGCGGCGGGACGACCTCGTGCTCTACGACTCGAAGGATCTCGTCACGCACGGGGTGTGCGTGGGCATGACCGGCAGCGGCAAGACCGGCTTGTGCCTGTCGATCCTCGAAGAAGCCGCCATCGACGGCGTGCCGGTGCTCGCCATCGATCCCAAGGGCGACCTCGGCAACCTCCTGCTCACGTTCCCGAATCTCGCCCCCGAGGACTTCCGGCCCTGGGTCAACGAGGACGACGCCCGGCGAAAGGGCGTGACGGCTGACGAGTTCGCCGCGGACCAGGCGGCGCTGTGGAAGAACGGGCTGGCCGAGTGGGGGCAGGACGGCGCACGCATCGGCCGCTTGCGCGCCGCGGCCGACTTCGCGCTCTACACGCCGGGCAGCAGCGCCGGGCTGCCGATCTCCATCCTGCGATCGCTCGACGCACCGCCTCGGGCGCTCCTGGACGACCGCGAGTTGTTCGCGGATCGCGTCGGCACGACGGCCACGAGCCTGCTGACACTGGCCGGAATCGATGCGGAGCCGAACCGCAGCCGGGAACACACCCTTCTGACCGCGATCCTCAACGCCGCCTGGGCGGCCGGCCGCAGCCTGGACCTGGCTGGACTCATCCAGCAGATTCAGACGCCGCCGGTCCAGCGCATCGGCGTGCTCGAACTCGAGTCGTTCTTCCCCGCGAAGGATCGTTTCGGGCTCGCGACGGCGTTCAACAACCTGCTCGCGGCCCCAGGATTCAGCGCATGGCTGGAGGGCGAGCCGCTCGCCATCGACGGGCTGCTCCGCACGCCCGAGGGGAAGCCCCGCGTGGCGGTGGTGTCGATCGCGCACCTCGGCGATCGCGAGCGGATGTTCTTCGTGTCATTGCTCCTGAACGAGTTGCTGGCGTGGATGCGTGCGCAGCCGGGCACGACGAGCCTGCGCGCGTTGTTCTACATGGACGAGGTCTTCGGCTTCTTTCCGCCGGTCGCCAATCCGCCGTCGAAAACGCCGCTGCTGACGCTGTTGAAGCAAGGCCGCGCATTCGGTCTCGGGTGCCTGCTGGCGACGCAGAATCCCGTGGACCTCGACTACAAGGGGCTCGCCAACTGCGGCACATGGTGGCTGGGCCGGTTGCAGACCGACCGTGACAAGGCGCGGGTGCTCGACGGCCTCGAGGGGGCGATGGCGTCTGGTGGCGGCGCTTTCGACCGCGCGTACTTCGACCGGGCCCTGAGCGGCCTGAGCAGCCGCGTGTTCGTGATGAACAACGTGCACGAAGACGCGCCGGCCGTGCTCGAATCGCGCTGGGCGATGTCCTACCTGCGAGGCCCGCTCACCAGGGACCAGATCAAAATGCTCATGGGGCCGCGAAAAGCCGCCGCCGCGGCTGTTCCGGCCGGCTCGAGTGCGGCCGGGGGCGAGGCGGTCAGGCAGACGCCGGCGTCCCCGCCCCGATCGGCGCCCGGCGCCTCCGGTGGCGGCTCCGCGGAGCGGCCCGTGCTGCCGCCCGAGATTCCGCAGTTCTTCGTGCCGGCGTGCGGTCCGCAGCCGGCGTCAACGGTCCTCGCGTACCAGCCGATGGCGCTTGGCGTCGCGAACATCGGATTCTCGGATGCGAAGCTTGGCATCAACCTGACGCGCGCCCTCACCATCGTCGCGGCCATCGAGCCGCGCATCGGCGCCGTCGACTGGAGCCAGGGGACCGTCCTCGATGTGGCCGCGAAGGACCTGGACTCGTCGCCTGCGGCGGGCGCGCGGTTTCTCGACCTGGCGCCCGCCTCGTCCAGGGTGAAGTCGTACGACGCCTGGGCGAAGTCCTTCAAGACCTGGCTCGGCCAGAGCCAGAGCCTCGATCTGCTCAAGAGCCGAACAAGCGGCCTGGTGTCCGCCCCGGGAGAGAGTGATCGTGACTTCCGCGTACGGCTCCAGACCGCCGCGCGCGAGCAGCGCGACCAGGCGGTAGGGAAGTTGCGCCAGAAGTACGCCGCGAAGCTCGCGGCTCTCGAGGACAGGATCCGCCGCGCGGAACAGACCGTCGAGCGCGAATCGGCGCAGGCCACACAACAGAAGCTGCAAACGGCGGTGTCGATGGGGGCCACCGTGCTCGGCGCGCTGTTCGGCCGCAAGAAACTCAGCGCCTCGACGCTCGGCAAGGCAACGACCACCGCGCGCGGCGTGGGCCGCACGATGAAGGAGAGCGAGGACATCGGCCGCGCCCAGGAGTCGCTCGAGGCCGCGCGGGCGCAGAAGGCCGGCCTCGAAGAGCAGGTCCGGTCCGAGGTCGACGCCCTCGGCGGCATGATGGACCCGGCCACGGAAGTCTTCGACGCCGTGACGCTGAAGCCGAAGCGCACGGACCTCTCGGTGCAGGTGGTCGGCCTGGCCTGGGCGCCGGAATGGGTGGACGCCCAGGGGCAGCGCACGCCCGCCTATCGGTAAGCCGCCCACTCGCCCGCCTGGCCTGGCAGTCGACCCGCCGCCCGGCTGTCTGATTTGCCTTTGACAGCCGCGAGCGAATGTTCTACGCTAGAATCGAGGATTCGAATCATGAATATAGGTTCATCGACCCGCCGGCTTCGGCACCGGGAAGCTGACCTTGTCGGGCTTCTCGACGCCGCCGAGCGGGCGTTCAGCGAAAAGGGCTACCACGCCACGTCTATCCGCGACATCGCGCGCGAAGCCGGGTTCAGCGTGGGGGGCGTCTACCAGTTCTTCACGAGCAAAGACGAGCTCTACCTCCGCGTGGTGGAGAGCCAGTGGGAGTTCTTCTTCGGGCTGCTCGACGAGGCGAAGAAAGCTGAGGGTGCGCGCGCGAAACTCGAAGCCCTGACCGCGGCGATGTTCCGCACGTTCGAGGAGCGGCGAGGGTTCTTCCGGCTCTTCCTCTCGGAGCGGGGGCGATTGACGGCGGCCTTCTCCGGCCAGGTCGCCGAGCGCGTCGGCGCGCACACGCACCGGCTGCGGGAACAGCTCGTCGATCTGATGCAGCAGGGCGTCGAGGCTGGCGCCCTCCGCCCGGGAGACCCCGGGATGCTGGCCTCCGCCTATCTCGGGATGGTCCACAACTGCATCTTCGAAGCGCTGTCGTCGGGCGCGCCGCGGCCGACGCGGACCGCGGCTGAGGTCTTGTCGTTGTTTCTGGACGGCGCGGCCGGCGGCGGCGTTCCCCGGCACGGAGGCGCAGCGTGACACCTCGAGTTGCAGGCATGGCGGTGCTGGTGGCGGCGGCTGC
The DNA here is from genome assembly GCA_025456345.1 of Vicinamibacterales bacterium. Classification (GTDB taxonomy): domain Bacteria; phylum Acidobacteriota; class Vicinamibacteria; order Vicinamibacterales; family JAKQTR01; genus JAKQTR01. The sequence continues at coordinate 91,391 of JALOKU010000009.1, read as the reverse complement.
CACTGCCGCCGGGTGCGGATCCGGCTCGAAGCCCGCCGGCGCGGCGTCAGGCCCGGCCCCGGTCGAGATCACCGCGGCCGTTGCCCAGGAGCAAAGCGTCAATCGCGCGCTTCGCGTCACCGGCACGCTCACCGCGGCCGAAGAAGCCGACGTGGCGGCTGAAACGACTGGCCGGGTGACCGGCACCCCGGTGGAGCGGGGCAGCCGCGTGGCCGAGGGGGCGCCGCTCATCACGCTGTCTCAGGTGGAAGCGCAGGCGGCCGCCTCGGATGCCGAAGCGAGCGTCGCGCAGCTCGAAGCGCGGCTGGCGATCGAGCCGGGCGAACCGTTCAACATCGACCTGGTGCCGGAGGTGGCGGCGGCCAGGGCCACGCGCGACCTCGCGGAGGCGGAGTTCGGCAGGATCCGCAGCCTGCTCGACCAGAAGGTGGTGTCGCAGGCCGAGTTCGATCAGCGGCGCACGCAGGTGGAGGCCACCAACAGCCAATACCGCGCGGCGCGCAACGGGGCGCAGCAGCAGTTCCGGATGCTCGAAGGCGCCAAGGCGCGCCTGGCGCTCTCCCGGAAGTCGCTTGGCGACACGGTGGTTCGTGCGCCGTTCGGCGGCATCGTGATGGATCGGAAGGTCAGTGTCGGCGACTTCGTGACGCGCGGCACGAAGGTCGCGACGGTCGTCAAGATCGCGCCCCTCAGGGTCGAGCTCACGGTGCCGGAGCAGTCGGCGGGGCTCATCGCAGCAGGCCAGACGGTGCGCCTGCAGGTCGATGCGTTTCCGGGCCGCTACTTCGAGGGCCAGGTCCGGTTCATCTCGCCGGCGTTCCGCCCCGACCAGCGCGCACTGACGATCGAGGCCATTGTGCCGAATCCGGACGACGCCTTGAAGCCCGGCATGTTCGCCGCCGCCGAAGTGATGCTGCCGTCGTCGTCGCCGTCGGTCGTGGTGCCGGCCGCCGCCGTCACCACGGTGGCGGGGATGAGCCACGTGTTCGTGGTCCGCGGCGCGACCGTCGAGCAGCGCATGATCACCACCGGGCTGACCCTCGGGCCGGTCATCGAGGTCCTGCAGGGGCTCTCGGCCGGAGAGTCGGTGGCGACCTCGCGGGTCGAAGCGCTCGCTGACGGCGCGCAGGTCCGCGTCGGGCCGGAGGCCGGGCAGGCGCCGGCCGCCAGAAAGTAGAGGCGGCGTATGCAGTGGCTTGCGGCGCTGTGCGTGCGACGGCCGGTGTTTGCGTCGGTCCTCGTGCTGACGCTCGCCGTGGTCGGGGCCTTCGGGTACTCGCAGCTCGGGGTCGATCGGTTCCCCAAGGTCGATTTCCCCACGATCATGATTACCACGCGGCAGCCTGGCGCCGCGCCTGAGCAGATTGAAACCGAGGTCTCCGACAAGATCGAGGAGGCCGTCAACACCATCAGCGGTCTCGACGAGCTGCGCTCGACGTCCGCCGAAGGCGTGTCGATTGTGACCGCGTCGTTCCTGCTCGAAAAGGACGTCGATGTCGCCGCGCAGGAGGTGCGCGACAAGGTCAACCGCATCCTGCCGCAGCTGCCCCGCACGATCCTGCAGCCCGTCATCGAGAAGATGGACATGGATGCCGCCCCGGTGCTGGGGATTGCGGTGTCTGCCCCGAAGCCGGTCAAGGAGGTCACCGAGTACGCGGACAAAGTGCTGCGGCGGCGGCTCGAGACCGTGAGCGGCGTGGGCCAGGTCATGGTGCTCGGCGGCCGCGGCCGGCAAATCAACCTGTCGCTCGACCCTGCGCGTCTGCGGGCCTACAACGTCACCGTCACCGAGGTGTCGCGGGCGTTGCAGGCGCAGAACGTCGAGATCCCCGGTGGCCGGCTCGAGCAGGGCCCGCAGAACCTGACGGTCCGCACGCGGGGGCGCGTGCAGTCGGTCGAGCAGTTCGGCCAGGTCGTGGTCCGGGTGCGCGACGGGCACGCGATCACCGTGGCTGACGTGGCGACCATCGAAGACGGCATGGCGGACGCCGCCACGCTCGCCAGCGTGAACGGTTCTCCGGCGGTCGTGCTCAACATCCGGCGCCAGTCGGGCACCAACGCCGTCCAGGTCATCCAGGCGGTGAAAGACCGGATCGAGGAGCTGCGCTCGACGCTGCCGCCGGGGTACGTGGTCACCATCGTCCGGGACCAGGGGGATTTCATCAAGGCCTCGATTCGAGCCGTTCAGGAACACCTCGTGGTCGGCGCGCTGCTGGCGGCGATTGTCGTGCTGATCTTTTTGGGCAACTGGCGGTCGACGGTCATTGCCGCGATCGCGATCCCGACGTCGGTCATCGCGGCCTTCGGCCTGATCTGGTACCAGGGATTCACGCTGAACTCGATGACGATGCTCGCGCTCACGCTCTCGGTCGGCATCGTCATCGACGACGCCATCGTCGTGCTCGAGAACATCTACCGGTTCATCGAGGAGAAGGGACAGGATCCCTTCAGGGCCGCGGTCGAGGCGACCAGGGAGATCGGCCTCGCGGTGATGGCCACGACGCTGTCCCTGGTGGCGATCTTCCTGCCGATCGGCTTCATGAGCGGCATCATCGGGCGCTTCATGAAGAGCTTCGGCCTGACGATGGCCTTCGCCGTCATGGTGTCGCTGCTGGTCAGCTTCACGCTGACGCCGATGCTCGCCGCCCGGTGGCTGAAGGTGCGCCGCAAGGAAGGGGACGCGACGCACCCGGCCCACACCTCGCGCGAGAGTTCGTGGTTCGGGCCGCTCGATCACGGCTACACGACGGCGCTCGTGTGGGCGCTGTCGCACCGGCGAGCGGTGGCCGTCATCGCCTTCCTGGTGCTGCTCTCGAGCGCCCCGCTCTTCATGGTCGTCAACAAGAACTTCCTGCCCATCGACGACCAGTCGGAGTTCGAGATCGGCCTGCGGGCGCCGGAGGGCACCAGCCTGCAGGCGACCGAGCTCATCGCGAACCGGATTGCCACGCGCCTGCGGACCGGCTATCCGGAGGTGGCGTTCACGATGGTCACCGCCGCCGACGACTCGGCGCGGACGGCCAACGTGGCGACGATCTACGTGCGCCTGGTGCCCCTCGGAGAGCGGGATCGGGACGTGTTCGTCGTGGCCGACGCCATCCGGAAGGAGCTGAAAGCCGAGCGCGCGTGGTCCGGGCTGCGGACGGCGGTGCGCCCGATCGCCGCGATGGGCGGGGGAGGGCAGCAGAGCGCGGAGATCCAGTTCGTGGTGAGCGGCCCCGACATCGGGAAGCTGCAGCAGTACGCCGAGCGGGTGGCCGCCGAGACGCGCCAGGTTCCCGGCGCGGTCGACGTGGACATCTCGCTGAATCCGGGGAAGCCGGAGCTCGAGGTCACACTGGATCGCGCGAAGGCTGCCGACCTCGGCGTGCAGATCAGCGACGCGGCCGAAGCGATTCGCCTGCTCGTCGGCGGCGACCAGGTGACGACCTTCAACGAGGGCGGTGAACAGTACGAGGTGCACCTGCGCGCGCTGCCGGACCACCGCCGGACGGCGGGCGACGTCGGCAGCCTCCCGATGCCGTCGTCGCGGCTGGGCAGCGTGGCGCTCGACAACATCGCGGCGTTCGAGCCGGGCACGGCCCCGGCCGAAATCCAGCGGCTCAACCGTGAGCGGCAGGTCACCGTGTACGCGAGCCTGCTGCCGGGCGTCGGGCAGACGACCGTCATGGATGCGATGCAGGCGTCCGCGGCTCGGCTGATGCTCGGGCCGGAGTACCTCACGAGGTTCGCCGGGCGCTCCCGCGAGCTGGCGCGCACGGGCCGGGCCTTCATGCTGGCCTTCGGCCTGTCGCTGGTGTTCATGTACCTGATTCTCGCGGCGCAGTTCGAGTCGTGGCTCCACCCCATCACGATTCTGCTCTCGCTGCCGCTCACGCTGCCGTTCGCGCTGGTCTCGATCATCGCGACCGGGCAGTCGCTGAACATCTTCTCCGGGCTGGGCCTGCTGGTGCTCTTCGGCGTGGTGAAGAAGAACTCGATCCTGCAGATCGACCGGGCCAACCAGCTCCGGGACCAGGGCTTGACGCCGCACGACGCGGTCATCCAGGCCAGCCGCGACCGGCTCAGGCCGATTCTGATGACCACGCTGTCGTTCGTGGCGGGCATGGTGCCGCTGGTGCTGTCGAGCGGCGTCGGGTCGGGCACGAACCGGGCCATCGGATTCGTCATCATCGGCGGACAGACGCTCGTGCTCGTGCTGACGCTGGTCGTGACGCCGGTCGCCTACTCGCTGTTCGACGATGCGTCCAAGCTGGGGGTGTGGAGCCGCGCGTACGAGTGGTTCGTCCGCCTCGGCGGCCGCGTGGCGGCCAGGCTGAAACCCGCGGGCGCCACCGGGGCCGGGGTCCTGCTGGCCCTGCTGCTGGCCACGCCCGCCGGCGGGCAGGCGCTCGCGCAGCAGGCTACGGTGCAGCCGGCCGGGGCGGCGGGTGCCGCGCAGCTGAGCCTGAGCCTGGATGACGCCGTGCGCATGGGCCTCGAGAACAACATGGATCTCAAGGTCGACCGCCTGGATCCGCAGATCGCGAAAGAGCGGGTCGACCAGGCCGAATCAGTGTTCCTCCCGGCGCTCACGGCGAGCCTGACCCGCAACAGCGCCCTCGCGCCGCCGACGAGCTTCCTCGTCGGCAACCAGGGCGTGCAGAGCACGACGGGCAACGGGGCGATCGGCGTGGCCCAGCGCCTGCCGCACTTCGGGACCAGCTACGCCACGGGGTGGGATACGACTCGCAGCACGTCGACGAGTCAGTTCTCGAACTACAACCCGATTCTCACGTCCAGGGTCCAGTTCACCGTATCGCAGCCGCTGCTCAAGGACCTGACGATTGACGCGGGGCGTCAGCAGTTGACCATCAGCAAGCGGAACCGCGAGATTTCCGACACGCGCTTCCGCGAGACCGTTGTGCGGACGCTGTCGGATGTCAAAAAGGCCTACTGGGACCTCGTGGCGGCCCGGGCGCTGGTGGATGTCCAGCAGCGGTCACTGGATCTGTCCCGCGAGCTGGTGCGCATCAACAAGGCGCGCGTCGACGTCGGCCAGGCGCCGCCGCTGGATCTCGTTACCGCGCAGGCCGAAGAGGCGCAGCGGGACGAGAACCTCACGATCGCGCAGGTCGCCCTCAAGCAGGCCGAGGACCGCCTGCGGATGCTGGTGCTCGACCCGGCCAGCCAGGCGTTCTGGACGACGGCGATCGACCCGACGGACCGGCCGGCACTCCTCGGAGAGGCCCCGAACGTCGACGCGGTGATCGCCCGCGCGCTCGCGCAGCGCCTCGACCTCGTCCGCGCGCGGGCGGAACTGGAGAACGTGCAGACCAATGTTCGCTTCTACAAGAACCAGACGCTGCCCGACGTGCGGTTCCAGGTGAACTTCCAGAGCGCTGGCCTGGGCGGCACACGGCTCATCCGCACGGGCGGGTTCCCCGGCACGGTCGTCGGGAGCGAACCGGTGTCGTTCGGCTACGTCATGGACCAGGTGTTCCGATCGGCGTTCCCGACCTGGATTGCCGGCCTGAGCGTCACCTATCCGCTGGGCCGCAGCGCGGACGAAGCGAGCCTCGCGCGCTCCCGGATCGAGGAGACCCAGGCGAAGGCCCGCTTGCAGAGCGCGGAATTGAAGGTCGTGCGGCAGCTGCGCCAATCGGCGTGGCAAGTCGACATGAACGCGCGCCGCATCAACACCAGCCGCGCGGGGCGGGCGCTCGCCGAGCAGCGCCTCGATGCGGAACAGAAGCGGTTCGACGTGGGAATGTCGACGACGTTCCTCGTCGTCCAGGCGCAGCGCGACCTGGCGCAGGCCAGGAACAACGAGCTGCAGGCCGCGCTCGAGTACGTGAAGGCCGTGATTGAGTTCGAGACGCTCCAGGAGGCGGCACCGGCCGGCGGTGCGACCACCGGGGCGTCCACCGCATCCATGACGGTGACGGGCGGTACCGTGACAGGCAGCACCGCGGCCTTGCAGCCGGCGTCGTCAACCTCGTCAATCCGTTGATGGGCCGGGAGGCAGGCTGGAGACCGGTTCGGCTGGTCTAGACGACCAGGAGTTCCTCGAGTTCGGGAATCTCGTCCTTGAGCGTCGATTCCACGCCGAAATAGAGGGTCATCTGGGCGCTGGGGCAGCCGACGCAATTGCCGGTCAGGCGGACCTTGGCCTTGTTGTCGACCACATCCACCAGTTCGATGTCGCCGCCATCGTTCTGGAGCAGAGGGCGGATGCGATCGAGGACCGACTGCACGCGTTCACGGGTCACCATGTGAGGGCTCCTGGATGTCTAGTATACTACCTGGGCGTTCTCGACACTGACGAAGGAAACCCTCAGCCCCTGACCCATGGTGCCCGCGGCCCCTTTCACGATCGATGAAGTCGTTGTCGGCCGAAGCCCGCGCATGCGCGCGGTGTTCGACTTCGTCCGCGTCATCGCGGACTCGGACAGCAGCGTGCTCGTGACCGGCGAAACCGGCACGGGCAAGGAGATGATCGCCAACCTGATCCACCAGTCCAGTTCCCGGCGCCACAAGCCCTTCGTGCCGGTGAGCTGCGCCATCCTTTCCGAGACGCTGATCGAGTCGGAGCTCTTCGGGCACGAGCGCGGCGCGTTCACCGGCGCGATCAAGGACCGGCCGGGCCGCTTCGAGCTGGCCCAGGGCGGGACCATCTTCCTCGACGACATCGACGACGTGCCGATGTCGATGCAGGTCAAGTTGCTGCGCGTGCTGCAGAACCGCACGGTTGAACGCCTCGGCGGCACCCGGCCGATCCCGATCGACGTCCGCGTCATCACCGGGAGCAAGCGGTCGCTCAAGGAGATCGTCGCCGAGGGCCGGTTCCGGGACGACCTCTTCTATCGCCTCAACGTCATTCCCATCAACCTGCCGCCGCTGCGCGAGCGCCGCGAAGACGTGCCCATCCTGATGGATCACTTCATCAAGCGGTACTTCCGGCAGCGCAACGACGAGCCGCGCCAGGTCGCGCCGGCCGTGCAGCAGGCGTTCATGCGCTACCCGTGGCCGGGCAACGTCCGCGAGCTGGAGAACGCCTGCGAGCGCATCGCGCAGACCTGCACCTGCGACACCGTCCGCGTCGGCTGCGTGCCGGTCAGCGTCCTGTTCCACAAGTACGCCGAGGACCAGGAACCGATCGTCGAAACGCACGATCACCCGTCCGCGATATCGCTCGACGACCGGCTGCGGGAGGTTGAGTCCAACCTGATCAGCTGGGCGCTGAAAGTGAGCAGCGGCAACAAATCGAAGGCCGCTGAACTGCTCAACATCAAGCGATCCACGCTGGGTGACCGGATCAAGAAGCTCAGCCTGGGCCACCTCGAGTCGGCTGACTAGCGTCGATCCGGCGCTGCCGCCGACATTCCGCCAGCAAACCACGGCTCAATCGCCCAACGGCCCCTCCCGCGGCCGATTTTGGGCGGAATTCTGGCGAATCCCGCTGGCACCCGGGTTGCTCACACTCCCGGCATGACGCCTGATCTGGCCGCTGGCGCTGGCGCCCCCATGCACTACCGGGTCCTCGGGCCCGATACAGGGGGCGTCTCCGTCGCCGACCTCAGGCGCCTGTTCAGGGGCCAGCGCCTCACGCCGGCCCGCCGGGGCCGGCTCCAGCAGGGCAGCCGGATCCTGGCCTTGTGCGGATGCCGCGTCGTGGGCCTGGCGGCCTACGACCGGTCCGACCGCGAACTCCGCGTGGAGGAGGTCGGGCTGGACACCACCTCCGCCTGTGCGCCTGCCGAGATCGCGGATGGTCTGCTGGATGCGCTGGAGCTGGGCTGTGTGGCTGGCAGCGTGCGCCGCCTGGTTCTGCTGCCGCGAACCGACCTCATGGACGACGTGCTCCACAAGCGCGGCTACGCCGCCATCGCCAGGGTGACCGCGGGCACCTGGTACGAGAAGCGCTTCGTCTAGACCCGGCGCTCAATCGAGTTGACCATCCGCCGGGATGGCGCACGCGGGCTTCCCTTCGACGGCGCTCAGGGCAGGCCGCGTGGCATCGTCGCCGCTACGCCTTGCGAGGCTCCGGGGGCGTCTCCGGCACGCCGAACACGTCGCAGGCGAAGCCGGCCAGGCGAACCCGCTGGAGGATTTCGCGCAGGCGCGCCGCCGGCACCGGCTGCAGGTACGGAAACGCCGGGGTGCGGTCGATCGTGTAGATCTGGACGGCCTTCGGCCGTATGCGATCGAGGGCGCCCACCCAGTTGATCACGGTGAGGTCGCCCGTGTTGTCGATGCGGCCGGTGCGGTCCTTCACGAACATCGCCTGGATGACGATGCCGGGCACCTTCTTCAGGCCGGTCACGAGTTGCTCGATGGAGAGCGGGGAGCCGTTCACCGACCGCAGCGTTGCGGTGTCGCCCGCATCCAGCTTCATGTAGCGCTCATCGAGCCCCGCGAGGGCCTCCCTCACATCGGCGCGTTCGAGGGTGCTGGCATTGGACAGTACGGCGATGGGCACGCTGGGCGCCAGTTCGTCGCGGACCTTCCGCAGCGCCGCGACCACCTCCTTGAACTTCGGGTGCATCGTCGGTTCGCCGTGCCCGGCGAGCGTCAGGCGATCGATGCGGTCGCCCTGCGCGGCGAGCGAGCGCAGCGCCGCGGCCACGGCCCTGGCCACCGTGGCGGCGCTCGGCCAGTGCTCGAAGGCCGGCTCCGAGGCGCGGCGGGAGTGCTCCGACCATCCGTATTGGCAATACGAGCAGTTGAACGAACACAACTTGAGATGGGCGGGCGTGAGATTGATGCCGAGCGAGCGGCCGAGGCGCCGCGAGCGCACGGGCCCGTACACGATGCCTTCGTGCAGCGGCATCAGCATCGCCGTGGCCGACGGCTTCGGGTGCGCGGCCGACGCCCGAACCGCCTTCACCGCAATGGTCCGCGGCCTGGGAGCCGTCGCACGGGCCGGTCCTGCGCCGGCGGCTCGGGCCGGTTCGGCGGCACGGGCGGGCTTCGCCTGGACGGCGGCGGAGGGCTGCGGGCTGGCGGCACGTGCGGGCTTCGGCGCAGCGGGGCGCCCGGGCTTGGCCGCGCGGGCTTTGGCGGGCGCGACCCGGGCCTTCACCGGACCGCGGACTCGGGAACCGGTCTTTGCCGGCTTGCGAGCCGGCGCCGGAGAGGGTTTCGATGCGACCTTCTTCACGTCAACCTCCGCCGTTCGGGGACCCGGGCCAGGCCAAGCAGCCAGGCAGCGCACCCGCCGGGGAATCCCGTCTCGCGCCGGAGGACGGGGGGCCAGACCGCGGAGGCGCCGACGCGGCGCCCTCTCGGCATTATCGCACGTCCGTCGCTGCCGTGTCGGGGGGAGGCGCGCCGGGTCTGAGCTGAACCGTTCCCTCAGGCGAGCGCGAGGGTCTCGAGTTCCGCCGGATTGAGGACGAGGAATCCGTCCTTTTCGGTGATCACCGTGCGCTGCTTGCCCCAGCGACTCATGATGCGGATGCAGGTCTCGACGGTGGTGCCCGTCATGTCGGCGAGTTCCTGGCGCGACAAGGCGACGGGCACGAAGGTGCCGCCTCGTTCGGGACGTCCCTGCTCCTCGGCGAGCTTGAGAAACAGCCGCGCGAACCGCGGTTCGACCCGGCCGCCGCTGAGCTCGGCGAGGCGGACCGCGAGTTCCGCCAGCCGGTGGGTCAGGCCCGAAAGCAGGCCGCGAACGAGCGTGGGATGCTGCTCGAGCAGCGTGAAGAAGGCCTGTCGCGGAACCAGCAGCACCCGCGACTCCTCGATGGCGACGGCCGAGGCCGGAAACGGATGTCCGTCGTAGGCGGCCACGGCGCCAAGCGGGTCGCCGGCGCCGAAGATCTCCAGAATGACGTCCTTGCCGGCAGGGGTCATCTTGAACACCTTGACCCGGCCGGAGGCGACCGTGCAGAAATGCTCGGGCGGGTCTCCCTCCGCGAACACCGTCTCGCCGCGATGAAAGTGCTGCAGCCGGGACACTTCGGCGAGCCGGCGGCGGTCCTCGGCTCCGAGCCTCGAGAAGACCGGCGCGCGAAGCAGAGCCTCGTCGATTTCGGCGGGCATGGACCAGACCATCCTACCCTATCTCGTTCCCGGCTGAAGAGTGGCGGGCGCGCCGGTGAAACGTCCCGGCGGCCGTCGTCGTAATTACGGTCAGCCCTCCTGACGCCGGCTGTGTGCCCGGCCGTCGGCACTGCTCTCCCCGAGGATCGTCCCGATGCGCCGGATTCTGGGTTGCGTAGCCTTCCTTATGGCCGCCGCGGCTGGTCCGGCGCTGGCCGCAGGCGCCGACAAGCCAACCGTCGCCATCCCCCGGGTCACCGAGCCGCCCGTGCTCTCGCGCTATCTCGACGGGACGACCACTCCGCCGGGGGTCCGGATCTCGGGCCTCGTGCAGCGGGAGCCGGGCGACGGCGTGCCGGCGTCGGTCGAGACAACCGCCTTTCTCTCGTACGACGACGGCCACCTCTACGCGGTGTTCGTCTGCAAGGACGACCCGGCGAAAGTCCGCGCGAACATGACGAAGCGCGAGGCGATCATGGGCGATGACCTGGTCGCGGTCCTCCTGGACACTTACCACGACGGGCGGCGGGCGTACGAGTTCATCGTGAACCCGCTCGGCATTCAGCTGGACGGCGTCACCACGGAGGGGCAGGATGACGATTTCAGCTACGACACGCTGTGGCAATCCGACGGCAGGCTCACCGCAGACGGCTACGTGGTCCTCCTGAAGATCCCGTTCAAGAGTCTTCGCTTCAGCAACGCGTCGGAGCAGACGTGGGGCGTGGCCGTGGGCCGGATCGTCCCGCGCAACAACGAGACCTCGTTCTGGCCCTACATCACGCGGCGCATCGCCGGGCTCGGACAGCAGATGGCCACGCTGGAAGGGCTGCAAGGCATTTCGCCGGGGCGGAACATCCAGGTGATCCCATACGGGAACTTCGCCGCGGCCAAGGTTCTCGACGAGCAGGGCGTACGGGTACCGGAGAACGCCGCCCGCGCGGGCGTGGACGGCAAAGCGGTCATCAAGGACGCGTTGACCGTGGACATGACCGTGAACCCCGACTTCAGCCAGATCGAGTCGGACCAACCGCAGGTCACCGTCAACCAGCGGTTCGAGGTGTTCTTTCCGGAGAAGCGGCCGTTCTTCATCGAGAATGCCGGCTATTTCGAGACGCCGCAGAACCTGTTTTTCTCGCGGCGCGTCGCCGACCCGGGCGTCGGCGTCCGATTGACGGGAAAGGCGCGCGGGTGGGCGTTCGGCGTGCTCGGCGTCAACGACCAAGAGCCGGGCCGCGAAGTCGAGTCAGGCGACCCGCGGAGCGGCAAGCTCGCAGGCGTCGGCGTCTTCCGGGCCCAGCGCGAATTCGCGCGCCAGTCGTACATCGGCGGCATCTTCACGGATCGGGAACTCGGCCCTGCAGCCAACCGGGTGTATGGCGGCGATGCCCGGTGGAAGTTCACAGACAACTGGACGGTGTCGGGCCAGTGGGTGGGCAGCCAGACCATCGACGAGGCGGGCGACTCGGCGAGCGGCACCTCCTGGATCGCCGAGGTGAGCAGGGAAGGGCGCGGCTTCGACTACACGGGCTCGTACACGTCGAGAAGCCCCGATTTCCGATCGGAGCTCGGGTACATCCGCCGCGTGGACATGCGCGAGGTGCAGCAGGAAGCCGACTACTCGTGGTACCCGGAGAAGCGCCGAATCCTGAGAGTCGGGGCCGACGTCGAAGCCGGCGCGCTGTGGGACTACGGCGGGCAGCTGCAGGACTGGCAGCTCGAGCCAGGCGTCGAAATCGAGCTCCCCGGCCAGACGGAAATCGGCGCCCTGTACGTCGAAGCCTTCGAGCGCTACGAAGGCACCGACTTCAGGCGCGGCGGCGGAATGGTCCGGGCGAGCACTGAGTGGCTGACGTGGCTCGGCGCCAACGTGCACTACTTTCGCGGCAGCGGGATCAACTACTTCCCGGCGGAGGGGCTCGATCCGTTTCTGGGCACGGAACAAAGCGTCGAGGCGGGGCTCACGCTGCGGCCCTTCTCACGGCTGCGGCTCGACTTGTCGTACCTGTATTCGGACCTGTCGACCAGCGGCGAGAGCGCCCTGCCGCCCGGGGCGCCGCGCGGCCGCATCTTCACCGACCACATCCTGCGCACGCGGGTGAATTACCAGTTCACGCGCGAGCTGTCGGCACGGATCATCTTCGACTACGAGTCGCTTTCCTCGAACCAGGCGCTGGTCGACCTGGAGCACGAGCGGCGGTTCAACGCCGACATCCTCTTCACCTACCTGGTGAATCCGTGGACCGCCGTATACGTGGGCTACACGGACGGCTACGAGAACCGCCCCCTCGCGCCTTTGACGTCTCCGCCGCCGTCGCCGGCCGAGTTGCCCTTGATTTCCACCGGGCGGCAGGTCTTCGTGAAGCTGAGTTACCTGTTCCGATTTTGAGGGCCGGCCTCAGATATCGGCGCGAGAGAGGCGCCGCGAAGCGGCCCAGAACGGCAGCACGAGCCAGAGAACGAGCGACGCGGCGAGAAGCAGGCCGGCGCGGAGGGGACCTCCCGAGAACCTCAGGAGCGCCAGGGATGCCGAACCGAAGGCCGCGGTGCCATCAATCAACAGGAGCGCGGCCGTCCGCACGGCGCCAACCGGGTTGACGATGGCGGCCGTGATGAGGAGGCGGGACGCGGCGCCAGATCGGAGCAGGGACGCCGCGCCGAGGGCCGCAAGGTCGGCGAGCACCACAAGCACGAGCCAGACCACGAGGGCCACGGCCAGCGCACGCGAGCGCCGCCTGCCGATGTTGCCGGCCGCGATGACGGCGGCCAGGCCCAGGCATACCCCCGTCAGGACGAACGCCGCCGCGATCACCACGAGGAAACCGGTCACGCCGTCTTCGCCCGCCTGCGAGTAGATGACGAGGCCTGCCGCACCGAACCCGATCGCCTGGGCCGAAATCAGCGCCTGGTACAGGCCCAGCACGCGGCCGAGCAGGATCGCGGCGCGCGACACGGGCTGCGAGAAGAGCAGTTCCGCGTTGCCGCGGTCGGAGGCCAGGGTGAGGACGCCGAGCAGGAGGGCGGTCAGCGGGACGAGCAGAATCACGAGCTGCACGAGCGACGCGGCGGTGCGAGAGAAGTCCTGGACACCGCTGCCGCCCGAGAGCACGTAGCCGGAGACCGCCACGGCGAGCGCGAGAACGGCGAAGGCGACGGCAAACGTCTGGGTCCATCGCGACCGGTACGCCAGGACCAGTTCCTGTCGGGCGCAGAGGGCAATCGCGTGGATCGTCGACACGGCCGTCATCAGGAACCGTCCGGCAGGGCGCGTTTGAAGAATGCGCGTACGTCCACGGCCGAGCCGCCCTGCACATCGGGATCGCCATCGCGTGAGGCCGCCGACGCGTGCGCGACCACGTGAGAGCCCATCGGCGTCTCGAGGCCCGGCACCCGCGTGAAGACCGCCGAGGCGAGAGTCACCCATTCGCCCGAGCGGTGATCGGCGACGTAGGCGACCGCTCTCGGCGGGACCGTGGAGCGGGTGCCGAGGTAGGCCGCCAGGCATCCGAGGTCGTCGAAGAAACGCGGCTCCTCGCCTGGTGCGACGATCTGGGAGGCGAAGCGGCCGCTCGAGACGGCCATGCGACACTCGGCGCAGGCGTCGGTGCGCGTGTCGAGAGGCACAGGCCCTGGAACGCCGCTGCCGCAGGCCGACGCCAGCAGCGCGAGCGCGGCCGCCACGAAGGCCTTCATGCGGAGTCTCCGACCAGCTCGCGATAGAACCTGTCCAGACGGCCCTCCTCGGCGGTCAGGCCGCGGATCTCGACGCCGGCGTCGCGCAGCGCCTCGAGGGCCGCGGGGCGCAGCGACGGAGGGCCGGGGACCACGATTTCGTCGGCCTCCAGGTGGCTATCAGGCGCAATCGAGCGGAGCCGCCCCACGGCGTCCTCGAGGTGGCCGGCCGCCCGGACGCGCATGAGGCCACGCTGCGCGAGGCTATCGTGCAGTTCGCGTTGCGTCAGCAGGGCGACCAGCCGCCCGGCCACCAGGACGGCAAAGCGATCCGCGAGACGCTCGACATCGCCCAGTTGATGAGAGGTGAAGAGCACCGTTCGCCCTTCGGCGGCGTGCCGCTCAACGGTCGAGTAGAAGGCCGCCAGCCCGTCGGGATCGAGGGCGGCGGTCGGCTCGTCCAGGAGGAAGACGGGGGCGTTCGGCAGCACGGCGACGGCCAGGCCCAGGCGCTGCGTCATACCGCCCGAATAGGTGCCCACGGCCCGACCGGCGGCGCCATTGAGCGAGGCAACCCGCAGCACCTCGTCGGTGCGTGACGCGGGCGAGCCGCGGAGGCGCCGGTAGAACTCGATGACGTCACGGCCCGTCAGGGTGTCGGGAAAGGTCACCCGCTGGGGCAGGTATGACACAGCCTGGCGCGCCGATGGCGCGTGCGCGCTCCGGCCCGGTTCACCGAGTAGCACCTCCCCGGCGGTCGGCGTGATGAGGCCTGCGGCCGCCTTGAGCGAGGTGGTCTTCCCTGAACCATTCGGTCCGAGCAGGGCGAGCGTCTCTCCCCGCCCGATCTCCAGCGTGAGATCCGCCACGGCGACGTGCGTCCCGAACTGCTTGCGGAAACCGCGGAAAGCGATCATCGACGGCGGCTCCCGCGGGCGGCGGCCGCCGCCGCACCTCCCACCGCGACGAGGCCCAGCGAGAGGGCAAGGCCGGCAAGTCTCGCGGAGCGTGTCTGGCGCTCAGGACGCGGTACGAGGGGGAGCGCGGGAGGCCTCGCCAGCGGACGGCTGTCCTCGACCGTGATGGCGGTCAGGACGGGAAACGCCGTTTCGGCAGCGCCAAGCGCCGTGGCCGCCAATCCCTGCGCGAAGAGATCAGCTGCCGTGAGGTTGCCCCGCATGTGGTCGAACACGCTGGACAGCCGGTACGGGCGGTCCGCGAAGCCGTCGCCGTCGAGATCGAGTTCGCGGTTCTCCGACCAGTAGTTCCCGGCGACGACGGTATCGGTCCTGCGTCCCACCAGCATGAGCGGCGAGAGGTTCGCCACGAAGGAATTGCCTTCGAATCGGATGCGCGCGCAGGAGTCGTAGAGCACGATGGCCACGTCGGACTCGGCGATGATGTTCCGGCGGAAGACATCGCGGTTCGAACCTTCGAGGAAGATGCCTCGGGCGTTGTCCGCGATCAGGTTGTCCTCCGCCACCACGTCGTCGCAGGCCTTGAAGAGCAGCCCGACGGACGCGAAGCCCCGGTTGTGCAGGAACTGGTTGCGGCGGAACCGGATGCGGTTCGAGTACATGATGGCCGAACCTGCCGCGGCGTACTCGAACCGGTTGTCTTCGAAGACGTTGTCGTCGGAGAACATGTAGTGCAGGCCGTACCGGACGTGGCTCGCCACGTTGCGGGCGACGAACCCGTGGGGCGAGGACTGGATGTAGAGGCCGTCCCGTGCTTCGTAGATCCGGTTGTCGGTCAGGGTGAATCCGTCCGTGTTCCAGACGTGGATGCCAGAACCCTTCTCGCCGGGCTCGAGGCCGGGCACGCCTTCGATGACCGTGCCCTGGACTGTCGAGCCCGGGGCCTCGCGGAGATACACGCCGAACAGGGCGCGCTTCACTCGGCAGTCCTTGACGGTCGCTCGGGGCGCGGCGACGTGGATGCCCGACGTGTCGCGGCCAAGGTCGCCGTGACCCAGTCCGTCGACGTCGAAGCCCTCGATGGTCACATCTGCTGCTCGAATCCTCACCACGCTGCCCGAGCCCGATCCCTCCAGCACTGGTCTCCCGACCCCCACGAGATGGACCGGTCTCTCGATGACGAGATCGCCGCGATACGTGCCCGCGTCGACCAGCACGCGGGCCCCTCGCGGCGCCGCGTCGAGACGCGCCTGGAGCGGCGAGGCGCTTTCAGCGCCCGGCCGCCCTTCGAGATTCCCCGGGGTCACGGCATGGTCCTGCGCCGCGGCGCTCGCGGCAACCAGCATCCCGGCGAGGAAGGCCGCCACCCGCATCACGTGCCTTGCCGGCTGGCGGCGCGGGACTGGCGCCAGGCCACGACCAACGCCGCAACGAGCAGCAGGGACGACAGGCCCATCGCGTACGAGCCCGCCTGCGGATACGAGTAGACCTCGAAGTTCGCCAGCTGCGTTCCCCCGAACATCGGAGGCATGAACGGCTCCACCTTCACCGCCGCCGTGGGCAGCAGGTTGTGCCCGTAGACGTACATCTTGTAGCCGAAGGACCAGAGCGCGAACGCCGAGAAGTAGATGTTGAGCACCAGGACGTCGACGAGCCCGCCCACGGTGCCCATCACCGCCGCCCGGAGGTAGAGCAAGCCGAGGGCGCCGACGACAAACGGCAGCCACTTGAATTCGGTGAAGTCGTCGGTCACGAGATCCCGCATGCCGATGTAGTGGTTGAGGATGTTGATCTCGGGAATGTCCTGCCCCCCGTTCCCGCCGACCAGCTTGTAGCTGTAGATGTCCAGGCGGAGGCCTTCAGGGTACTGCGGAGCGAACATCGTCAGGTTCCACAGCGGAAAGAGATACACGGCGACCAGGAGGAGTGCCGACGCCACGACGAGCAGCCGCGGCGCAACACCGAGGGGGCGGGCGAGAGACTGGTTCAGTCGCGCGAAGAAGCCTTGCATCGTGCGTTCTCCCGATCGAAGGGGGCCTCCGACCGCTGCGTCGGCCCGTCGACCTCGGGGCGGGCAGGGCGGGCGCCCCGATCGCGGGGCGCCCGCACATTCGTGCCTAGCGGACGATCATGTAGCCCTGCATCTCCTGGTGGAGTGCGGAGCAGAAGTTCGTGCAGTAGAACGGGAACGTGCCCCGTTTCGCCTTGAACGTCACGGTCTTCGTTTCTCCGGGATCCACGACCAGGTTGATGTTGTAGTCGAGGATGCCGAGCCCGTGCAGCTCATCGGTTGTCTGCTCGATGTTGGTGATGGCGATCGTCACCTCGTCGCCCTCCTTCAGCTCGAAGTCCGTCGGCGTGAGGGTGGAACGGACCGCGATCATCTTGACGAGGACCTTGTTGCCGTTGCGCGTCACGCTGGCGTCCTTGACGTCCCAGATGGCGTGCGGATGCTTGTTCTCCTCCTTCGGATACACCTCGATCGGGTGGATCTTGTCGGCCTTCACCATCTGCGCGTAGTGCGGCTCGGGCTCGGTGAACGCGTCGTACAGCAGCTTCATCTTCTCCTCGGTGATGTCGACCAGCTGCGACGACTCGGGCTGCGACGGGCCGACCGACAGGTGCCGCCCGTGCGACAGCTTGTTCAGGCCGACCAGGTAGTTGCCGTCGGGACTGACCGTGTCACCTTCGGCCGCCGTGAGGTGGCCGATCGAGTACGACATCGGGACCTTGTCCACGACCTCCCAGGTGCCGAGTTTCCACTTCGCGACCGCGCTGTCCACGAAGAGCGACGTATAGGCGTAGCCGTCCGTGCCGAACTGGGTGTGCAGCGGCCCGAGGCCGACCGGGACCTCGGCGTCCTTGATGGACTCGTACTTCAGGACCGGGATGCCGTCTTCCTCGCCGGTGAAGTCCTTGTTCCGGATGGCCGTCTGGATCTTCTCGAAGTTGAATACCGTCGTCACGCCCTGGAGCTTGCCCGAGCCGACGATCCAGTTGCCGTCGGGCGCCACGTCGACGCCATGGGGCGATTTGCCGCAGGGGAGGAGGTACACCAGGCCCGGCAGTTCCTTCGGGTCCAGGACCTTGACGCCCCCGATGAGCGTGCCCTTGCCCTCGGCGGCCAGCTTCTCCGCCATCTTCCAGTCGACCATCGCGATGTAGTCGCGATCGCGCTGGGTCGAGGTGACCTCCAGCTTGCCGGTGGCGCGCTCCGCGTTGTACGAGGTGAAGAAGACCCACCCGTCGGACGCCTTCTTCCCGGCGTCGCCCAGGTCGTAGTTGAACGGCGGCATCACCACCTGCCAGCCGAAGGACATCTCGCCGCTCTTGGGATCGATCTTGATCCCGGTGATGACGCCCTTGAAGTCGGTGGCGTACTTCGCGATCTCGAGGGCCGTGCCTTTCGGGATGGGAATCGAGAAACGCGAGGCCATCACGGAGTACTCGCTGTTCGGCGTGACGAACGCGGACGCGTGGTTGCCGGAGACGTTGGGGATCGGCCCGAGGATCTGCTTCGTCTTGAAGTCGCGCAGGTCGATCCGCGCCACCCGCCCGTTCATCTCGTTCACGAAGAGCCAACGGCCGTCGTAGTCGCCGTTGGTCTCAGAGAGGGCCGGGTGGTGCACGTCTCCCCAGGTCAGGTTCCCGAGCATCTTCTTCGAATCGTCGTCGAAGCCGTAGCCGGTGGCGGGGTAGGGGGTGAAGACGGGAATCGTCGAGATGTGGCGCATCGACGGCACGCCGAAGACGTAGATTTGGCCGGAGTGCCCGCCAGACGAGAACAGGTAGTACTCGTCCAGGTCGCCCGGGGCGACGTAGGTCTTCTGGGCGGCGACGGCGATGTCCGAGGTGCCGCCGCCGGCCTTCTTGGCGTCCTTCTTGGGCGCGCTCGGCGCGCAACGGCTGACGAACAGCGCCAGCGCCAGGGCGCCAATCGTCGCCCAGGCAGCGGATCGGGAGCGAATCCAACTCATGTGCATGTCCTCCACGTAGCAGTCACGGCCGGCTCACTCGTTCAAGGAGGCAGGGGAACAGGCGGGCCGGGGAAAGCCTGCGCCTCCGTGCATCGCCCGTCTACTTCGGGGCGGCCTCCACCGGGGGCGCCAGCGGGTTCTTGCCCTCGGCGACGAGGCGTTGATACTCGGCGAACGCCTCGCGCAACTTCTGAATCGCGGTCTCCTTCTGTTCCGGCGTCAGCACGATCTGGCGCGACAGCACCACCGACATCGTGCCGGTCGGGTTCTTCAGGAACTGGTCGACGGTCACGCCGAACCGCTTCTGCGTGTCCTCGACGGCCGTGGACAGGTCGGGGCCGATCTGGGCGGGACTGCGCACCTTCAGGGCGGCGATCGAGTGGCACACGAAGCAGCCCGTTTGCACGAACCAGGCGCCCGGCCCGGTCTTCATGTCCTCTTCGGCCTTCCGCTCATCGGCGGTCTGCGGGTCCGTGCGCGGCACGCCCGGGAGGAACGCCGCGTCGAAGGGCGCCTTGCGCCAGGAGAGCATGAGCATCGCGAGCGCCTGCGCCTGTTTGGTGGACAGGTGGAAGTTCGGCATCACCGTATCCTGCACGAGCGCCCGCGGGTCCTTGAAATGCGCCACGTGCCAGGCGAACGCCGTCGTCTGGCCCGACAGGCGGCTGTAGTCGTACTGTTCCGGGGCCTTGTCGCCGACCCACGTCAGATCGGGGCCGATCGTGCCGCCGCGGCCGTTGATCACGTGGCAGGCCCGGCAGCCCTTCTCCTGGACGAGGTCCTTGGCCAGGTTGATCATCTCCGCGCCCTTGGTCGCCCGCTCGTAGCGATGGCAGATATTGCAGTTCATCTGCATCAGCGCGGCCTTGTTGTCGGTCAGCGAATACGCCTCGCCGAGCGGCTTGCCGAGCAGCGGCTCCTCCCAGTGCGCCACCTCGCCGTGCGCAGCGGCGGTGTCGATGGCCCACCCCTGCCCGCCGTGACACGCGCTGCACCCGAACCGCTCCGGCGGATGGGACTTCAGGAGGTCGCCCGGATGCGTCCGGTGGGGCTCCTCGGCGGTCTCGAACCCCTTCCAGGAGACGGCCTGGTGGCAGGTCACGCACCGATCGGCGCGGCGCAAGCCGGGCACCCAGACCTGCTGCAGCCCGGACGGTACGGTCGCGGCGCGCTCCGCGCCCAGCTTCTCCGCCACCATGCCGCGGAAGGCGTACTGGTAGTACTTGTAGTCGTGCTGGCGGTCGCTCCAGGCGAAGAAGACGGTCGCCCCCACGAGCACAATCCCGATGGCGGCCAGCACCGGGCGATCGATCCTGGGAAACGGGGAGTTGGTTCGTTTCTCCATGTCAGATCCTCCCGGGAATGCCCGGCCACGTCTCCCACGGCCAGTAGAGGTTCCAGTACGGCCCGCGCATGAACATGCCGACGAACGTGAAGGCCAGGATGAACAGCATCGCCAGGATGAACAGCAGGTTCTGACGCCGGCGGCTTCGCGGGAACCAGAGCCCTGCCGTGGAGACGGCCGACTTGTCCAGCCAGGGCCAGACCGTCAGGAGGCCGACCAGCAGGCCTGGCAGAATCACGCCGCCGAGAAAGGCGCCGTTGATCGTGAGTGACCCGAGCCGAATCGTGGTGTCGGTGACGATTTCCTGCAGCCAGAGGAAGTACCACGGGGCCTTGGCCGGGTTCGGCGTGATCAGCGCGTTCGCCGGTTCTTCCAGCGGGGATGGAATGGCGCTGGCGAGGATGCTCACGAGCGCGAACGTGCCGAGAATCACGATCAGGGCTCGCCGCGTGAGGTCGGGGACCGCATTGACGGTCTGGTCCGGAGCTTCGGGGGAACGCGCCGTGACCGCCGGAGACGTGCCGCGGGCGACGCCGAGCAGGGTGTAGGTCTTCGTCGGGACCGGTCCGGTGTCCTTCGCGTCGGGCGCCAGAGCCGCGGCATCGGCCCTCGCCAGCCCGCCATCCTTCCGGATGCGCCACATGTGATACGCGAAGAGGCCGCCGAGGGCGCCGGGGAGGACGATGATGTGCAGGACGTAGAAGCGAATCAGGGTGGCCTGCTCGATCGCGCGCCCGCCGATCAGGAGTTCCCGGATCCGGGGCCCGATCCCGGGAACCGCCGATGCAATGTTGGTCCCGACCGTCACGGCCCAGAACGCGAGCTGATCCCACGGGAGCAGGTAGCCGGTGAAAGACAGAAACAACGTCAGCAGCAGCATGACGACGCCGATGACCCAGTTCCATTCGCGCTGCTGCCCTTGGCCGACGCCGTTCTTGTACGCGCCGGTGAAGAACACCCGCGCCAGGTGCAGCACAACCGCGACCACCATCAGGTGCGCCCCGATTCGGTGCACGGCGCGAATCCACCAGCCGAAGGTCACGACGTACTCGATGTCCTTCACCGACTGGTAGGCGCGCTCCACCGACGGGACGTACAGGAACATCAGGGGCAGGCCGGACAGCACCAGCAGGAAGAACAGCGCGCCGGAGATGGTGCCGAGCCACGCCGAGTAGTTCCATGCCAACGATGGCTTGTAGACCTTCGAGGGAAACCAGTGCAGCAGCAGGTTCGAGACGACGGCGTCGCCAGCCTCGCGGTCCGACTGCGGGCGGTAGCTCCAGAGCGGCTGCGGGTGCACGCCTGGCGAGGTTTCGCCGGCGGCCGCCCTTCGGGTGAACGGAAGTCTCATGGTCGGTACCTCAAGGCAGCGTCAAGCGGAAGCTGTGGTCGACTTCGTCCGCGAGGTCCGCCACGAGCTGACCGTCGTCGGGAGAGACCGACAACCGGTACCAGGCGAGCGGCTTCGGCGCAGGGCCCGAGACATTCGTCCCGTCGCCGCCGTATCGCGATCCGTGGCACGGGCACATGAAGCGGTGAGTCAGGCGCAACGGCTGGCCGTCAATCGTCTGCTCCTCCGCGCGGGACAGCGCCTCCGCGCGGACGGTGCAACCGAGGTGCGTGCACACGGCGGAGATGGCATGAAACGTCTTGCCGTTCCGGAACACGAACAGGCGTTGGTCGGGGAGGAATTTCAAGCCGTCCGGGAACTCTCCGGGAGGCCCGACCTTCACGGTCGTGGGAGCGTCGTAGGTGACGTTCGGGACCAGCGAACGCAGCGACGCGCCCGCTTGGGCCGTAATCGCAACGAATCCGGCGCCCGCGCCGAGCTTCAGCAAGAAGTCGCGCCGGTCGGTGTTCTGGGGCTGTTTGGCGTCGCTCATTTCGTTCCCACCTGCGTTGGCGCACCGGCATCGGGCGGGTGCGGACCGGACGGCACGAGGCGTTCCGTGATTGTGAACTTCTCCATCGTCATCGCGTCGGTCGGGCAGCGGATGGCGCACAACCCGCAGCGAATGCACCGCTCATCGTCTTTCACCATGGCCGACAGAGGAAGGCTGGAGGCGCCGGCCCGCTCGACCAGCGACTGGCGCGTTGTCGCGTCCAGGTCGAGCGCCTCGAACGGGACGATGGCCAGGCAGTGCTCGGGGCAGATGTCGACGCAGCGGTTGCAGAGGACGCACAGTTCCGGGTCGTAAATCGTCTGCACGTGGCAGACGAGGCACCGCGCCGCCTGCTCAATCGCGTCGGCGGGGCCATATCCCGTTTCGACCTCGGCGATGCCCGTGCGGCGCCCCAGATCCAGCGTGGGCGGAGCCTGTCGGTCGAAGCGCTCGAACCCGGCGATCATGCGATACCGCGCGGTCGGCAGCTTCTCGATGTCGAGGCGCTGCTCGGTGCGTCCGCCGCCCGGCCCGAGGTAGTCGTGAATCGAGCGGGCCGCGCGCTTGCCGTTGGCGACAGCCTCGATCAGATTCCGGGGCCCGAACGCGACATCGCCGCCCGCGAACACGCCCGGGGCCGAGGTGGCCAGCGTCGACGGGTCGATGCGGATCGTGCCCATTGGTGTCAGCGCCACGCCGTCCTCGGGCTTCAGAAAAGAAAGGTCCGCGCGTTGGCCGATCGCCAGGACGCACGCGTCGGCTTCAATCGTCACCACGTCATCGTCGTCGTAGGTCGGGGCGAAGCGGCCGCTGGCGTCGAACACCGAGGTGACGGCGCGCAACTCGATCGCCGACAGCGTACCGTTTCCGACGAACCGGAACGGGCCTCGGCGCGGCAGGAACGTGATGCCTTCCTTCCGGGCTTCTTCGAACTCCTCGTGGCCCTGCGTCGTGCGCAGAACCGGCATTTCCTCGAAGTTCTCAAGGGAGACGATGGTGACGTCACGCGCACCGGACCGGATGGCCGATCGCGCCGAATCGAAGGCCTCCTTCACCCGTGCGTCGGATTCTGCCGCCAGTTCGGCGCGTTCGCCGTCGGCGTCGGCGGCGTACTCGCGCAGCGCCGTGCGGGCGGCGTCGAAGGCGACAAACCCGCCCCCGATGACGACGACGCGCCGTCCCAGCTGCACGCGGTAGCCGCGGTTGATGTTCAGCAGGTAGTCCACCGCCTTCACGACGCCATCGAGTTCGACGCCTGGCATCTGAAGGTCGCGTCCCTTGGCGACCCCGACCGACAGAAACACGGACTCGAAGCCCTGGCGGCGGAGATCCGAGAGGCCGAACTCGGCGGTGAGCGGCGTGCCGAGTCGGAGATCGATGCCGAGGGCCGTGATCTTGTCGATCTCCGACCTGATGACCGAGCGGGGAAGCCGGTACTCCGGGATTCCGAACCGCACCATGCCGCCGGGTTCCGCCGCCGCTTCGAACACCGTCACGCTGTAGCCCAGAAGGGCCAGGTCATGGGCGGCCGCCATGCCGGCCGGGCCGGCACCGATCACAGCGACTTTTTTCCGATTTTCGCGCGCTGTGGGCGGGAGGGTGCGGTGAAGCGTTAGGGGCATGTGCCCGGCGTAACGGTTGCCTTCTTCGATCGCCGTCGCCGCCAGCCGATCCTGGGTGTCGGGCCGCGTGGACTCGACGCCGTACTGCTCGGTGACGAAGCGCTTCAGCGCGCGTATGGAGACCGGTGCGTCGATGGCCGCCCTGCGGCAGGCGTCCTCGCAGGGCGCTGCGCACACACGCCCGCAGATGGAGGCGAAGGGATTCGGGCCTCGGGCAACGAGGAAGGCGTCTTCGTGCCGGCCCTCGGCGATCAGTTGCACGTAACGGCCGGCGTCGGTCGACACGGGGCAGCCGGCCTGGCACTTCACCTGGGCCTTCCAGTGATCGATGTCCGGCAGCCGTACGGAAATGGGCATGGGGGCCTCGCGAGGGAAGCATCCGCTGTCTGGCCGCCGCGTCCTATGACGGCCGTCATAGCGCGCGCTGGTTCACGCGCCGCGCCTGATCCATAATGAGCCGCATATGGCGCTCAACGCGTGCGAACTCGAGATCGACCTCTTCTGCCGCGGCATGAGGATTCCCGCCGACGTGTCGCTCGAGGGGGCGCGGGGCATCTCGCGGACCCGCGCCGGCCTCGGGTCCGGCCTTGAGATCACCATTCCGACCGGCTCGTGGATGAAGCCCGAGGTCTGGGTCAACGTGCCCGTGGTCGAGTCGTTCGCGCGGCGGTCGCCGTACGTCCTCTCGGGTTCGCCGGCCGCCGGCTACGCGCTGACCAACGAGCAGACGAAGGACCGCTATACGGTGGGCGTGCCGAAGGAGCCGGAGTGGTACAGCCGGCAAACGTCGCGCGACATCGCGATGAACCACATCGGCGTGCTGCAGGGCACGTACCTCGGGATCTACGTCAACCTCGTCTGCACGTTCTGGAACTACAGCCCCGCCCTCAATTGCCGCTACTGCACGACCGGCGAGAACGTGGGGGAGAGCGAGTCGGCCGACAAGGCGGTGTCGGACGTTGTCGAGACCTGCTGGGCGGCGAAAGAAGAGTCGGGCGTCACCTTCGTGCACCTGAACGGCGGCTTCCAGGGCAGCCGCGGCATCCAGTTCACCGAGCCCTACATCCGCGCGATCAAAGAGGACGTGGGGATGCTGACCGGTGTGCAGTTGGCGCCCGAGAAGGACTTCAGCCGCTACGACCGCCTGATCGATCTGGGCGTCGACCACCTGTCGTTCTGCCTCGAGTTCTGGAACCCGAAGTACTTCGCCGAGATCTGCCCCGGCAAGGAGAAGATGCTCGGCCAGACGCTGTTCCTCGAGGCGATGGAGTATTGCGCGAAGCGCATGCCGAAGGGGGCCGTGTCGGGGGAAATCATCGCGGGCATCGAGCCCGTCGAGGACACCATCGCCGCCATCGACTACATCGCGGGCCTCGGCGCCTTTCCGACCGTCTGCGTCTTCCGGCCCACCGTCGGCGCCGACATGGAGTCGTGGCCGCCACCCAAGTACGACGAGATGCGCGCGGTGATGCTGCACGTCTACGAGGCCTGCCGGAAGAACTGGATTCCCATCGGCGCGGCGCCGAACATCGAGGTCAGCATCGTCGTGAACCCTGATGATGCCGCGCTGCTGGCGCCGAGAGACGGAGCCTTCTGGGCTTATGAGGCCTACCGGCGGACGGCGCGGGTGGCGGCCGCGCCGCTGTTTGCCTGGCGGCGGCGGGCGCGGTCGCGACGAATTCCCGGCGTTCCTGGCGGCGGAGCGCCGGTCGGGCCATCCTCCCGCGACGACTCGGCCGCGGCCTGAGCAGGATTCCTGCATATTCTCGAGGCCATCCGGGTTTGGCATTCCTCTTGCTCGTGTCGTTCGCAGGTGACGGAATACCTGCATGATTGACCGAGAGCGAGTCCTGGCCGTTCTTCACAAGCGATTCCCCGGGGCGACACCAGATCAGGTGGCCGGCGCGGCAAACGCCATCGTCGGCCTGGCGGACGAGTGGGTCGATGTCACCGCGTGCCAGCCCGAGGTGAATTTCTGCGCGTCGGTGCATTGCGCTCAGACCTGCTTCATTGCCGACCAGCGGCAACAGGGTTCGGAGTTCCGGATTCTGATGAAGCCGCCACCGGAGTAGTCAGGTGGCGGAATTTCGGCAGCGATGTCGGCGCGCAACGCGAATTGTGCCGAGGGCGCGCCAGCGGCCGGAGCGCGCGCGTTGATTTTGCTGGCCTTTCGTGTTGGTATCAAATTTGCATTTAATATCGGCGCATGGGCCACAACGATTCGAAGACCGGCCCGTGGTGTAGATGACAAGCTCTCAAACGCAACGATCTGGCCGCTCGGGAGGCTCGCACATACGACACCTCTAGAACCCACCGCGGTCGGTCAGCCCATGAAACGGCCGACTGTGACGACCTGCTCTTTATCATCCTTCCAGACCCTGAATCCACAGGGCGAATCTTCCGAGCGGCAGATCAGTTGCGATAGACGAGAGGGAGCGGCCCCGGCCAGGGGCCGCTGATGCGGCGCCTGTCAGCGCCGCCCGAAGGAGTGCCATGAACACCGAACGGATGCCGTGGACGTGCCGCTGGAGCGAGTTCCGCCCGGCCACGCCGTCGCCGATGTGGATGGAAGACTGGATGGCGCAGTGGGTCTGCCTGGCTGAGCGGCAGCGGACCGGCGCCGGCGCACTCGACCGCTGCGTCGATTGCCAGAAGTACGACGCGCGCGATGAGCGGGCCGGCCAGCCGCCGCGTGATATCGTGCTGTAGGGCGGTGTCATGATCCGTGCGGGCGGCCTGAGCGGGCCGCCGCACGCAACTGGTGAGGCCAGTCCTCAGAACCTGCGTGTGTCTGGCATTTCCATGATACGTGTGAGCCTCCTCTGCTGCCGTGTTGCGCTCGTGCTGGGCGTCGCCGTTTCATTCGCGGCGGCGTCGCCGCAAAAGGCGGCCGCGCCGAAGCCTCCCAGTAATGACGACTGCCTGGCGTGCCACAGCGACGCCGGTGCTGTGCGCGCCGACGGCCGGCCGGTGGCGGTCAAGCCCGAGACCTTCGCAGAGTCCATCCACGGGATGGGCGGCCTGGCGTGCGTGGACTGTCACACGGACCTGGCGACGCTCGCCGAGTTTCCCCACGCCGAGAAGCTGAAGCCCGCGCAGTGCGGGACCTGCCATGAGAAGGCCGTCGCCGCGTACGACTCGGGCGTACATGCGCAGGCGCGGCGGTCGGGCGGCAATCTCTCGGCGGCCGCCTGCGCGGATTGCCACGGCAGCCACGACATCAGGCCGTCGGCGGACCCGGGATCGCGCACCCACCATGCGCGGCTGCTCGACACGTGCGGCCGGTGCCACGGTGACGAAGAGATCATCAAGCGCGGCCAGATCGGCATCGGCAATGTCGTCGATCTCTTCAAGGACAGCATCCACGGGAAGGCCCTCATCAAGAGCGGTTTGAGCGTTGCGCCCACGTGCACCGACTGCCACGGCAGCCACGACATCCGCCGCAAGTCGGACCCGGCGAGCAAGGTCTTCCGCACCACGATTCCCGGCATGTGCAGCAGCTGCCACGAGGGCATCGGACGCGAGTACTGGGAGAGCGTGCACGGGACGCAGGTCGCCAAGGGTAGCCCCCTCGCGCCGGTCTGCACGAATTGCCACACGGCGCACGAGATCCGCCGGTCCGACGTGGAGGGATGGAAACTCGAGGTCATCACGGAATGCGGGACGTGCCACGAGCATTCCCTCGAGACCTACCGCGACACGTTTCACGGCCAGGTCACGGCGCTCGGGTACGCCCGCGTCGCCTCGTGCGCGGATTGCCATGGCGCGCACAACGTGTTCCCGAAGGCGGACCCGCGCTCGATGGTGTCGGACGCCAAGCGTGTGGCCACGTGCCAGCAGTGCCATGAGGGCGCCACGCCGAGCTTCGCCGAGTTCGACCCGCACGCCGACCCGGAGAACCGCGAGCGGAACCCGACGCTCTTCTACACCGCCCAGTTCATGAAGATGCTCCTGGTGGGCGTGTTCTCGTTCTTCGGCCTGCTCACGGTGCTGTGGCTCGGGCGGAGTGTGCAGCTCAAGGCGGCCGGGGCATGGCGCCGCCCCAGGAACGACGACGCGACGGAGGACGGCGAATGAACGTGGAGGTCCCGGAGGGCGGCCGATTGGCCGCCCATACGCACTACCGGAGGTTCGGCCGGGAAGAGCGGCTCCTGCACGGATTCCTGATGTTCAGCTTCCTGGGACTGGCCTTCACCGGCCTGCCGCTGCTGTTCAGCCACCAGGAGTGGGCGGCGACGCTCGTACGGTTCTTCGGCGGGTTCCGCAGCGCGGGGATTGTCCACCGCATCTGTGCCGTGGTGATGATCACCGTGTTCGTGCTTCACCTGAGCCGGATCTTCCGCCGGCTGTTCGGCCAGAAGGACCTCGGCATCCTGTGGGGGCCGAACTCGATGGTGCCCCAGCCGCGCGACTTCTTCGAAATGATCGCCCACATCCGCTGGTTCGTGGGCGCTGGCCCGCACCCGCGCTTCGATCACTTTACTTACTGGGAGAAGTTCGACTACTGGGCGGTCTTCTGGGGGATGGGGATCATCGGCGGCTCCGGCCTCATCCTCTGGCTGCCCGAGACGTTCGCGCACGTGGTGCCGGGCTGGGTCTTCAACATCGCCGCGCTCGTCCACGGCGAAGAAGCGCTGCTCGCCGTCGTGTTCATCTTCACGTTCCACTTCTTCACCGGGCACCTCAGGCCGGAGAAGTTCCCGATGGACTCGGTGATGTTCACGGGCCGCGTGACGCTGAAGGAAATGGAGGAGGAGCGCCCGGAGGAGTTCGCCCGCCTGACGCGGACGGGTCGCATCGACGATCTGGCCAGCGCGGCGGCGCCGCGCTGGGTGTACCGCCTCGGCCGCACGGCCGGCGGCATCGCCGTCGTCCTCGGCCTGCTGATGGTCGCCTTGATTGTCTTCGCGATCCTGAATTAGCGTTCCGGGAACGGTCGCCATCCTATGAGCCCAGCGCACACGCGTTTCTCGCTGTTCAAGAACGCCATCACGATCTTCGGGGCCGCGCTGACCACGACCGGCGCCATCCTCTTCCTGGCGTTCCTGCTCCTCGAACTGGCGGGCATGCACGCCAACCCGTACGTGGGGATGCTGTTCTTCCTGATTCTCCCCGGGCTGTTCGTCGCGGGCCTCGTCCTCATGCCCCTCGGGGTCTGGCTGGCCCACCGGCGCGATGCGGCCGGATTGACCGCCTGGCGCCCCTCGTGGCCGAAGATCGACCTGAACGACGTCACCCAGCGCCGCGCCACGGCGATCTTCCTCGCGTCCACGATCGCGAACCTCCTGATCGTGCTGGTGGCCGCCTTTGCCGGCATCGAGTACATGGACTCTCCGCAGTTCTGCGGCCAGCTGTGCCACGAGGTGATGGAACCGCAATGGGCCGGCTACCAGGACAGCCCGCACTCCCGCGTGGTGTGCGTGCAGTGCCACATCGGGCCGGGCGCCAGCTGGTTCGTCAAGTCCAAGATGTCGGGGCTCCGGCAGGTCTACGCCGTCACCTTCAACACGCACTCGCGGCCGATCCCGTCGCCGGTCACGGACCTGCGCCCGGCCCGCGACACCTGCGAGCAGTGCCACTGGCCGGAGAAGTTCCACGGCGACAAGATCCGCACCATCCGCACGTACGCCGACGACGAGGCGAACACCGAATCGGTGACGACGCTGCGGATGCACATCGGCGGGGTCAACCGGCTCGACAAGTCCGCCACCGGCATCCACTGGCACGTCTCGCGGCAGAACCGCATCGAGTACATCGCGACCGACGACAAGCGCCAGGTCATTCCGTACGTGAGGCTCGACGATGGCAAGGGCAACGTCACGGAGTTCCTCGCCGATGGTGTCGCCGACGCCGCGTCGTTGAAGGGCGAGCGGCGCGTACTCGACTGCGTGGACTGCCACAACCGGCCGTCGCACACCTTTGCGTACTCCGCCGAGCGGGCCGTCGACGAGGCGATTGCGGCCGGCGGCTTCGACTCGGCGATGCCGTTCATCCGGCGCGAGGCGGTCAAGGTGTTGAAGGTGGCCTATCCCGATAGGGCCGCAGCCTTCCGGGGCATCCAGAACGGCCTCACGGCGTTCTACAAGGATGCCGCGAACGTGCCGAAGGCATCGGTGGACCGGGCCGTGGCCACCGCGCAGCATGTGTTCGCCCGCAACGTGTTTCCTGCCATGAACGTCACCTGGGGAACGTACCCGAACAACGTCGGGCACAGCGACCCCGGCCCGAGCTCCTATGCGGGGTGTTTCCGCTGCCACGACGACAGCCACAAGAGCCGGGCCGGGAAGGTGATCTCCCAGGACTGCAGCCTCTGCCACACCATCGAGTAGTGCAATTCACGACAGGGCAATAATCCAATCGGTTGGATTGGATACTGCCTGAGCCTGTCGGTTTTCCGGCAATATCTGTCGTCAACCGACGGTTATCTGCGAATGCGTCGATTTAGTTGACGATTGACCAGCAAACAGCCCGACTGTTCATTCGGGAGGTGTGTGGTAGTTCTCCGGGCGTGAACGGGCATTCTGTCTGCACTCGAATCGGCGGATTCGGTCCTTTGGCCGGATCCTGCTGGATTCTACTCAAGGAGCACGCCATGCATTCTGTTTGCAGGACCCTCATCCGAGGGGTAGCGCTGGCCGGCCTGGTGGCCGCCTGGCTCGCGTCCGTGGGGACGGCATCGGCGGCGACGCAGAAGCCGGCGGCGGCCAAGGCCCCGGTGGCCACCGCCGCCGACTACGCCGGTCAGGACACGTGCCTGGGCTGTCACGAAGGCCAGAGCGCCGTCACCAAGGCCGGCGCGCACGCCCGCGCGTTCAACCCGAAGACCCCCAACGCGACGATGGGTTGCGAGAGCTGCCACGGCGCGGGGAAGGCCCACGCCGAGGCCGGCGGCGACAAAACGAAAATCACGCAGATCTCGAAGCTGTCGGCGCAGGACGCGAGCGCGCTGTGCACGAGCTGCCACGACCGCAAATCCCACGCCCTCTGGGCCGGCAGCCAGCACGACAACCGGAACGTCGGCTGCATGAGCTGCCACAGCATCCACTCGCCGAAGAGCGATGCCGGACTGCTGAAGGCGAAGGACCAGTCTGCGCTCTGCGCGTCCTGCCACCGGGCCGTCGTGAACAAGCAGAACCGGTTCAACCACATGCCGGTGCGCGAAGGCAAGATGACGTGCGCGTCGTGCCACAACGTGCACGGCAGCTCGAACCAGAGACTGCTCAAGACGGGCACGACGATTGACGAGAGCTGCACGAGCTGCCACGCCGAGAAGCGCGGCCCGTACATGTGGGAGCACGCGCCGGTGGCCGACAGCTGCGCCACCACCACGACCCGCACGGCTCGAACAACGACCGGATGCTCGTCGCCAAGCAGCCCTACCTCTGCCAGCGCTGCCACGTGACGTCGCGGCACCCCCCGACGATTTACGATGGCTACCTGCTGAAGAACTCGCAGAACGCCAACAGGATCTACGGCCGTTCCTGCGTCGTGTGCCACCAGATGGTGCACGGCTCCAACTCTCCGAACGGCAAGGCCTTCCTGCGCTAATTGAGGAGGATTGCGATGCGCAACAGAGTAGTGACGGTGACTGCGGCGCTTCTGCTCGCCTCCGCGATCCACGCGAAGGCGCAGACGAAGCCCGCCGAGGCGACTTCGGGCAACGCCCCCTGGGGCGTGACCGGCATGGCGGACGTCGGGGTCCGCGTCACGGACGCGAATGGTGACGAGGCCCGCTTCGAGCGGTACCGCGACCTGCGAAGCGGGTTGTTCACCAATTGCGTGTTCGGGAAACAGACCGACGGCTATCTGCTCGACGTGACGGCGAAGAACATCGGCTACCGCGACCAGCAGTACGCGGTCGACTACCAGAACAGCAAGTTCAGGTTCTCGTTCCTGTACGACTCGATCCCGCTGAACTACTGCTACAACTGCCTCACGCCGTGGCGCGAGGCGTCGGCGAACTCCTGGGTGCTCGACGATGCCGTCCAGAACCAGGTGCAGAAGAGCCGCTACCCGGCTCCGGTGACTCCGCTGCCTCCGGGGTTTGTGGCCATTCCCACGAACTACCTGCAGAACCAGCTGACCTCGGTCTACCGAGCCCAGGCGCAGACCTTCGAGATGCAGTCGCGCCGCGATACGACCGGCGTCAAGTTCGGCTACGACATGACGAACGACGTCGCGCTGTCGGTCGACTTCACGAGCACCAAGAAGTCGGGCTACCAGCCGTTCGGCATGTCTCACGCGTTCAGCAACGCGAACGAGCTGCCGGTGCAGCTCGACAACCGCACCAACGACTTCGGCGCCGCCGTCGAGTGGGTGCGGCCGCAGGGCATGTTCCGGGCCGCGTTCGAGCGCTCGATGTTCTCGAACCAGTTCAACGACGTGCTGTGGGACAACCCGCTGAACCTCACCGACTACAACAACGGCCTGCAGCCGCCGAGCGGCCCGTACGACGCCAACGGCTACAGCAACGGCAACGGCGCGGCCCGCGGCCGGATCTCCTCGTTCCCGGACAATTCCATGACGGTCGTCAGCTTCATGGGGTTGTACAAGTTCAACCGCACCACGACGCTGAACGGGACCGTCCAGGTCAGCGACCAGAGCAACGACGACGATCTGATCCCCTGGACGAGCAACGCGCAGATCAACCAGCCGAGCGTGTGGGCGCTGTTCCCGCACCTCGCCGCACTCCCGAGGCCGACCGCCGAGGCGAAGGTGCGCGGCGTCAACGCGCTCGTCAACTTCACGTCGCGCCCGGTGCGCTGGATGGGCGTCAACGCGAAATACCGCCACAACACCCATTCGAACATCTCGCGGCCGTTCCCGTACGACGAGAACGTGCGATTCGACGCGGTGTCCGAGGAGACCCCTGGAGAGTTCGCCGAAGGCCACAGCGTCATCCGTGACACCTTCGACGCGTCGGTGTCGTTCTCCCCGCTGGCCTACTCGACCCTGCGCGTCGGCTACCTCTACGACAACTACGACCGCACGGGCCGGACGCACAACGACATGCGGGATCAGGGCATGCGGCTGACCTGGGACACCGTCGGCACGGCGTGGCTGTCGGTGCGCGTGGGGTACGAGTACATCGACCGCACGGGCTTCGGCTTTTCCGAGCAGGCCGTCGAGGACGCGGCGGCGCAGCCCGGGCTGCGTTTCTACGACGAAGCGGACCGCGAGCGGAACCGCTTCAACGCCATGGTGACCCTGACGCCGTTCCAGACGATGGACTTCACGGCGTCGGTCACGTACACCGACGACCACTACGGCGGCCCGGGCATGGAGTTCGGGTTGTTCGACGTGACCAATACGGCGTACAACGTCGGCGTCAACTACACGCCGAGCGACCACGTCGCGATGGGCGTCAACTACGGCCGCGACGACTTCAGTACCTACCAGCGGGCGCGCAACGCCAACCCGCCGCCGGATCCGTCCTGGACGGACCCGAACCGCGACTGGACGCTCGACAACGACGAGAAGGTCAACAACGTCGACGTCTACGTCGACCTGCTCAACATGTTCAAGAACACGGGCATCCGGTTCGCGTACAACTACAGCGACTCGGACAACGCCTTCGTGCTGGGCGGGCCGCGCACCGTGACCCTGTTCAACACGATCGACGCGAACGGCTTCCGGACGTTCGAGCAGCTGCCGGACGTGACCAACGACTGGCAGCAGTTCATGATTGACCTGAAGTACTCGTTCAACGCGAAAGTCGGCTTCGCGATCGGGTATTTCTACGAGAAGCTCAGCATCAGCGATTTCGCGACCATCAACCTCCCGGGCACCGATCAGCCGAGGATCGACTACCTGGGCGGCCTGACAACCGGGTACGGCAACCGGCCGTACAACGGCAGCACGTTCGCCGCGCGCCTGCTCTACACGTTCTTGGCGCCCGTCACCTCGATCGCACGCCGGGCCGGCCGCTCCACGGGGGCGGCCGGCCCGTTCTTCGTACGCGGCACGGGTTTCCGGGGGCTGGCCGAATCGGGTGCCGGGCCACCCCGAATCTGATACGATGGGAGCGTGTTGAGATTGGATCTCAATAGAGGGGCGATTGCCCCGGCCGGCACCGCCACTCGCGGGCCGGCGTAAGAGGCACCGGATGTCCTGCGCCCAGGCTGCGGTGCGCGAACCGGCAGCCGACCCTCTTCTGACGCTGCGGGCCCGCCCACGCCGCATCGCGCTCGTCGGCAACGCCAACGTCGGCAAGAGCGTCCTGTTCGGCCGTCTGACCGGGCAGTATGCCGTCGTCTCGAACTACCCCGGCACGACGGTGGCGCTCACAACCGGGCGCGTCGTGCTGGGCGGGGAAGTCTGCGAACTGGTCGACACGCCCGGCGTCACGGCGCTCGAAGGGGCTCTCACCGAGGACGAACTCGTCGCGCGGCGTATCCTCAACGCCGGGCAGACCGACGTCGTCATCCAGGTCTCGGACGCCCGGAACCTCCGGCGCGCCCTGATGCTCACCTCGCAACTGGCGGCCATCGGCCGGCCCATGGTGCTCGTCCTGAACATGATCGACGAAGCCCGGGTACACGGCATCGTCATCGACGCCGCGGGGCTGGCGGCGCGCCTGGGCATCCCGGTGGTCGAGACGGTGGCCACCGAGGGGCGCGGCATTGCCGGACTGCGCGACGCGATCGGGCGCGCGGCGGTGCCGGCGTTTGATGCGCCGCACCGCGGCGACCACGCGCACCTCGCACACGATCTGGCGGTCCAGTATCGCTGCTATCGCCGGCGATCGGCCGCGCGCATCCAGGAGCGTCTCGGACGGCTCGTCCGCGAGCCGCTGACGGGCCTGCCGATTCTCGCCATCGTGCTCTACGGCATGTACCTCGCCGTCGGGGTGTTCGGCGCCCAGACGCTGGTAGGCCTCATCGAGGGCGGCCTGTTCGAGCAGTTCATCAACCCGGGCGCCATCGCCCTGGTGAACCGGGCCGTGCCGTGGGCGGTCGCCAGGGACTTTCTCGTCGGCGAGTACGGTCTCATCACGATGGGGCTCACGTACGCCATCGCCATCGTGCTGCCGGTGGTCGCCACGTTCTTCCTGGTGTTCGGGTTCCTCGAGGATTCGGGCTACATCCCCAGGCTGGCTATCTTCAGCGACCGGATCTTCCGCACGATGGGGCTGAACGGGAAGGCCGTGCTGCCGATGGTGCTCGGCCTTGGCTGCGACACGATGGCCACGATGACGACGCGGATCCTCGGGACGCCGAAGGAGCGGCTGATCGCGGTCCTGCTGCTCGCGCTCGGCATCCCGTGCTCGGCGCAGCTGGCCACCATCCTCGGCATCCTCGGCGGCGTGTCGTTCTTCGCCCTGGTGACGTTGTTTGGCGTGGTGATGCTCCAGATGTTCCTGGTGGGGTTCCTCGCCGCGCGGACCATCCCCGGCGAGCGCTCGGAATTCATCATGGAGCTTCCGCCGCTTCGGCTGCCGCAACTCGGCAACATCGTCCGGAAGACGCTGCTGCGCGTGCGCTGGTACCTCGGCGAGGCCGTCCCGCTGTTCCTGTTCGGCACGGCGCTGCTGTTCACGCTCAGCCGTCTTGGGCTGCTGACGGTGCTGACCGAGGCGATGGAACCCGTCGTGGCGGGGCTGCTCGGGCTGCCGAAAGACGCCGCGACCGTCTTCGTGATGGGCTTCCTGCGTCGCGACTACGGCGCGGCCGGGCTCTTCCAGATGTCGAAGGCGGGGGAGCTGGACGGCGTCCAGGCTGTGGTGGCGCTCACCGTGATGACGCTCTTCGTGCCGTGCGTGGCCAACTTCCTCATGATGGTCAAGGAGCAGGGCCTGAAAGCGGCCATGGGGATCCTGGGCGCGGTCACCGTCATCGCGCTTGGCACCGGCGTCGTCTTGAACGCCATCCTGCGCGGACTCCATGTCACCTTCTGAGAAGACGCGGCGCCTGTCGGCGATGCGCCCGGGGGCGAGCGGCCGGGTGCTCCGGGTCATGCGCGAGAATCCCGACCGCGCCGATCGGTTGATGGCCCTCGGCGTGACGCCCGGTGCCACCGTGACTGTCCTCCAACGGTTCCCGGGTGTGGTGTTTCTCTGCGATCACACAGAACTCGCCGTCGAACCAGCGGTCGCCCGCGCCATCGTCGTCGAACTCGAGTAGACACGCCCTGATCCGGGCCGATCCGGCACGCAGCTTGCGATCCTTTTGCCTGTCCCCTTGCTCCTGCCGGGATTCCGCAGCCCCCAGCCGGTTCGGATGAGCGCGTTCGCGGCTGGTGCCGTCCCGGCGTGCCACGGGCCGGTCCGGCGTGGCCGCGCGGCAAGGAGTGGAGAGCCCAGACATGCGATTCCTCACGGTCCTGATGGACGAGCACCGCGGGTTCAGTTCCATGCTCGACGTCCTCGACGCGGTCGCCGGGCGGCTCGAACGCGGCGAACCGGTCCCGATGCCGATGCTCGTCGACGTGCTCGACTTCTTCGAGAGTTTCACGGACCGCCACCACGACAGGGAAGAGGAGATGCTGTTCCCGCTGCTAGCCAGGCACGGCATCGGCCCCGACCAGACGGTGGTGAGCGTGCTCGTTTCGCAGCACGAGGCCGGGCGGGTCTACGGGACGAAGATGAAGAAGCAACTGAAGCGGCTTCAGCAGCGGGACCCGACGGCCGCCTCGGCTCTGGCGGCCGACGCGCGGGCCTACACGGAGCTCATCCGCGAGCACATCCGGATCGAGGACGAGTACTTCTACAAGCTCGCGGACCAGGTGTTGACCGAGGCGGAGCATGCCTCGATCGTGGAGCAGTTCAGCGACAGCCCCGGCGGCCGCGCCACGAACCCCGATCGCGAGCGCTACCTGAAGATGCTCGAGACGTATCCAGCCATCGTCGCGGGCTGGTGCGCGTCGCCGTGACGCGGCGGGCGCGAGCCGCGGCTCACGCCTGCTCCCGTTCCCGTTCGCGCTTCTCGTCTGGACGTCGAGACTCGACGTCGCACGCGCCGCTCATTCAAGTCGGGACGCCGAGCCTGGGCAGCACCCACGCATTCAGCACGACCCATACCGCCAGGATCGCGACGGGGATGAGGTAGTCCACGGCTAGGACCTCTCCGCGGCGCCGACGGCCTCGATGGCCTTCAGGGCTCGCCGCAGCTTCTCGTCGGCTTCCCGCGCCACGTCCTTGAGGGCAGGGTTGCCGCCGACCACGCCCATGGCGGCAATCGGGGCCATCGCCGACACCACGCTCCGCCCGGGTTCCGTTTCGTAGACGACGACGTTGCAGGGGAGCAGCAGGCCGATTTCGAGTTCGGCCTCGAACGCCCGGTGGGCCAGCGGCGGATTGCAGGCCCCGAGAATCGTGTACTTGCGGAAGTCCTTGTCGAGCTTCTGCTTGAGCGTCTGCTGGACGTCGATGGTGGTCAGGATGCCGAATCCCTCTTTCTTCAACTCCTCAGTCGCGCGCTCCACCGCCTGCTCGTAGGGCAGCGCCACGTCGACGCCCATGCCGTACCGCGATTCCTTCATGCTGCCTCCAACGCCTATCGTAGCCCATCCCGGCCCGAAGATGCGCCCCGGACCTCGCCTCTTCCAGAGATGCGGAATTCACCTGAACGTGACACGAGGGCTGCGGCGCGCGGAGGGCTGCCGGAACAGGCTACAATGACGATTGCTGTGACCAAACGCGCAGAAACGAATCCCTCTACCAAAGGCCAGGACGCCCGAGGCACCGACTACGCGACGCTGCTGAGAGCGGCGCAGGGCGGGAACCAGGCGGCCATGGAGCGGCTTCTGATGAAGACCCAGGAGATCGCGTACCGGTTCAGCCTGCTCGTCTGCGGCCACGCCGATGACGCCGACGACGCGATGCAGGAGGCGCTGCTGAAGACCTACCGGCACGCGGCCCAGATCAAGGAGCCGGCAGCCTTCAGGACGTGGCTGTACCGGACGGTGAAAAACGCCTGCCTCATCAGCCGGAGGCGGCGCGTGGACGAGCCGGCGCGGCTGCACTCGCTCGACGAGGTGTCGATGGCCCCGGACGGCAGCCTGCAGCGGATAGACGTCGAAGACCAGGGGCGGCGGCCGGACCAGGTCATGGAAAACTCGCGCCTCCGCCAGTCGCTGCACCGCGCGCTCCAGACCCTGCCGCCCGACAGCCGGCTGATCGTGTTCCTGAGGGAGGTCGAGGGCCTCTCCACGCGCGATGTGGCCGCGGTGGTGGGCATCTCTGAGGCGAACGTGAAGACCCGGTTGCACCGCGCGAGGCTGAGCCTGCGCCAGCATCTGGAGGCCCCATGAAGTCGCCGGCATCGGATCGCTGCCGTGCGCTGCTCGGACAGCTCTCAAAGTACATCGACGACGAGCTGACGCCGGCCGAGCGGCGCTCGCTCTCGGCGCACTTGCGCCGGTGCCCGTGCTGTCAAACCATGGCCGACAGCTTGAAACACACGGTCGATGCGTGCCGCAAGGCGGGGACCGCCAGGCTGCCCGCCGACGTGCGCCTGCGGGCCAGGGCGCGCATCGCCACGCTGCTAGGGTCGGGCGGCGCCGCGCGCCGCAGTACATGAATTGAGGACCGGGGATCCTGCTCCGTCCGGCGGATCCCGCCGCGACGAAACTCTTTCCCCGATCCTCAATGCCGACAACTTGACAGCGAAATGGTGTGAGAGTCTATCGTTCTTTCCCTAGCCCCTAGCCCCTAGCCCCTAGCCCCTAGCCCCTAGCCCCTAGCCCCTAGCCCCTAGCCAATCTGCATCTGATACGCCGCCAGCACCTTCATGTAGTTGGCGCGCTCGAACGCCGCCGGGTTCGGGCTCCGCTCGAGGCTCATGCTGCCGAGGGCCTGCTTGAGCGAGTCGTATTCGTGCTCCTCGAGCCAGGCGCGCATGCCGTCGACGAGGCTCTTGATGTGCTCCGGCCCGTTCTTCAGCAGGCTGGAGACCACCTGGACGCCTCCCGCGCCAGCCATGACGGCCTTCAGCGCGTCGGCGGGCGTGTGCACGCCGCCGGTGACGGCGAGCGTCGCCTTGACGCGTCCGAAGAGCACCGCGAGCCAGCGCAGACGCAGGAGCAGGTCGTTCGACGTGGACAGGCTGAGGTTGGCCGTCACGGCGAGTTCCTGCAGGTCGAAATCCGGCTGATAGAAGCGGTTGAACAGCACCAGGCCTTCGACGCCGAGGGCATCCAGCTGAGCGGCCAGGTGCGAGACCGACGAATAGAACGGCGAGAGCTTCACCGCGATGGGCAGCGCCACCGACTCTTTCAACGCGCGGACGATGTCGACGACGCGGCGCTCGACGGCAGCGCCAGTTTCACGCGAGTCCGCGGCGACGTGATAGACGTTCAGCTCGAGGGCGTCGGCGCCGGCCTGCTGGATGAGTTTCGCGTACTCGAGCCAGCCTTCGGAGGTCGTGCCGTTGAGCGACGCGATGACGGGCAGCGTCACCGTCTGTTTCACGAGGCGGATCTGCTCGAGATACTGGTACGGCCCGAGGCGGAACTCGCCGGCCTGCGGGAAATAGGACAAGGCCTCCGAGCTGCCGTGGTCCAGCAGTTCCATGTGGTAGACCATGCCCAGCTGTTCGCGCGTAATCTGCTCTTCGAACAGCGAGTGCATCGTGATGGCCGCGGCCCCGGCGTCCTCCAGGCGCTTGACCAGATCGAGGTGGTCCACCATCGGCGAGGCGCCCGGCATGATCGGGTGCGGCAGGTTCAGTCCGAGATACGTCGTCGAAAGATCCATGGCCAGTCTCCATCGCCCGGCGCCTCATTCCGGCGCCAGGCTGGTTGGTGGTGCGGTACCGGTTACGCCTTCGTCACGGGGAACGCCATCTTCGCCAGCTGCTCGTAGAGACTGACGCGCCGGGCGACTTGCTCCTGGGCCTGCTGCGACAGCATCTTGAACCGCGCGGGATCCATCTGTTCGACGACCCGGAAGCGCATTTCATTCCCGGTGTACTTGGCCAGGTCGAGCTTGGGTGCGGGCGAATCCAGCACGAGCGGGCTCTCGCCGGTCGCCGCGCGCCGCGGGTCGAAGCGGAAGAGCGGCCAGTAGCCGGTGTCGACCGCCAGTTTCTGCTGGTCCAGGCCCTTCGCCATGTCGTAGCCGTGGGCGATGCAGTGGCTGTAGGCGATGATGATCGAGGTGCCCGGGTACGCCTCGGCCTCCTGGAACGCCTTCACCGTCTGCACGTCCTTGGCGCCGAAGGCGACGTGCGCGACATAGACGTTGCCATAGGCCATGGCCATCATGCCGAGGTCCTTCTTGCCGGTGGCTTTGCCGGCCATCGCGAAGCGGGCCGACGCGCCGATGGGCGTGGCCTTTGACGCCTGGCCGCCCGTGTTCGAGTAGACCTCGGTGTCGAGCACCAGGATGTTGACGTCGCGGCCCATGGCCATCACGTGGTCGAGGCCGCCGTACCCGATGTCGTAGGCCCAGCCGTCTCCGCCCACGATCCAGACGCTCTTGCGGACGAGATAGTCCGCGAGCTTCTCCAACCGGCGCGCCTGGAGGCTGTCGACGGCCCTCAGCTTGTCGACGAGCGCGGCCACACGGGCACGCTGTTCGGCGATGCCCGCCTCGGTCGACTGGTCGGCGGTGAGGAGGCCGTCAACCAGCGTGTCTCCCAACCCGGCCCCCAGCACCTTCAGCAGTTCATGGGCCTGCTCGGCGTGCTTGTCGAACGCCAGCCGGTAACCGACGCCGAACTCGGCGTTGTCTTCGAAGAGCGAGTTGGACCAGGCCGGGCCGCGGCCGTTGGCGTCGACCGCGTACGGCGTGGTCGGCAGGTTGCCGCCGTAGATTGACGAACAGCCGGTGGCGTTGGCGACGACCGTGCGGTCGCCGAACAACTGCGTGAGCAGCTTGACGTACGGCGTCTCGCCGCAGCCGACGCAGGCCCCCGAGTACTCGAAGAGGGGCTGCAGAAACTGCACGCCCTTCAGATCCATCTTGATCTTGGTCCGATCGACTTCCGGCAGGCCGAGGAAGAACGCGTAATTCTCGCGCTCCGTGTCGCGCAGCGGCCGTTGCGGGTGCATGTCGAGGGACTTGTGCTTCGGGTTCGCCTTGTCCTTGGCCGGGCAGACCACGGCGCACAGCGTGCAGCCCGTGCAGTCCTCGGGCGCGATCTGAATCGTGTACTTCAGCCCCTTGAACTCGTTGCCCTTGAAGTCGACGCCCTTGAACGTCTCCGGCGCGCCCTTCAGGAGATCGGACTCGTAGACCTTCGCGCGGATGGCGGCGTGCGGGCAGACCATCGCGCACTTGTTGCACTGGATGCAGATGGCAGGATCCCACACCGGGATGTCCTGCGCGATGTTCCGCTTCTCCCACTGCGCGGTGGCCGTCGGCCACGTGCCGTCGACCGGGAAGGCGCTGACCGGCAGCAGGTCGCCCTTGTTGGCGAGCATCACGGCGGTCACGCGCTTCACGAAGTCGGGCGCCGCGTCCGACACGATGGGCGGCAGCGCGCGGGTGGCCGTGGCGGCGGCGGGCACCTTGACTTGGTGGAGATTCGCCAGCGTCTGGTCGACCGCCGCGAAGTTCTTGCGCACCACGTCGGGTCCGCGTTTGCCGTACGTCTTCTCGATGGACTTCTTGATCTGCGCGATGGCCTCGTCGCGCGGCAGCACGCCGGAGATTGCGAAGAAGCAGGTCTGCATCACGGTGTTGATGCGCGTGCCCATGCCGGTGTCGCTGGCCACGGCGAAGGCGTCGATCACGTAGAAGGACAGCTTCTTGTCGAGGATCTCCTGCTGCACTTCGCGGGCCAGTTGGTCCCAGATCTCGCCGGCGCTGAACGGGCTGTTGAGCAGGAACACGCCGCCGGGCGCCGCGTAGCCGAGCACGTCGTACTTGTCCATGAACTCGTACTGGTGGC
The DNA here is from genome assembly GCA_025456345.1 of Vicinamibacterales bacterium. GTDB lineage: Bacteria > Acidobacteriota > Vicinamibacteria > Vicinamibacterales > JAKQTR01 > JAKQTR01. The sequence goes on along the minus strand of JALOKU010000009.1, from coordinate 50,118 downwards.
AGGCCACGAACGCCGCCTGCTTCACCAGGTAGGACGACCGGATCTGGCGCGGGCCGAAGCGCAGGTGCGAGATCGTAATGGCGCCCGCTTTCTTCGAGTCGTACACGAAGTAGCCCTGGGCGTGATTCTCGGTCTCTTCGCCGATGATCTTGATCGAGTTCTTGTTCGCGCCCACGGTGCCGTCGGCGCCGAGGCCGAAGAACACGCAGCGCCGCACCTCGTCCGGCTCGATATCCAGGTCGGCGTCGTAGGGGAGCGACAGGTGCGTGACGTCGTCCATGATGCCGATGGTGAAGTGGTTTTTCGGCGCCGGCTTCGCCAGTTCGTCGAACACCGCCTTGACCATCGTCGGCGTGAACTCCTTGGACGAGAGGCCGTAGCGCCCGCCGATGACCTTCGGATCGGCGGCGAACGCCGTCTGGCCGCTGTCCTTGGCCTCGCGCAGCGCGGTGACGACGTCGAGGTAGAGGGGTTCGCCGAGGGCCCCGGGTTCCTTGGTGCGGTCGAGGACCGCGATGGCCTTGACCGTGGACGGCAGCGCCTTGATGAAGTGGTCCAGCGGGAATGGACGGTACAATCTGAGCTTCAGGACGCCGACCTTCGCGCCGCCGGCGTTGAGCCATTCCACGGCCTCATGCGTCACCTCGGCGCCGGTGCCCATCACGACGATGACGCGGTCGGCCTCCGGGTGACCCACGTACTCGGCCAGGCCGTACGAGCGGCCGACGATGGCCTTGAACTGGGCCATCGCCGCGTCGACGTGCGACGGACACTCGGTGTAGAAGCGGTTGCACGCCTCACGAGCCTGGAAGAACGCGTCGGGGTTCTGCGCGGTCCCCCTCAGCAGGGGCCGGTCCGGCGTCAACGCGCGGTTCCGGTGCGCCGCGATGAGGTCGTTGGGCAGCAGCTGCAGCAGCTCGTCGTCCGAAATCGAGACGATCTTCGCGACCTCGTGCGACGTCCGGAAGCCGTCGAAGAAATGCAGGAAGGGCACGCGGGACCGCAGCGTCGCCAGTTGGGCAATCGCGGCGAAGTCGTGGGCTTCCTGGACGGAGCCAGACGCCAGCATCGCGAACCCGGTCTGCCGGCACGCCATGACGTCGGAGTGATCACCGAAAATCGACAGGGCGTGCGTGGCGACGGTCCGGGCCGACACGTGCATGCAGAACGAGGTCAGCTCGCCCGCGATCTTGAACATGTTCGGGATCATCAGCAGCAGGCCCTGCGACGCGGTGAACGTCGTCGTGAGGGCGCCCGCCTGGAGCGCGCCGTGGACGGCTCCCGAGGCGCCGCCTTCGGACTGCATCTCGGTGACCTGCGGGACCGTGCCCCAGATGTTCTTCATGCCCTTGGCGGACCATTCGTCCGCCCATTCCCCCATGTTGGAGGAGGGCGTGATGGGGTAGATCGCGATGACTTCGTTGGTGCGGTGCGCAACGGAGGCGACTGCCTCGTTGCCGTCGATGGTGATGTGCTCCCGTGTCATGTGTATGCAATCTCCGATTGAAAACCGGGCAGATCCGTGGAAGTGCCGTCGGTGTGTCCCGGGGCGGGCCTGGTCGGACCCCTCTGACTTACGCAACCTCCGTGCCCTTCGGAACGGCCTCGAAATACGTGCATTCCAGGCCCTTTCGGCGGGGAATGCAGACGGCTGCCGGATTACCGGCACGCCAGGACATCCGGCTGGTCGGACTGCGGTGATGTGCGAATCAGGGCCGGACGGAAGTTCGGAAGCCGCGGCAGGTGATGGGGGGGCGGGAGAAAGGGGGCCACCCACAGCGGGAGCCGGACGCTCACCGACAGCCAGCAAACAGTACTACGGGACCGGGCGTTTGTGAAGCGGGAAGCACGCGGGAAGCACGCCGTAGGATAATGGAGCCCGCGTGGTTCACATGCGACGACGATTCCTTCCGCGGCCGCTCGCCGCCGTGCTGGCCGGACTGGCGATGGCCGTGGCCTGCGGGCGCGAGGCGCCGCGCGAGCCGGCTCCGGCCAGGGTACCGGAGGCGCGCCAGGACGCCCGGACCGTTCCGTCGTCACCGCCGCGCGTGGTCTTTCTCGGAGACAGCCTGACGGCGGGGTACGGTCTCGGCGCGGGAGAGGACTACCCGAGCCTCGTGCGGCTGCGGCTGCGCGAGGCCGGTGTCGCCGTGGACGTCGTGAATGCGGGCGTGTCGGGCGACACGTCGGCCGGCGGCCTGAGGCGGCTGGACTGGTCGCTTGACGGCCATGTCGCGGTGCTGGTCGTTGCGCTGGGTGGCAACGACGCCCTGCGCGGACTCAGCACCGACGACCTCCGCCGGAACCTCGCGGCCATCATCGACGCTGCGCGGGCGCGTCGCGTGACCGTCGTCCTCGCCGGGATGGAAGCGCCCCCGAATCTCGGCAGGGCCTATACGACGGCGTTCCGCCAGACCTACCGGGATCTCGCGGCGCAGTACCGCATCGCGCTCGTCCCGTTTCTGCTGGAGGGCGTGGCGGGCCAGCCCGCGCTGAATCAGGCCGATCTCATTCATCCCAACGCGGAGGGCGCGAAGCGGATCGCCTCGCTGGTCTGGCCCTTCGTCGAACGCGCGCTGCGCGAGGCCCCGCCGCATGATTGAACTGCGACAGGTGACCAAGACCGTGGAGAGCGGCGGGCAGCCCCTCACCATCCTGCACCCGCTCGACCTGACCGTGCCGCCGGCGCAGTTCCTCGCGATCACGGGGCCGTCGGGCAGCGGCAAGTCGACGCTGCTCGGCCTGATCGCCGGGCTGGACGCACCCACCGCGGGCCGCATCCTGATCGCAGGCCGCGACATCACGGGCCTGGGCGAAGATGACCTCGCGCGGCTGCGCCGTTCCACGATTGGGTTCGTGTTCCAGTTCTTCCACCTGATTCCGTCGCTCACGGCCCTCGAGAACGTGTGCGTGCCGATGGAACTCGCCGGACGGCACGACGCTGTCGCCCGGGGGCGCGGGCTGCTGGCCGAAGTGGGCCTGACCGACCGCGGGCACCACTATCCGTCGCAGTTGTCGGGCGGCGAACAGCAGCGCGTCGCGCTGGCGCGCGCGCTGTCGAACGATCCCCCAATCCTGCTGGCCGACGAGCCGACGGGCAACCTCGACCTCGACAACGGGCAGCACGTCATGGACCTGCTGCTCGACATCCGGCGGACGCGCGGCGCCACGCTGATGCTCGCCACCCACGACGCGGCGCTCGCGGCGCGGGCCGATGCGCGGCTGCGGCTGCGCGGCGGCCGCGTCGACACCGCCGGGGCCTGACGTCATGTTCGTCGTCCGGATGGCGTGGCGGGAGATGCGGTGGGCCTGGCGGCGCCTGCTGTTCTTCTTCCTCTGCCTGTCGATCGGGGTCGCCTCAATCGTCACCCTCCGGTCCGTCGTTCAGGGCGTGCGGGCGGCGCTGCTCAGCGAGGCGCGCACGCGGCTGGGAGGGGATCTCGCGCTGTCCACGAGCGGCGCCTGGGACGATGCGGCGCGGGCCGTTATCGGGGGCCTCGTCGCGCCGTATCAAGCCGCCGCGGCCTCGCAGCAGGTCGAGACGCTGACGATGGTACGGCCGGCCGATCCTGCGAAAGCCGCGTCACGCCTCGTCGAACTGCTTGGCGTCGAGCCGGAATACCCGCTGTACGGCACCGTCGAGCTGGACGGGGGCGGCCGCTACACGCACCGGCTGCTGGAACGGCGGGGGCTGCTGGTGCGCCCCGAGCTTCTCGCGCAACTCGACGTCGCGGTCGGCGACGACGTGATCATGGGCGACGCCCGGTTCACCATCCGAGGGGTGGTGCTGGCGGAGCCGGGCCGGCGCGTCGGCTCGTTCAGTTTCGGCACGCGGGCAATCGTCGACCTCGAAGATCTCAAGGCCTCCGGGTTGCTGGGGCTCGGCAGCCGCGCCACGCACCGGATGCTCCTCAGAATGCCCGGCCCTGACACCGAGCGGCTGGCGCGCGACCTGCGGCAGGCGTTTCGCGGCCGGTTCGTGTCGGTGAGGACGTCGCGGTCCGCCGAGGACGAACTGGGCCGTGAACTCGGGCGGGCCGAGAACTACCTCAGCCTGGTCGGCCTCATCATCGTGCTGCTCGGCGGGGTCGGGGTCTGGAGCGTGATCCGCGTCTTCGTCCAGCAGAAGCTCCGCAGCGTGGCGGTTCTGAAGTGCGTCGGCGGCAGTACGAGGCAGGTGCTGACGGTCTACGTCGCGCAGGTCGTCTTGATGGGCCTGACGGGCAGCGCCATCGGCGTGATCCTGGCGGCCGGCGCGGTGGCGTGGCTGCGGCCTGCCGTGGCCGCCGCCACCGGCGTCGAGGCGGGCGCAGGGCTGACCGCCAGCGCTGTCGCGCAGGGCGCGGGCATCGGGCTGCTGGTCGCGCTGCTGTTTGCCCTGGTGCCGCTGCTCGATGTGCGGCACGTGCGACCGTCGATCCTGCTGCGGGCCTCGGAGCCTCCGCGGCCCCGGCGCGACGCCGTGTGGTTCGGCACGACGTTCGTCATCGGGGCCCTGCTGGTGGCGATGGCCGCGTGGCAGGCCGGGTCGTGGCGTGTGGGCCTGATCCTGGCCACCGGGTTCGCGGGCGTGTCGGCGGTGCTGATGGGCGCGGGCATCCTGCTCGTGCGGGCGATGCGGCCCCTGCAGCGGAGCCATCGCCTCGCCATCCGCTACGCGTCGCGCCGGGTCGGACGGCCCGGGAGCCAGGTCCGGCCGGTGCTGCTGGCCGTGGGACTTGGAACCTTCCTCGTGGTCGGCGTGCGCGTGCTCCAGGAGGACGTGCTGCGGGCGATGGCGGTCAGCATGCGGCCGGACTCGCCGGACATGTTCCTCATCGATGTCCAGCCGGACCAGGCCGACGGCGTTCGCGCGTTTCTCCGCGGGCCCGGCGCGCCGGGCGAGGCGACGCTGATCCCGGTGCTGCGCGCGCGGATCACGGCGATCCGCGGGAGGGAGACCGCGCTTGACAGCTACGAGGACGTCCGCAGCCGGGGACGCGGGCTTGGCCGGGAGTACGTGGTCACGTACCGCGCGGGCCTGGCGGACAATGAACGCCTCGTGGCGGGAGAGTTCTGGCCGGCCGCGCCTGCCGCCGGCGCGCAGGTCTCGGTCGAGCAGGGCCTCGCCGAGCGTGAGCGGCTCGGGACCGGGGACGTCATCCGGTTCGACGTCCTCGGCCGGGCGATTGAAGCGACCGTCACCAACGTACGCCGGGTGGACTGGGCCGACGCGCGCGCCGGCGGGTTCATGTTCGTCTTCCGGCCCGGCGTGCTCGAGTCGGCGCCGGGCACGTTCGTCGCACCCGTGAGAGGGCCAGGCGACGCGGCGGCTCGAGCGCGATTCCAGCGTGACCTCACGGCCAGGTTCCCGAACGTGTCGGTCATCGACGTGCGCGAGATCCTCGCCGGGATCACCCGGGTGCTGCGCACGGTCTCGCTGGCGGTGACCATCGTCGGAACGCTCGTGCTCGTCAGCGGCATCCTGATCCTCATCGGGTCGGTTTCGATGACGCGGTTTCAGCGCATGTACGAGACCGCGATCCTGAAGACGCTCGGGGCGACTACCGGCCACGTCGCCGCCATGCTGCTGGTCGAATACGGCCTCATCGGGGCGGCGGCGGGTGTCATCGGGGCAGCTGGCGCGTCCGGCCTGTCCTGGGCGGTCGCCCGCTACGTGCTCGACCTGCCCTGGGAACCCGCCCCCGGCACACTCGCGGCGGCCGTCGGGCTGGCCTCGGCGCTGGTTGCCGCCGTCGGCGTCACGGCCAGCCTCGACGTGCTTCGCCGGAAGCCGCTGGCGACGTTGCGGGCCGAATAGCACCGCGGGCCGGCCCCCAAATTAGACGTGTTATGATGTGAACTTCGCCGCGTCGCCGATGGCGCAGGAGTAGGTGCGATGTCCGAAAATTACCGCGAAGCCCTCGTGCGGAAGAAATCAGAAATCCTCACCACCGGCGGGGTCCGCCCCCTGGCGGCGACGATGGAGAACAACTCCCGGCAGGGCGACATGGCCGACCAGGCCGACGGCAACAACGAGGTCCACATCCAGCTCAAGCTGAAGCAGACCGACGCCAAGATCCTGCAGGCCATCGAAGAGGCGCTGGCACGGCTCGAGAAGGGCAACTTCGGGATCTGCCGGGATTGCGGCGAACCGATTTCCGCCGCCCGCCTCACCGCGATTCCTTGGACCCGCGTCTGCATCACCTGCAAAGAGAAACAGAACTCGTGAACCCGACCGACAGCCTCGCCCTGCTCCAGGAGTTCTTCCGCGAGAAGGCGGCGCTTTTCTACCGCCACCAGGCAGGCGCCGAGCGGGTGTCGGCCTACGACAGCAACAACGCCTATCAATACGTGCTGGCGCGCGAGGACACCCACCTCGACTGGCTCCGGAGTGCGATCGTCGAGGCCGGCGGTGTCGCCGCCGACGCGGCAACCGAGGTCACGCTGCCGGGCGGCGGGTCCGCAGACGCGGCGCGGGCGGTGGCCGATGACGATGCCCGGACGGCGGGGGAGTTCCTGGTCCGCTGGCGGCCTCGCGTGGCCGCGATGACGCAGGCGCGCGACCGGAAGTTGCTGGAACTCGTGCTCGGGGAGGTCGCCGAGCACCAGCGGTTTTTCGCGCAGGCCGCGGTCGGGAGTACCGACCTCCTCGGCCGGCGGCCCGAAAGCACTGGCACCGGCGGCGGCGTCCTCCCGCGGCGCTGGGTCGAGTAGCCGAATGGTGCGAGCCGCCATCGCCCTTGGCAGCAACCTGGGGGATCGAGTGGCCTCACTGAATGGCGCTGTCGACGAGCTCGCCAGGCACCTGGCCGGCCTCACGGCCTCAGGCTTCATCGACACGCAACCGGAGGGCGTCGGCGAGCAGCCGTTGTTCCTCAACGGCGCCGCGGTTGGCGGCTGGGAGGGCGAACCGCGGTCGCTGCTCGCCCTGTTGCAGGCCATCGAGCAGGCGGCCGGGCGCCGGCGGCCGTATCCTGGCGCCCCCCGTACTCTCGACCTTGACCTCATCCTCTTCGGTTCCGCGATCATCGATGAACCGGGCCTCGCCGTTCCCCATCCGAGATTCAGGGGGCGGCGATTCGTGCTGGCCCCGCTGTGCCAGATCGCCCCGGACCTGCTGGACCCGGTGACGGGGCGGACAGTGGCCGAGCTGTTGCGGTCGCTGGGTGAGGGGTAGCCCTATGCGCGTCGCGCTCATCCAGCATCAGGCGGGTGCGAATCACGCCGTCAACGTGGCTCGGGGACTCGACGCCGTCCGGGAAGCAGCGGCCGGCGGCGCTGCGCTCGTGGCGTTTCCCGAATTGGCGTTCACGCCGTTCTTCCCGTGCCGCCGGTGCGGCGGGCCGCCGCCGCTCGAACTCGCCGAACCGGTGCCCGGACCGACCACCGAGGCATTCGCCAGGCTGGCCGCCGAACTGGGCACCGTGATTGTCTTGAACCTGTACGAACGTGAGGGCGACCGTGCCTTCGACAGCTCGCCGGTCATTGACGCCGACGGCCGTCTGCTCGGCACCACACGCATGCTGCACGTCGCGCAGATGCCGCACTTCTACGAGCAGGACTACTACACGCCCGGTGACCGCGGCCTGCCGGTGTACGACACGGCCGCGGGACGGATTGGCGTGGCCATCTGCTACGACCGGCACTATCCCGAAGTGATGCGCAGCCTTGGCCTGCAGCGGGCCGATGTCGTCGTCGTGCCCCAGGCGGGAATGTTGGGGGAGTGGCCCGACGGGCTGTATGAGGCCGAACTCCGGGTGGCGGCGTTTCAGAATGGCTATTTTACGGCCCTGGCGAATCGGGTCGGCGCTGAGCCGTCGATGACCTTCGCAGGCGAGTCGTTCGTCTGCGACCCGTCCGGACGCGTCATCGCGCGCGGGCCTGCGGCGGCCGAAGCCATTGTCTACGCGGACCTCGACCTGGCGCAACTGCTGTCCTGCCACGCGAGACAGTTGTTCTTGCGGGACAGAAGACCCGATCTGGTGACGTCGCTGTTATCGTTCGATGGCTAGGCGGAGGTGCCATGTGCGTGCGGACCAGCCCCTAGCCCCTAGACCCCAGCCCCTGATGGATTAACACGATGGCCCGCGGTTTTGACAGCAAGTCGGTGGAGTACCAGCAGGAAGAGGCGGCGCGCGGCCGCGAGGACAGGAAGGGACGGCCGCTGTCCGACGACGAGCGCGCCCGGCTCCAGCGTCGTCAGACGCTGAACCTGGCCCGCGCGCGGACATCGGCCGATTTGTCCAGGGCCGCGTCGCCCGCCCAGCGGCATGCACTGGAGCGGGCGCTCGCGGCGCTCGACGCGGATCTGAAGGCGCTCGGCTAGGCCTTCTTGAAGACCAGCTTGCGGGTGGTTTCGCCGTTCGGGGTCTTTCGGACGGTGACCACCGTCATGGTGCCGTCAGCCTCGAGGCTGCGGGTCTCGGTCGATTCGATCGTGACTTCGTTCCCCTGCATGTTCATGGTCTGGACGCTGGTGGTGACCAGTTTCGCGCCGTCCCACTTGCTCTTGCTCTTGATCTCGCCGCCGCGGCCGCCGGCATTGACGCTCTCGCTGCCGTCGAGCTTGAACACGGACTTCATCACCCCGTTGGGCGTCTCACGCTCGATGGCCAGCTCGGTGGCCGTCTGGGCGATGGTGTAGCTCTGGGGGCCTGCGGGGCCGCGCCCGCCGCCGCCGCCCATGCCCTGGGGTGGCGGATCGCTCTTCTCCACGTCCTGGATCCACTTCCCGGAGAAGTTGGGAGACTGCGCGACCGCCAGGGCGGGGAGCGCCAGGACGAAGGCGAGGAGGGCAACCAACACGGACGTTCTTGTCATACCGGACTCCTTGTTGCGGGTTACTCGAAGCGCAGCGCTTCGATGGGGTCGAGCTTCGCGGCCTTCGTGGCCGGGTAGAAGCCGAAGAAGATGCCGATCATCGCGGAGAAGCCGAACGCCAGCGCCACGGCGTCCGAAGAGATCGTGGTCGGCCAGGTGAGGAACCTCGTCACGCCCCAGGAAATCCCGAACCCGAGCGCGATGCCGATGCCGCCGCCGAAGAGGCTGAGCACGACGGCCTCAACGAGGAACTGCATGAGCACGTCCGACCCGCGGGCGCCGATGGCCATGCGGAGGCCGATCTCGCGCGTCCGCTCGGTGACCGACACGAGCATGATGTTCATGATCCCGATGCCGCCGACCAGCAGCGAGACGCCTGCGATGCCGGCAAGCAGCGCCGTCATCGTCTTGGTGGTCTCGGTCCGCATGGCCGCCATCTCCTCGAGCGTGCGCACCATGAAGTCGTCGGTGTCGCCCGGCATGATCTTGTGCCGCGTGCGCAGAAGTTCCGTGATCGCGTCGGCCGTCAACTTGACGTCGGTGGCCGAGACCGCGGAGACCGTGATGCCCTGGATGTGCTGGATGCCCATCAGCTTCTTCTGCGCCGTCGTGTAGGGCACGTACACCTTGTCGTCCTGATCGTCGAACCCGGTGCCCGACCCCTTGCTCGTCATCACGCCGATGACCTTGAAAGGCTGGTTCTTGATCCGGACGATCTGGCCGGTCGGATCGACGTCTTCGCCGAACAGGTTGGTAGCGACGACTGAACCCATCACCACGACCTTGGTCGAACTGGTCACGTCCTGCGTGGAGAAGAACGCCCCGTACTTCAGGGGCCACGATCGAATCATCGGGAATTCGACGTCGGTGCCCTCGATGCGGGTCTGCCAGTTCTGGTTGCCCGCGATGACCTGGTTCCGCGTGTTCACGCCTGGGGCGACATACTGCGCCGTGGGGATCATCTGGCGGATGGCCGCGGCATCCTCGACCGTCAGGGTGTTCGAGGCGCCAGATCCCTGACGCACGCCCATCGACATGAAGTTCCCGGACATCACGTTGATGATGTTCGTGCCGGCGGACTTGATCTGGGCTTCGATCGACGACTGGGCGCCCTTGCCGAGCGCCACCATCGCGATGACCGCGGCCACGCCGATGATCATGCCCAGCATGGTCAGCACCGTGCGCATCTTGTTGCGGTTGAGCGCTTTGAGCGCGACGCGGAGGATCATCAACAGTCGCATCATGGGTTCAGCTCCCGGCCGGCCCGGCCGCTGCGGCCTTGGGCGCCGATTTCCGCTTGAGGCCGCCGCTCGGCGAGTCTGTGGTGCCGTTCACCTCGGGCGGCGGCAGCGCCGCCAGTTCGTCCTTCGCCCAGCGCCGGTGCTGGTTGAACTCGTCCCGCACGATGTGCCCGTCGCGGAACGCAATCGTCCGGGTGCCGTACTCGGCGATGTCGTGCTCGTGGGTGATGAGCAGGATCGTGATGCCGCGCTCGATGTTGAGGCGCTGGAACACGTCCATCACCTCGATGCTGGTGCGGCTGTCAAGGTTCCCGGTCGGCTCGTCGGCCAGCAGGATGGACGGGTCGTTGATGAGCGCGCGCGCGATCGCCACGCGCTGCTGCTGCCCGCCGGACAGCTGGTTCGGGTGGTGGTGCGATCGATCGAGCAGCCCGACGATTTCGAGCGCGGAGCGCGCGCGCTTGTGCCGATCCGACGCCTTGATGTGCTCGCGGCTGTAGAGCAGCGGCAGTTCCACGTTCTCGATGGCGCTTGTCCGCGACAGCAGGTTGAAACCCTGGAAGACGAATCCGATCCGGTGGTTCCGGACCTTCGCGAGCTCGTCGCGCGACATCGTCGACACGTCCTGATCGCCGAGGATGTACTGGCCGGCGGTCGGCTTGTCGAGGCAGCCCAGGATGTGCATGAACGTCGACTTGCCCGAGCCGGACGGCCCGGTCACGCACACGAACTCGCCCGCCTCGACATCCACGCTCACGCCGCGCAGGGCGTGGACCTGGATGTCTCCGACGATGTAGGTCTTCTTCAGGTTCCTGACCGAGATAACAGGCATGGCCCTAGCGGCCTCCGCCGCGCTGTCCGCCCTGCTGCGGGAATCCCTGGCCGGGTCGTCCGCCGCCAGGCCCGCCAGGCATCAGCGGCGACCGCGAGCTCGCGGCGGCCGCTTGTGCCGGTGTGACGACAGCCGTGACGAGCTCCTGGCCGGCCTGCAACTCGCCCGACAGCAACTCGGTGTAGGTGCCGTCGGTGATGCCCAGGCGCACGCGTACCGACTTCAGCTGCCCGCTTGCATCGAGCCAGACGCGGCCGCTCGACTCGGTCACGGGCAGCGGGCCAAACAGCTGGTCGATGGTCTGGGCGCCGGCGCGATTCGCCGAAGCCGGTGCCTGGCCCGTTGGACGGCCCGTGCCGGGCGCCCCGCCCTGGCCTCGCTGGCCGGGGCCCGCCGCGCCGCTCTGCCCGAATCCGCCGCGGCCGCCGCCCGGCGTGCCACCACCCGGGTTGTTCGGGTCCATGCCGCGCTCGCGCATGCGCGCCTCGAACTGCGCGCGCTCTTCCGGAGACATGCTGGCCATGCGCTCCTGGAAGCGGCGGCGGCGCTCCTCCGGATCCATGTTCTGTCCGCCGCCGAACCCGCCCTGTCCGCCGCTCGCGCCGCGCTGGCCCTGTTCCACGGCCGGCGCGGCGCTCTGCGCGCGCTGGCCGCCCTGGCCCTGGCTTGCGCCCGCGGCGGGCGGCGCCGGCGGATTCTGGGCGCCGCGGCTCTCGCCGGATGCCGCACGGCCGCCCGCAGGGGAGCCGGCTCCCGGCGCGGCTGTCGGGGCGGCCGCCGCGCCGCCAGCCTCGCCAGGTCGGCCTCCGCCCATACCTTGGCGGCCGCCGCCCGCGGCGCGCTGCATCTCGGGCGGCACGGCCTGGTTCAGCGCCGCGAACGTGTCGGCGTTCGGCCGGAACCGCAGCGCCGCGTTCGGCACGCGGAGCACATCGTTTTTCCGCGCGATTTCGATGGTGACATTCGCGGTCATCCCGGGCTTGAGCTTCAGTTGCGGGTTCGGCACGTCGATGACCGTCGCGTAGGTCACGACGTTCTGGGTGACGATCGGCTGCAGGCGAACCTGCGACACCGTGCCCGTGAATTCCTCGAGGGGATAGGCGTCGACGCGGAACTTGACGGCCTGCCCGGCCCGGATGCGGCCCACGTCCGACTCGTCGACATTCGCGTTGACCTGCATCTTCGTCAGGTCTTCGGCGATGATGAACAGGGTCGGCGCGTTCATGCTCGCCGCGACCGTCTGTCCCACGTCCACGTTGCGCGAAATGACGATGCCGTCAATCGGCGCCTCGATGACCGTGTGCTGGAGGTTGACCTCGTTCTGGTTGAGCGAGGCCTTCGACTGCGTGAGGCTCGCCTCCGACGACTTGATCTGGGCCTCGGCCGAACGCACGGCGACCTGGGCGGTCTCCAGTTCCTGCGGCGCGACCAGCTTGCGCGCGGCCAGGCTCTCGGACCGCTTCAGCTTCACCTTCGCGTCCTCCAGCGAGACCTTCAGCCGATCGAGGTCGGCCTGCGAGCGGATGACATTGGCGCGGGCCTGCTCGATCTGGGTCTGGAGCAGCGACGGATCCAATTCGGCGACAACCTGGCCCTTCTTCACGATCGAGTTGAAGTCGGCGTACAGCGCCTTGATGTTGCCAGACACCTGGGACCCGACCAGTACCGTCTTCACCGCCTGGAGGGTGCCGGTGGCGCCGACCGACTCGATGACGTCCCCGCGGGCCACGGCCAGCTTGGAGATCTTCACCTCTTCGCCGGGGGTGCGGTACTTGTAGTACGCGCCGACGGAAGCGGCGATGGCGCCGAGCACGATGAGCGTGATAATGAACTTTTTCATGACTTAGTCACCCGGCTGCGATTCCGCGGGCTCATGGTGAAGACCGCGCTTGAGACCCTTCCAGCCCTCTTCGAAGACGGTGTAGACGGTGGGCACGAACACGAGCGTAATGAGCGTCGAGGTCACGAGGCCGCCGATGACGACGCGCGCCAGTGGGGCCTGGATCTCGGAGCCCTCGCCGAGCGCCATCGCCATCGGCACCAGACCGAGGACCGTCGTGAGCGAGGTCATCAGGATCGGACGCAGCCGCGTGCGGCCGGCAAGCTCGACCGCCTCGCGCAGGGGCAGCCCGTCCCGCCGCCGGAGGACGTTCGTGTAGTCCACCAGCAGGATGGCATTGCTGATGACGATGCCCGCGAGCATGATGACGCCGATGTAGGCCTGGAGGCTGAACGTCGTGCCGGTGAGCAGCAGCGCGCCGACGACGCCAATGGCGGCGAGCGGCACCGAGAACATGATGATGAACGGGTCCTTGAGCGACTCGTACTGGGACGCCATGACCGCGTAGGTGAGGATGAGCGCGAGCACCAGCGTCAGCAGCAGCTGGTTGAACGCCTTGGCCTGCTCTTCGACCTCGGTGCCGAACCCGACGGAGAAGTCGCGCGGAATAGCCATCCCGGGAAGCCGCGCCTGCACGGCCTTGACGGCCTCGCTCAGCGGCACTTCGATCTCGGCGCTCACGCGCGCGATGCGCTCCTGGTTGCGCCGCTCGATCTGGACCGGGCCCTTCTGCGTGCGGACGTCGAGCAGGTTCTTGGCCTGAAGCACCTGTCCCTGCCCGGCGCTGAGCATCACCTGGTCGACGTCCTCGACCCGGCTCCGGTCCTCCTCGCGCAGGCGGACGACGATCGGGTACTCGAAGCCGCGTTCCCGGAACTGGGCGGCGGTCGTGCCGGCGACGTTCGTGCGCAGCGTGCTGGCCACGTCGCTCTGGCGCAGGCCGAGCAGGGCCGCCTTCGGCCGGTCCACGCGCACGGCCAGCTCCGGCCGGCCTTCTTCGCGGCCGATGCGGGCGCCCTTGATGCCGGGCGTCTGGTCCATCAGCGCCTTCGCGCGAATGGAAAGGGCGCGGGAATCTTCGAGGTCGTGGCCGCGGATCTCGAGCGACAGGCGCCCCTCGCCGCCCATGTTGAACATGCGGCTCATCTGGTTGTTGCCGCCGGAGGCGCGCGGGCGGAGCACCACGCCTGGCAGGCCGGTCAGCTTGACCCGGAGATCCGCCGCCACCTGTTCGTTCGAGCGCGTGCGCTCGGCGCGGGGCTTGAGCCGCAGCGTCAGCGAGCCGCGGTGGCCCGACCCGCCCATGAACCCGCCGCCGCCGCCGTTGCTGATGAGGATGTCCAGCTCGGGCACCAGCTCGCGGACCATCTGTTCCAGCCTGAGGATGGTCGCCTCGGTTCGCTCGATGCGGGTCCCCACGGGCAGCTCGACGTCGACCTGCACCTCGCCTTCGTCGGTCTGCGGCATCAGCTCGGAGCCGATCATGGGCAGCAGGGCGAGCGCCAGCACGAAGAGCGCCGAGCCCGCGAGCAGGACCGTCGGGCGGTGGTGGAGGGCCTTGTGGAGCAGCGCCCGGTAGCCGTCGTCCATCCGGCTCAGCACCGTCTCGCTCCAGGTGAACAGCCGGCCAGAGAGGCCGCGGCGCGCCTCGGCGGGAGGAGGCAGGCGCAGCAGTTTCGAGCAGAGGACCGGGACGAGCGTCACGGCGACGAAAAGCGACATGCTGAGCGAGAACATCACGACGATGGCGAGCTGCTTGAACATCACGCTCGAGATGCCGGTCAGAAACAGCAGCGGCACGAACACCGAGATGTGCGTCAGGATCGACGCCAGGATGGCCGACCAGACTTCCTCGCTGCCGTCGATGGCGGCCTGCCTCCGGTCCTTGCCGAACTGCTCCATGTGGCGGAACGAGTTCTCGAGGACGACGATCGACGCGTCGACGATCATGCCGACGCCGAGCGCGAGCCCGCCAAATGTCATCGTGTTCAGGGTGAACCCGGAGAAGTAGAGCAGGGCGAACGTCCCGATGATCGAGATAGGGATCGACGCGCAGATGATGAACGTCGACCGGAGGTCCCGCAGGAACAGGAAGATGATACCGACGACCAGGAAGGCACCGAGATAGGCGGCTTCCTTGACGCTCGAGATCGACCGCTGGATGAAGATCGAGCTGTCGTCGAGCACCATCAGCCGCACGTTGGGCACTTCGCGGTTGATGCGCGCGATCTCGGCCTTCACCAGTTCGGCGATGGCCACCGTGTTCTCCCCCGACTGCTTGGTGACGCGCATCCGGATCGCCGGCTTGCCGTTGATCCGCGTGAACGCCCGCAGGTCCTCGGTGGCGTCGTTCACCTCGGCGATGTCGCGGAGGTAGACCGGCACGTTGCCGGTCGACTGCACCACGAGATCCCGGATTTGGTCGAGGTTCTCGAACTGGCCCTGACTGCGCAGCAGGTAGGTCGTGTCGCCTTCGTCGATTTCACCGAGCGGCGTGTTCTCGTTCTCTGTTCGCAGGATGGAGATCACGCGGTCCACGGAGAGATTGAGGGCGGCAATCTTCTCCTTCGACAGTTCGACGTGAATCTGGCGCCGCAGCCCCCCTTCGACGCTCACGGCCGCCACGCCCGGCACGCGCTCCATCCGCGGCGACAGGATGTTCTGCGCCATCTCGCGCAGCGCGACCCGGTCCATGTTGCCTTCGACGCCCACGCCCATGATCGGCATGGCCGACGCGTCGAACTTGAACAGGATCGGCGCGTCCGCGTCCTCCGGCAGGCGGCCGCGCACCCGGTCCACGCGGCTGCGCACGTCGTCGGCGGCCGCGTTCAGGTCCGTCCCCCACGCGAAGTTCAGGCGGACGGTGGAACTGCCTTCCGACGAGGTGGCGTTGATCTGCTCCAGTCCGGCGACGGCGCTCACCGCCTGCTCGATTGGCCGGGTGACGAGCTCCTCCATCTCGAGCGGTCCGACGCCGCCGTAACTCACGCGGACGGTGATGCTGGGGAAGGTGACGTCCGGCATCAGGTCGACTGGCAGCCGCACGAGTGAAATCGCGCCGAGGAGCACGATGACCCCGCAGAGCATGTACATGGTGATCGGGCGCTCAATGGCCGTGCGTGGGATGCTCATACGTTCCGTCTCTGCTGATTCGACCTGATTGCCGCCTACGCCCCGCCGCCGGGGCGCTGCCCACTCCTGGCTCCGCCCTCCGGCTGCCCGCCACCCCTGGAGCCCTCGCCGCGCCCGCCCCGGCCGCCCTGGCCGGCGACCACGATCGGGTCGCCGTCGCGAAGCGAGGCGGAGCCCAGGGTGATGACCGTGCTCCCGTCGGCGAGGCCATCGGTGATCTCGACGGCCTCGCCGTCGACAATGCCGCTCGTGATCGGCTTGAAGCGGGCGGTCTTGCCGTCGGCGACGAACACGCCGCGCGTGCCTTCGACGTCGACAATCGCATTGCGCGGGACCGTGAGGGCGTCGGCCCGCTCGAGGACGACAAACTGCACGCGTGCGTACATCCCGGGCTTGAGCCTGGCGGAGGGGTTGGGGACTTCGACTTCCATCTGGGCCGTGCGCGTTGCGGGGTCGAGCACGGGCGACAGGCGGGCGACACGTCCTTTGAACACCTCGCCGGGGTACGCATCCACCTCGACCCGTGCCGGCATGTCGATGACGATTCGCCGGAGATCCTTCTCGACCAGGTTCGCGACGAGGCGCACGAAGTGGATGTCCACCACCGACAGGAACGACGAGTTGGTGCCCACGAAAGCGCCGGGATCCAGGCGCCGGCTTCCGACGAAGCCGTCGACGGGGGAGAGGATCCGCGTGTTCGAGAGGTTGATGCGGAGCTCTTCCAGCCTCGCCGCCGCCTGGTTGCCCTGGGCCTTGGCCAGGTCGACCTGCGCCAGCGCCGCGTCGAACCTCGCCTCGGCGTCGTCCAGCGTCTGCCGCGCGACCAGGCTGCGCCCGAACAGGTTCCGGGAGCGATCGAGGTTGCTCTGGGCGTTCTTGAGGTCGGCTTCGCGCTGCCGGACGGTGGCCTTCGACACCTCCAGCGAGGCCTCGTTCTGGCGCACCTGCTCGCGCAGTTCCCGGTCCTCGAGCGTCGCCAGCAACTGGCCCCGGCGCACCGGGTCGCCGAGGCGGACATTCACTGCCTCGAGGCGGCCGCTGACCTTGGGCACGACGTCAACCGTGACCGCGCCGATCAGGTTCCCGACCACCGTGACGCGCTCAGCCACGCCGAGGCGTTTCGCCGTCGTGGTTTCCACGGTCATCGTCGGGCGGAAGGCGCCGCCGCGGCCGCCCCCGCCGCCGGGCTGGCCGGCGGCCGCCTGCGCGGATGACGCGCCGTCAGCCGGGCCGGGCCTCAAGTACATCCAGACGCCGAGCGCGACGGCCACCGCCACGATGCCGAGTGTGAGTGCTTTACGCATAGGTCCTGCCGGAGTCGCTCAGACTTTGACGCGCCGGGGCTGTGTCGGGTCCCGCCATATTCATCATCAAACGCCGCCAGCGGTCTGCTGGACACGCTCGAACGCGACCAGCGCCTTCTGGTAGTCGAGCGTCGCCCGAAGCTCGGCGATCTGGGCGTCGAGCAGGTCGCGCTGGGCCTGCACCACGAAGAAGTTGGTCGACATGCCGACCTCGAACTTGCTCTGCTCGTTCTCCAGGCGCTTCTCCTGCAGTTCCCGCGCGGCGCGTGACGCTTCCATGCGCTTCAACGTGCTCTCGACCTGCAGCGCCGCGTTGGTCACCTCGGTCGCCACGGTCAGTTCGAGCGCGCGAATCTGGGACTGTGACTGCTGGTACTGCAGCTTGGCGCGGGCGAAGGCGGCTTCCTGCGAGCTCTGGCCCAGCGGGTAGGAGAAGGTCGCGCCAACGGTCCAGTTCGGGTAATCGAAGCGGCGCATCATGGCGAAGGCGTCGGGCCAGCCGCCGGGGATCGATCCCACCACCACGCCGCCCTCGCGGATGAACTGGTTGCCGCCGAGTCCGCGCGTGCCCAGCGTGGCAACGGCGTTGAGGGCGGGCAGCATCTGGTTGCGCAGGTAGCGGATGTTGACGTCGCTGCCCTCCAGGTTCTTCCTGGCCGTCAGCAGGTCGGTCCGCTGGTCGAGGGCGGCGGTCACGGCCGATTCGAGGTTGATAGTGATCGGCCGGACCTGCACCACGTCAATCGGGTCAATCGACGCTCTCCAGACCGGGTCGTTGGTTTCGCTGACGATGAGGCGCTTGAGCACCAGCTCCGCCGTGCGGCGCGTCGCTTCGGCCTGGGTCAGCGTCTGCCGCCGTGTAGCCGCCTCGGCCTGGGCCGAGATGATGTCCATGGGGGCCAGGGTGCCGACTTCGACGCGGACCCGGTTGTCCTCGATGAGCTTCTCGGCCAGCGCGAGCGACTGCTTGGCGGCCTCGATCGCGCGGATCGCGGCGAGCAGGTCCCAGTAGGCGTTCTTGGTCGTCGCGGTGGTATTCGTGATGCGGGTCCGCAGCGTGATGTCGGAGACCTGGCGCGTGATCGTGCCTGTCAGCAGCTGGTTGCGCGTGTTGTCGATCTTGAAGTCGCGCAGGAACGGCTGCGTAATCGAGGCCGTGAGCTGCGTCGTGAACTGCGGGTTCAAGGTCGCGAACGTGCTGGTGGTGTTCGTGCGCGAGTTGTTGAACCCGGCGGTGTAGTTCGTGCCGAACCACGGGAGAACCTGGGCGATGTTCACGTTCGCATTGGCCGTCTCGTTGGTCACGTTCTGGCCGCCGTTCAACAAGCTGGTGGGCAGCGGCGCGGCCGAGTTGGCATTCAGGGTGGACGCCAGTGTCGGCCGGTAGGCGCCGCGCGTCTGCGCGAGCGTCAGGTCCTGCAACTGGGGATTGAGGCGCTCGATGGACAGCTCGATGTTGTTCTCGAGCGCCATCCTGACCGCCTGTTCCACGGTGAGCTGGATGACGGGCCGGGCTTCCGCGCGCTCCTCGAGCGTACGCTGCTGCGCCGGCGCGGGCTGCGCCTGGCCCTGGACGTACTTCTCTCTGGCGTACTTCACCAGTTCGTCGACGCGGGCCTGATCAACGGCGCCGGGGAGCCCGGACGGCGCCTGGGCGAACGTGCCGGAGGGAAGCGCGAGCGCCACCGCCACCAGTCCCAGCATGAGTGCAGATGTCCCAATCCTCTTCACGGAACTCCTCCCTGGTCAGGGGCTATCCTGTCGCGGTTACTTCGCTGGCTGGCGGCGGACCTGCCGGCGTTCCCGCTCCCAGCGCTCATGGAGGGCATTCATCTTGACCCTCTGGTCAGCGGTCAGGAGGCGGTGCATCCGGTAGATCATCAGGGTGCGGGATTTCGCCAGTTCGGCCCGGGAGCGCTCGACCTGGTCGACCATCTTCATGACGTCGCCTTCGGGCGCCACGCCCTCGGCGATG
This sequence comes from Vicinamibacterales bacterium, assembly GCA_025456345.1. Lineage (GTDB taxonomy): Bacteria > Acidobacteriota > Vicinamibacteria > Vicinamibacterales > JAKQTR01 > JAKQTR01. Next base: position 30,992 of record JALOKU010000009.1, on the reverse strand, counting down.
AGCGTCGACAGGCTGCTTTCGAGCCGATCGAGGTCCTCCTTGCCCGCCGTGAGCTTCGGCAGCAGGCTCTGGTAGACCTCTTCGAGCCGGGTGATCTGGTCAGCCGATAACGTCAAGTCGGTCTTGAACTTATCGGACTGCCACCACTTGAAACCCTGGGCGCCCGCCACGGCTGGAGCCGCCAGCGCCAGAACCAGGAACCAGATTAGGCCGCGCCAGATGAGCATGGCGGTCTTACACCTCCGCTTCGCCTGGGAACTACGACCGGGTGGCGTGGAGTGTTTACCGGTTCTCCGCCGAGGCGTTGGCGAAGAGGGCGATCTTGAGAATCGTGGCGCCGACCAGGTTGTCGGGCGTCGAGGCGCCAGCGGTCAGGCCCACGCACACCGGCCCGGCGGCGGCCATCCACCTGCGGGTCGTCACCTCGGCCTTCTCTCCTGCCGGACGGTGCCGGATCTCATCGGGGGAGATCAGGCAGTCGTCGTCGGCGATGTGAAAGGTGGGCACGCGGTTCGCGCAGATTCTCGCCAGATTCAGCGTATTGCTGCTGTTGTAGCCGCCGACGACGACCATCAGGTCGACGGGGTGGTCAGCCAGGAGACCGACGACGGCGTCCTGCCGATCCTGCGTCGCGCTGCAGATCGTGTCGAACGCCCGATAGTGCTCGGCGAGCGCGTCGGCGCCGTAGCGGGCGGCCAGGGCCTCCCGGAACATCTCGCCGACCTCGAGCGACTCGGTCATCAGCATGGTCGTCTGGTTGGCCAGGCCGACCTTGACCAGATCCCGGTCCGGATCGAATCCGGGCGACGCAGCCTCGGCGTAGCGCGCGAGGAAGTCGTCCCGGTTGCCCCCCTCGCGGATGTACCGGCAAACGTCCGCCGCTTCGGCGCGATCGAGCACGACAAGATAGGGCCCGCTCGGCGACTTGAGGGCCTGCGAGGCTGTCGCCTGGGTCTCCTCGTGGCGGATCTTCCCGTGGATGACGGACGTCAGGCCACCCTCGGCGTAGCGCCGGACCGCCTTCCAGACGTTGAGCACCGACCCGCAGGTGGTATCGACCAGCGTGCAGCCCTGCCGGTCGAAGGCCTCCAGCTGTGCGATCGTCACCCCGAACGCCGGCAGGATGACGACGTCTTCGGGCCCGAGTGAGCCGGGCGACTCGCCGGCGTCGTCGAGGAAGCGGATGCCGCTCGTCCTCAGCTTCTCGTTGACGTGCGGGTTGTGGATGATCTCCCCGGTCAGGAACACGCGCCGGTCCGGGAACTTGCGCCGCGACTGGTAGGCGTAGTCCACCGCGCGGTCCACGCCGTAACAGAACCCGAACTCCCGCGCGAGGTGGAGCGTGAGCCGGCCGGACTGGTAGGTAAAGTCGGAGCCTTTCAGCTCGTCGACCAGCGCACTGCGGTAGTCCTGCGCCAGTTCGCCGGCGACGGCCGCCTTCAGGTCGAGGCCCTTGCGGAAGATGAGTGAGGGCATGCGCGCCTAGTGAATCCCGGAACTGGCGTGCAGCGCGGCCGGGTCGACACCCAGGCGGCGGATGGCGGCTTCCCACATCTCAGCGGGATTGGTGTCGAACACGATCTCGGCCGCCACGTCGCTGATGAGCCACGACGACTCGGTCAGTTCGCGGTCGAGTTGCTTGGCGTCCCAGCCGGCATAGCCCATCAGCAGCCGGGCCTTCTCCACCGGCGGGCCCTCGATGAGCTTCCGCAGCAGTTCGGCCGAGGAGGACACGAAGATCCCGGGGCTCACTTCGAAGGCGTCGTCGCCGAGCGGCTCCTCGGGCAGCAGGAGCGCGCCGCGCTGGGTCTCGACGGGGCCGCCCGTCCAGATCTCCAGGCCGCTGTCGCCCTCGAGGGGCGGCGTGAACTCGATCACGCTGGCGGCCGTCTTCCCGGTCGGGCGGTTCAGCACGAGGCCCCACGCCCCGTCGGCGCTGTATTCGCACAGCAGGATGACGGTGTGGCGGAAGTTGGGGTCCGCAAGCTGCGGCATCGACACGAGCATCGCGGGCGCCAGCGTGGGCCGGTCCGCGGCGTCATCATCGGTCACGATACGATGATACGACAGAACCTGCATGACCGGTTTCAGAACCTGCAGACAGCGGCCCGCCGTCTTCCGCGAGCACGGGTGCTCGACCCGACTCAGACGTCGGTGGGCGAGAAGCCGTCCGAGGACGGGTTCCGCAGGTAGGTGTCAATCGCGCCCGCGGCCTTCCGGCCGGCGCCCATCGCCGAGATCACCGTCGCGCCGCCGGTGACGATGTCGCCGCCGGCGAAGACGCCGGCCTTCTGCGTGGCGCCGGTCCCGTCGTCGGCGAGGATGTTGCCCCACTTGTTCACGGGGAGGTCCGGCGTGGTGTTGCGGATGAGCGGGTTGGCGCCCTGTCCGATGGCGAACACCACCGTATCCACCTCGACGTCGAACTCCGAGCCCTTCACGGGCACCGGGCTCCGGCGGCCAGAGGAATCCGGCTCGCCCAGCTCCATGCGGATGCAGCGGATCGCGCGGACCCTCGAACGCTCGTCGGCAAGGATGGCCGTCGGGGCGGCGAGCATCATGATCTGCACGCCCTCTTCCTCGGCGTGATCGATCTCCTCGGCGCGCGCGGGCATCTCCTGGCGCGTGCGGCGGTAGATCAGGTAGGCGTGTTCGGCCCCGAGGCGCAGCGACGTGCGGACGGCGTCCATCGCCGTGTTGCCGCCGCCGATGACCGCCACGTTGCGGCCGCGGATGGTCGGCGTGTCCGTGGCGGGGAACAGGTACGCCTTCATCAGGTTCGAGCGCGTCAGGTACTCGTTCGCCGAATAGACGCCGATCAGGTTGATGCCGGGAATCTTCGGGAATGTCGGCAGGCCGGCCCCCGTGCCGATGAACACCGCTTCGAAACCGAGCTCGGTGAACAGTTCGTCGACGGTGAACGTCTGGCCGATCACGTGGTTCGTCTTGATCTCGACGCCAATCCGTCTGAGGCCGTCGATTTCACGCTCGACAATCGCCTTGGGGAGCCTGAACTCGGGAATGCCGTAGACGAGCACGCCGCCGGCTTTGTGCAGGGCTTCGAAAATCGTCACGCCGTGCCCCATCTTCGCCAGGTCGGCCGCCACGGTCAGGCCGGCGGGCCCCGAGCCGACCACCGCCACCTTGTGGCCGGTCGGCGGCGCGGGCGGCGTGTCGTCGGTGAACTTCACGAGGGCGGCGTAGTCGGCCACGAAGCGCTCGAGCCGGCCGATGGCCACCGGCTCGTTCTTGACCCCCAGCGTGCACTTGACTTCGCACTGTTCTTCCTGCGGGCACACGCGGCCGCAGACGGCCGGCAACACGTTGCGATCCATGAGCGTCCGGTAGGCGCCTTCGAAGTCGCGTTCCGCGACCTGCTTGATGAAGTGCGGGATGTCGATTTCGACCGGGCACCCGGCGATGCAGGGCTCGTTCTTGCACTGGATGCAGCGCTGGGCCTCCAGCACCGCCAGGTCCACCGGGTAGCCGAGGGAGACCTCCTCAAAATTGTGCGCCCGCTCGTGCGGATCCTGGAGGGGCATCGGGTTCTTGGTCTTCTGGATGATCTTCTTCGCCATGGGTCTCAGACTCGGCTCAGTAGGGTTGCGTGCGTCAGCGGGCCTGACTGCTGCGGCAGAGGGTGGCCTGGTCGAACAGACGCAGCGACTCGGCTTCCTGCTCCCGGTACGCGCGCAGCCGCGCGTTCAGCTCCTCGAAGTCCACCTGGTGGCCGTCGAACTCCGGGCCGTCGACGCACACGAACTTCTGTTCGCCGCCAACCGACACGCGGCACCCGCCGCACATGCCCGTGCCGTCCACCATCACGGGGTTCAGGCTCACGGTCGTGGGAATGCCGAGCGGGCGCGTGACCTCGACGACGGCGCGCATCATCGGCAGCGGTCCGACGGCAACCACCTCGTCGAAGTGGCGGCCTTCGGCCAGCAGCGCCTTCAGGGCGTCGGTCACCAGGCCTTTGTCGCCGTACGACCCGTCGTCGGTCGTGACGATGACCTGGTCCACCGCCGCGCGGAGTTCCTTCTCGAGGATCACCAGGTCCCGGGTCCGCCCGCCGATGATGGCCACAACCTCGCCGTGGAGCGCCTTGACGCCGCACGCGATCGGGTACACGACCGCCGTGCCGATGCCGCCGCCGATGCAGCAGACCTTGCGGCCCGGGTGGATTTCGGTGGCGCGGCCGAGGGGGCCCGCCAGGTCCAGGATCGCGTCGCCCTCGTTGAGCGCGTTCAGCTGCCGGGTGGACTTCCCGACGCCCTGGACAATGATGGAGATCGCGCCGCGGATCTTGTCGACGTCGGCGATGGTGAGGGGAATCCGTTCGCCGTCTTCGCCCGTGCGGACGATCACGAACTGGCCGGGCTTGCGCTTGCGGGCGATGTGCGGCCCCTCGATCCAGAAGCGAACCACGTCAGGCGCCAGGATTTCCTTGCTGAGGATTCGGTGCACGGGTCAGGCTCCGCTGTTGCAGACACACACTGAAGTTGAGGACTGCCGGGATTCTGGCGGTCCGCTCCGACGCACCCGGAGGGCTGCAAAGAGGGTACCACATTGAGACTGCGCGCCGCGCACTCCGCCGCACGGCCGCCGGCCATCCTGGGATAAGATGCCGGGCTGGAATATGTCGGCCATCCTCTACCGGTTGCGGTCATTCACCGCCTACCTCTTCCTGGCGATCTACATCGCCGCCGTAGGGCCGCCCGCCCTGGCTGCAGCCTTTCTGACCGGCCGGTCGGGACATGTCTTTGCCCTCGGCCGGTTCGGCGCGACGGTTGTGCGCAGGATGCTGGGCATCAGGCTCGAGGTCTGTGGCCTGGAGCACGTGGTGGGCGATCGGCCCACGCTGTACTGCATCAATCACCGGAGCCTTGCCGACGTCGTGGCGTTCGAGGCGCTGTTCCCGAAGTGCCTCCGGCTGCGCGGATTGTACAAGGCCGAGTTGGGGAAGGTCCCTATCCTCGGCCGGGCGATGCGCCTGGTCGGGTTCGTGCCGGTGGACCGCGGGAACCGGACCAGCGCGATCGCGTCGGTGGACGCCGCCGCGGAGCGGCTCGTGGCCGGCGACTCCTTCATCATCGCGCCCGAAGGCACGCGCGCGCGGAGCGTCGCGATGCTGCCCTTCAAGAAAGGCGGCTTCGTCATGGCGATCAAGGCGCAGGTGCCGGTGGCTCCGGTGGCGCTGCACGGCACCGCCGACGTCATGCCCCGCGGGCAGCTCTGGGTGAAGCCCGGGGTGGTTCGGGTTGAGGTGGGTGCGCCGATTCCGACCACCGGGCTCACGATCCACGACCGGGAGCGGCTGATGGAGACGGTCCGCGAACGGCTGCAGCGGATGCTGGACGGGTGATGACGCCTCGTCAGAACGGGATGGGAGGCGTCGTCACCGGCGAGCTTCGGCTGGCGTACGGCCGTCGCGGCGTTGCGGTCAGCGATTGCCGAAATTGTCGTCGTCGGGGTCGTACTGGACCGGGCCCTGTCCGTCGGCGAGGAAGACGAGGGACTGGTGGCTCGGGACCTCGAAGCGCCGGCGGCAGGTGAGGCAGGTCACCAGGTCGTCGGTGCGGATCATGTAGTTGCGCAGCTTGGGGAACTGGGCGCGGTCGCGATCGTCGGCTCCCGGCGGCAGGCGGTCCTTCTTGATCCGCGTCACCCAGTGAATCTGGTAGTCATTGCGCCGCTTGCAGTGGGGGCACGCGTAGCTGGCGGGCCGCGTCCCCTGGGTCTCGGTGTAGAAGTCCCGCTCTTGTAGCGCCATCCGCGTATCATAACAGGGCGCCGGGCGCGGCGACCCGGCTGACGGGGGCGGCGCGGGCGGACGGCATCATGGTTCGAATCGGCATCGACCTCGGCGGCACGAAAATCGAAGGCATCGCGCTCGCGGCGGGCGGCCGGGTCGCGGCTGGCCGGCGCATCGCGACGCCGCGGGACGACTACGGCGCCACGGTCCGGGCGATTGCCGGGCTGGTGGCCACGCTCGAGGCGGAGGCCGGGTCGCGCGGCACGGTGGGCATCGGCATGCCCGGCGCCGTCTCGCCCGCGACCGGTCTCGTGAAGAACGCCAACTCCACATGGCTCAACGGGAGGCCGCTGCAGCAGGACCTCGACCGGGCGCTCGGCCGCGCCGTGCGGCTGGCCAACGACGCGAACTGCTTCGCGCTCTCCGAGGCGTGTGACGGCGCAGCGGCCGGCGCCGCGGTGGTCTTCGGCGTCATCATCGGCACCGGCACCGGCGGCGGCATTGCCGTGCGCCAGCAGATCGTCACCGGGCCGAACGCGATCGCGGGGGAGTGGGGACACAACCCGCTGCCCTGGCCCGGGCCGGAGGAGTGGCCGGGCGGGCCGTGTTACTGCGGCCGGCGGGGGTGCATCGAGACGTTCCTCTCTGGCCCCGGTCTGGCACGCGACCACGAGCAGGCATCCGGCGTCCGGCTGAGCGGCGAGGCGATTGCCGCACTCGCGGAGGGAGGCGATGCGGACGCCGACGCGACGCTCCGCCGGTACGAGGGGCGGATGGCGCGCGCGCTCGCGAGCGTCATCAACGTGCTCGACCCCGATGTCATCGTGCTTGGCGGCGGGTTGTCGAAGCTGACTCGCCTCTACGAGCACGTACCCGCGCAGTGGGCGCCGTGGGTCTTCTCCGACCGCGTCGACACGAGGCTGGCCGCCCCGCGCCACGGCGATGCCAGCGGTGTCAGGGGTGCGGCGTGGCTCTGGCCCGAGCCAGATTCCATCTGATATGCTTGCGGGGCTTTACGTCGGCCGTGAGGTGCCGCCTCCGGCTGAGTCGGTCGACGTGGCCACCACGAACCCACTGTCTCCCGGGATTGCCATGAATACGGATCTTGTCATCGGAATGGCCGGCTCTGGCGGCGACGGCATCGTGTCGGCAGGCGAATCGCTGCTCACCGCGGCCGCGCTCGAGGGCTATCACGGCGTCCTCACCAAGAGTTTCGGCCCGCAGATTCGCGGCGGTGAGTCGAGTTTCCGGCTGCGCGTGTGCACGGCGAAGGTCCTCAGCCCGGGCGGGTCGCTCGACCTCGCGGTGGCGCTGAACTGGGAGGACTTCCTCAAGTTCGGCGCCGAGTTGCCCGTCGGCGGCCAGACCACGGTGATCTACGACAGCAACACGAACGTGGCGCCGGACAGGATTCCGCTGGTGGGTGTCACCCCCGCCGAGGTGATCCCGGTACCGATCGAGCAGATCGCGCGTGAGACCGGCGGGAGCGACCGGGCGAAGAACACCGTGGTGCTCGGCCTGATGTCGGGCTGGCTCGGCATCGGCCGCCAGGAAGTGATTGCCGGCATCCGGAAGCGCCTGGCAAAGAAGGGCGAGGAGATCATCGAGCGGGCCGAGAAGGCGTTCCACGCAGGCCTCGAGTTCGCGGAGCAGCATCCCCTCAAGACCGACCGCCTCATGGCGGAGCCCTCCGCGCCGACGGCGAAATTCGTCGTGGACGGCAACGACCTCTGCGCGGCCGCCGCGATCGTGGCGGGTTGCGACTTCTTCGGCGGCTACCCGATCACGCCCTCGTCGGAGATCATGCACTTCCTCGGCCGCGAGATCTGGAAGTACGGCGGCACGATGCTGCAGGCCGAGGACGAGATCGCGGGCGTGGGCGCGGTGGTGGGCGCGTCGTTCGCCGGCAAGAAGGCGATGACGGCGACGTCGGGGCCCGGCATGTCGCTCAAGACCGAAATGCTCGGCCTGGCCAGCATCGCGGAACTGCCGCTGGTCTGCGTGAACGTGCAGCGCGGAGGGCCCTCCACCGGCATCCCGACGAAGGGCGAGCAGTCGGACTTGTTCCAGGCCGCGTTCTCGGCGCACGGCGACGTGATCCGCCCCGTGCTGGCGCCGGTCAGCGCCGAGGACATGTTCCCCGTTACGATCGAGGCCTTCAACCTCGCCGAGCAGTACCAGACGCCGGTCATCATCCTGTCGGACCAGGAAGTGGGGCAGCGCAAGGAGACGGCCGAGCCCATCGACGCGGCGGCGATCCGCATCATCGAGCGGCAGAAGCCGACGGCGAAGGAACTCGAGCACTACGTCCGGTTCCGCTTCACCGAAACCGGCATCAGCCCCATCAGCCACCCCGGCATGAAGGGCGGCAACTACCTCGCCTCCGGGATCGAACACAACGAGCACGGCGCCCCGACCGCGAACGGCGAGATGCACAGCCGGATGAACGACAAGCGGCTGAGGAAGTTCGACCCGCTCAAGCAGCGGCGCGATTTGTTCATCGTCGACGGCCATGCCGACGCGCCCCTCGGCCTGATCAGCTGGGGCAGCACCGCGGGCATCGCCATTGAGGCCTTCCACCTCGCCCTCACGCAGGGCCTGCGCGTGAAGCTGCTGGTGCCGCGGCTGCTCTACCCGGTGTCGGAACAGGTCTACCAGGAGTTCTTCGCGTCCATCGCCCGCGGGCTGGTGGTGGAGCAGAACCACCAGAGCCAGCTGTTCAGGCTGCTCCGCATGTTCGTCGACGTGCCGCGCGGGATCGAACAGCTCGCCAAGAGCGGGTCGAACCCCATCACGCCGGCCGAGGTCGCGGACCGGTTGCGCCAGATCTCCCTCGCGCTGCAGCGCGAAAAGCACCAGCAGCCCTCCGAGGGCTAGGCACACGAGGACACGGGACATGAGCACGCTGAGCGCGAGACCCGTCGAGGACTACACCGCGAAGGACTACAAGAGCGATCTGAAGCCCATCTGGTGTCCGGGCTGCGGCGACTTCGGCGTCGTGCAGGCCATCTACCGGGCGCTGGCCAACGTGGGCCGGCCTCCCCACGAGATCGCGTTCATCTCCGGCATCGGCTGCTCGAGCCGCATCCCGGGCTATACCACCGCCTACGGCTTCAACAGCGTGCACGGGCGATCGCTGCCCATCGCGCAGGGGATCAAGCTGGCCAACCCCGACCTCCTGGTGCTGTGCGCCGGGGGCGACGGCGACGGCTTCTCGATTGGCGGCGGCCACGTGGCCCACGCCATCCGGCGCAACATCGACATCACGTACATCGTGATGGACAACCAGATCTACGGGCTCACGAAGGGGCAGCTGTCGCCGACCTCCCGCCGGGGCCTCGCCACCGTGTCGTCGGCCCACGGCGCCATGGAGAGCCCGGTGAACCCGCTGCTCTACGTGCTGGGGTACGGCGCGGAGTTCGTGGCGCAGGGCACGCCGGCCGACATGAACGGCCTGGCGAAGATCATCGAGGAAGGCATCCGCTACCCCGGATTCGCCTTCATCAACGTGCAGTCGCCCTGCGTCACCTACGGGCAGGAAGACCAGATGCTCAAGGCGCAGAAAGCGACGCTGCAGACGCTGGAGTCGCTCAGTCACAACCCCGCCGACCGGCTGGCCGCCATGGACCTGGCGCAGGCGTACGGCGAGAAGCTCTACACGGGCGTGTTCTTCCGGCACGCGAAGCCGGGGCCGACGTTCGAACGCCTCGCGCGGGAGCGCCAGGACGCCCAGCGGTCCACCGTCAAGAGCCGGGCGGATGTGCTCAATGTGTTTCGGTTGAAGAAGCCGTAGTTGGCCGGGACTCCCGCCTTCCCCAACCGGTCTGCCGGCTGGCTTCGGCGGGGCAAGCGGGCCTCGGAGCGACGCTGAACGCCGCCGGGTGATCAGTCGACCATGACCCGGCGGTACCAGAGCGAGTAATGGCGGACGCTGCGCGGGGCGTGCGCGCCGACCGACGCGAGCACGAGCACCGCCAGCAGCAGCGCGACGCGCTGCTCCCACAGGTACGGCACCAGGCAGAGCACGCCCAGCTTCGCGTACACGAACAGGGCGCAGACCTGGTGGGCCCAGTGGGCGGTCGGATACAACTCGATCGCGATCATGGCCGCGCCGCTCACGATCGCCGCCCACAGCAGCGGCATCAACGTTGCGGCGTCAGCGCCGAAGGCGTGGCCGCCGAGCAGGATGCCTGTGGCGGCGAGGTGCACCGTGCGCGCCCCGATGTTCCACCAGCGGGAGTGGGGCAGGCGGCGCCGGGGATCCGGGAAGAGCAGCGCGGGGATCGAGGCCATCGGGTCCTCTTGGTGCGTCAGGTGCCGGGCGGCCGCACGTCGGCGGCCGCCCGGCGATTATAGCGGGAGCGAGCATGCTGGCCGTCACGATCCGAATGGCCGCGGGCGACGATGCGGAATGGGCGGCCGGAGTCATGGCCTCGTCGGACCCCTGGCTCACGCTCGGCCGCGGGTTCGACGCGTGCCTGGCGGCCTGCACGTCCGCGATGGACGTGCTGGAGATTGCCGAAACCGGAGGCGAGCGGTGCGGGCTCGTTCTGGTGCGGCCGGCCGGCCTGGCCGGTGCGCCCTACATCGTCTCCATCGCGGCGGCACCGGGTTTCCGGAGCCGCGGAGTCGGCGCCGCGCTGCTCGACCACGCCGAGCGCACCTACCGGGGACGCGCACGCCACATATTTCTCTGCGTCTCCTCTTTCAATCCGCGCGCCAGGCGCTTCTACGAGCGCCACGGGTTCGAAGCGGCGGGCACGCTGAAGGCCTTCCTCATCGAGGAGGCCGACGAAATCCTCATGCAGAAGCGGCTCGCCCCGGCAGCCAATCCCGCCTGATGGGCTAGAATACGTGGTCCTTTGCCGTCAACGGCGCGCCCGGTGGATTCCGGCCGGTCCGCCATCGAGGCTTTCATGCTGACTGACTTCCGCCGCGTCGCGATCGTCAACCGTGGAGAACCCGCCATGCGGTTCATCCACGCGGTCCGCGAGTACAACCTGGAACACCGGACCGGGATCCGCGTCATCGCCTTGTTCAGTGAGCCCGACCGGCACGCCCGGTTCGTGCGCGAGGCCGACGAGGCCGTCGACCTCGGACCCTCGACGTACGTAGACGATGCCGACGGGCTGAGGCGCCCGGTGTATCTCGACTACCGTGCCCTCGAGCGGGGCCTGGTCGAAGCGCAGGCGGACGCGGTCTGGACCGGCTGGGGCTTCGTCGCGGAGCGGCCCGAGTTCGCCGAACTGTGCGAACGGCTCGGCGTGGCGGTCATCGGCCCGGACAGCGGTTCGATGCGGCGGCTGGGCGACAAGATCTGCGCGAAACGGCTCGCCGAGCAGGCCGGCATCCCGGTCGTCGCGTGGGGCGAGGCGCCGGCCGACACCGTGGAGGCCGCGCTGGCCCAGGCCGAGCGAGTCGGCTACCCGATCGCGCTCAAGGCGAGCGGGGGAGCCGGAGGGCGCGCGATCCGGCGCGTGACGTCGCCGGCCGACCTCGAGGCGGCGTTTGGCCAGGTCCGGCGTGACGCGTCGCGCGTCTTCAATGACCGCACGCTCTTTGTCGAGCGCTGGATGGCCGGGATGCGCCACATCGAGGTGCAGGTCCAGGCGGACCGCCACGGGGCGATCTGGGCCATCGGGACCCGGGACTGCTCGCTGCAGCGGCGGTACCAGAAGCTCGTGTCCGAGGCGCCCGCGACCGGCCTCTCTCCGGATCTCGAGACGGCGCTGACGGATGCCGCCGTGCGGCTCGTGGCGGCGGCGCACTACCGGGACCAGGCCAGCGTCGAGTTCCTCGTGGACCTGTCCGGCCGGTTCTACTTCCTCGAGGCGAATACCCGGCTCCAGGTCGAGCACGTCGTGACGGAACTCACCAGCGGCATTGACCTGGTGAAGCTCGGTATCGACGTGGCCCGTGGCGGGCGGCTCGCCGCCATGCCGCCCGCCAGCTCGGGGCACGCGATCGAGGTCCGTCTCAACGCCGAAGATCCCTACAGCGGGTTCGCGGCGTCGCCCGGCGTCGTGACGCTCTTCCGCACGCCGACCGGGCCCGGCCTGCGCCTGGACACGGGGATCGCGGAGGGCAGCTCGATGCCCCCGGAGTTCGGCCCGATGTTCGCCAAGCTGGCCGCGCGCGGCCACAGCCGCGACGAAGCGCTGGGCCGGTTGAAGCGCGCGCTCGCGGAGAGCGTGATCGTCGTCTCCGGAGGCCCGACCAATCGCACCTTTCTCCTGCAGGTGCTGGAGCGGGCCGAAGTGCATCGCGGCATCGTGGACACGGGCCTCCTCGACCGGCTGACCATCGGGGAGGAGTCGCTGCCCGAGCGTCACGCCAAGATCGCGCTGCTGCAGGCGGCCATCGAGGTCTACGACACGGAGCACGCCGAAGAGGTCTCCGCCTTCTTCGCCTCGGCCGCGCGCCTGCGGCCGACGGCCCGGAGCGGCGTGGGGCGCCCGGTGGAGCTGAGCTACCGCGGCCATCGCTACGAGCTTCGCGTGTTCCGGACCGGCGACGGGCGCTACCGGATTGCCGCCGGCAATCTGCGGATCGATGCCGAGGTCGAACGCGACGGACTGTGCGAGCGGTGGTTGACCACCGATGGCCGCCGCTACCGCGTGCTGGCGGCCATGAGCGGGTACACGCTGCTCATCGAAGTCGAAGGCATCCCGCACGCGATCTCGCGCGCCGACGAGGGCGTGGTGCGCGCGGGGTCGCCGGCGGTCGTGGTCTCCGTACACGTGGAGCCGGGCGACGAGGTGGCCGCCGGCGAGCGGCTCGTGATGGTCGAGGCCATGAAGATGGAGACCGCCGTCTCGGCGCCCTTCGCCGGCACGGTGCGGCAGGTCTTCGTGCTGCCCAACAGCCAGGTCAGCCCGGGGGCGCCCCTGGTGCACCTGGAGGCGTCAGCCGACGTCCGGGCACGGAAGACCGGGCCCAAGGTGGTCTTCGACGGCGCCAGGTCGGTCGTCGTGCGTGAAGGCGGGCGGCCCGTCTCCAGGGGACGCGCGCTGCTGAAGGGCGTGCGCGCGGGCCTGCGGGAGCTCAAGCGCCCGATGCCGGAGCCGGCGCCCAGCGTCTTGCCGGTGATGCGGTCGGTCGTGCTCGGCTTCGACCTTGACTCCGCGGAAGTGGGACGCGTGCTGCAGGAGTACACGCGCCTGGTCCAGTCGTTGCCGTCCGATGACGAGGGGCTCCTGCGGGCCGAAGACGACCTGCTCAGGGTGTTCGTCGACGTGCACGCCGTGTTCGGGGGCCAGTCCGCCGATGAAGACGAGAGCACCCCGGCGCTGGGCTCGGAGCAATACCTCTTCAGGTATCTCAGGACGCTCGAGTCCCAGGGCGCGGATCTCCCGGCGGCGTTCCTCGACCAGCTGCGCTCGGCCCTGCTGCACTACGACGTGGCGACGCTCGATCCGGCGCCCGCGCTGCACGAGGCCCTGCTGGCCTTGTTCAAGGGCCACCAGCGCAGCGAGCTTCAGATCCCGGTCATCCGGGCGGTGCTCGAGCGCCGTCTCGCCGTGGCGCGGACGCTCGCGCCCGGGACCCCGGCGTTTCTCCGCATCCTCGAGCAGCTGATCGCCGGCGCGGAGGGCCGCTCGTCCGACCTCGCCGACCTCGCGCGCGACGTGCATTACCGCTACGTCGAACAGCCGGAGTTCGAGCGCGTGCGCGGAGCGGTGCAGGCGAGAATGCTCGACCGGCTGGCGCGCCTGGCCTCCAGGCCGGAGGGCTCGGAGGCCGAGGCCTGGCGCGCGGAGCTGGTGGAGTGCCCGCAGCCGCTCCGGACCGTCTTCGCGTCGAACCTCGGGCGGAGCTCGCAGGCCGTCCAGCGCACGACGCTCGACGTCATGCTCCGGCGCGACTACCGGTTCCGGCAGCTCGAGCGCGTGCGCCATGCCGCCGGGCTGCCGTGGCCGTTCGTGCTCGCGTCGTACCCGCACGAGGGCCAGGTCATCGACGTGGTGGCCACCGGCGGCCGTTTCGCCGACGCCCTGGCGGTGCTGGCGGCCTTGCGGGAGGAGGTGGCGTCCGCGCCCGTCGATCACGAGTGCGTGGCCGAGATCTACCTGTGGGAGAGCGACGACTCGAACGCCGAGTCCATCGCCGCGGTCCTCGGGGACCAATTGGAGCAGGTGGCCTTCGATCGCCCGCTGCGCCGCGTGGTCTTCGTGCTCGTGCCCGCCTCGGGCGACGGGCCCGGTGCGGACCTGCAGTTCCTGACCTTCAGGCCGTTCGGCCCCGGCTTCCGCGAGGACAAGGTGTTCCGGGGGCTGCACCCGATGCAGGGCAAGCAGCTCGAGTTCACCCGGCTGCGCCATTTCTTCCTCGAGCGTCTGCCCTCGGCCGAGGACGTCTATCTCTTCAAGGGCGTGGCCCGCGAGAACCCGCGCGACGAGCGCCTGTTCGCCCTCGTCGAGGTGCGCGAGGCGACGCCGGTTCGCGACGGCGCCGGCCGCCTCATCGGGGTGCCGTACTTCGAGCGCATGGCGCTCGAGGCCTTCACCGCGGTTCGCCGGGCGCAACTGAAGCGCCCGGGCGAGGAGCGGTGGCAGTGGAATCGGGTCACGCTGTTCGTGCGGCCGCCGTTCACCCTCAGCCGGAGCGAAATCGGCGACCTCGCGTCCAGGATGTCGACCCATGCCGAGGGTCTGAACCTCGAGAAAATCGTCATCCGCGCGACGATGCCCGACGAGGGCGGGACCATGGCGGACGGATCGGCCACCATCACGCTGGCCGCCGGGCGGGCGCCGGTCCTGCGGTTCTCGGTGCCGTCGGCCGAGCCGCTCCGCACGCTGTCCGACTACGACCAGCGGGTGGTGCGGATGCGCCAGCGCGGGCTGACCTATCCGTACGAAATCGTGCGCCTGATGACGCCGGAGCATGCCGGCCCAGGGTCCGAGATCCCGGCGGGTTCCTTCGTGGAGCTGGACCTCGACGAGCACGGGGCGCTCGTACCCGTCGAGCGGCCGTACGGCCAGAACGCCGCCAACATGGTGGTGGGGCTGCTGACCAACCGGACCGCGACGTGCCCCGAGGGCATGACGCGCGTGGCGCTGCTCGGCGATCCGAGCCGCGAGGTGGGCTCGCTGGCGGAGCCCGAGTGCCGGCGCATCCTCGGCGCGCTGGACATGGCCGAGTCGATGGGCGTGCCGCTCGAGTGGTACGCGCTCTCGGCCGGCGCGAAGATCTCGATGGAGAGCGGCACCGAGAACATGGACTGGATCTCGCGCGTCCTCCGGCGCCTCATCGACTTCACCCAGGCCGGCGGGGAAGTGAACATCATCGTCACCGGCATCAACGTCGGCGCCCAGCCCTACTGGAACGCCGAAGCGACGATGCTGATGCACACGCGCGGGATCCTGATCATGACGCCGGAAGGGGCGATGGTGCTCACCGGCAAGATGGCCCTCGACTATTCGGGCTCGGTGTCGGCGGAAGACAATATCGGGATCGGCGGCTACGAGCACATCATGGGGCCGAACGGACAGGCGCAGTACTGGGCCAGGGACCTGCGCGACGCCTGCCAGGTCCTGTTGCGCCACTACGACCACGGCTACCGCATGCCCGGCGAGCGGTTTCCCCGGAGGGCCGCCACGACGGACCCGCCGGCGCGGGACATCCGCGGGTTCCCGCACGACAGCCTGGAAGGCGGGTTTCCGACCGTCGGCGACGTGTTCTCCGACGACACGAACGCCGGCCGGAAGCGCCCGTTCGACATCCGCCGCGTCATGCTCGCGGTGTGCGACGCCGACCACGCGCCGCTCGAGCGGTGGTCGGGGTGGCGCGATGCGGAGATTGCCGTCACGTGGGACGCGCACATCGGGGGCTATCCGGTCTGCCTGATCGGGTTCGAGTCGCGCACGGTGCCGCGCTTCGGCGTGGTGCCTGCCGACGGCCCCGAGCAGTGGACCTCCGGCACGCTGTTCCCGATGTCGTCGAAGAAGATCGCCCGGTCCATCAACGCCGCGACGCTCAACCGGCCGCTCGTGATCCTGGCGAACCTGTCGGGCTTCGACGGGTCGCCGGAGTCGATGCGCCGGCGTCAGCTCGAGTTCGGCGCGGAGATCGGGCGGGCGGTGGTGAACTTCAAGGGCCCGATCGTGTTCGTGGTCGTGTCGCGGTATCACGGCGGCGCCTTCGTCGTGTTTTCGAAGACGCTCAACGAGAACATGGAGGTGGCGGCCCTTGAAGGGAGCTTCGCGTCGGTGATTGGCGGCGCCCCCGCGGCGGCAGTGGTGTTCGCTCGCGAGGTCGACGGGCGGACCAAGAAGGACGCCCGCGTGAAGGAGCTGGAGGCCGCGCTGAAGGCGGCCTCGACCGACGCCGAGCGCGTGGCCCGGCGGGCGGCGCTGGCGGAGGTGACCAAAACGGTGCGGTCGGAGAAGCTCGGCGAGGTCGCCGACGAGTTCGATCGCATGCACAGCGTGCACCGCGCCCTGAAGGTCGGGTCGCTCGATCGCATCATCAGCGCGGCTGAGTTGCGGCCGTATCTCATCGACGCGATCGAGCGGGGCATGGCGCGCGAAATGGAGCGTTGGCGGACATGCACACACCCATCGCGGTGATCCTCGCCCGCGGGCTCGGCACGCGGATGCGGCGGGGCGACGCCGGCGCCGCGCTCGGCGACGACCAGGCGCGCGTGGCCGACACGGGCGTCAAGGCGATGATTCCCATCGGGCGGCCGTTCCTGGACTACGTCCTGAGCGCGCTGGCGGACGCCGGCCTGGCCGAGGTCTGCCTCGTCATCGGCCCCGAGCACGCCGCGGTGCGCGAGTACTACGGCGGGGCCGCGGCGCCGACGCGGGTGCGCGTCGCCTTCGCCGTCCAGGAACAGCCGTTGGGCACCGCCGACGCCGTAGCGGCGGCGGCGCCGGTGGTCGGATCGCGGGATTTCCTCGTGCTGAACTCCGACAACTACTATCCCGTGGAGGCATACCGGGCGCTGGCGGCGCTGGACGGCCCGGGCCTGGTGGCGTTCGAACGCGACGCGATGATTCGCGAGGGCAACGTGCCGGCGGACCGCGTCGGCCAGTTTGCGGTGGTGCGGATCGGCGGCGACGAATCGATGCTCGACATCGTCGAGAAGCCCGACGCCGCGACCCTGGCGGCGTTCGGGAACCAGGTGTACATCAGCATGAACTGCTGGCGGTTCGACACGTCGGTGCTCGACGCGTGCCGGCGGGTGCCCCTCTCGGCGCGGGGCGAGCGTGAGCTGACCGACGCGGTGCGGCTCGCGCGCCACGAGACGGGAACCAGGTTCCGCGTCGTTCGGATGCGTGCGGGCGTGCTGGATCTGTCCAGCCGCGGCGATATCGCGAGTGTCGCCAGCCGCCTCGCCAACGTGGAGGTCTCCCTCTGATGGTACCCGTCGCCGCCGGCCTCGACACGTCGGGCCTCCGCGCCGGCGCGGCGGCGTCCAAGCACGCGCTGTTCGCGCGTGCGCGCGCCGCACTCGGCCGGCAGGGCCCCGCACGGGAGGCGGCGTTCTTCGTGCCCGGGCGCATCGAGGTGCTCGGCAAGCACACCGACTACGCCGGCGGGCGGAGCCTGCTGTGCGCCGCCGAGCAGGGGTTCTGCCTCGTCGCCAGGGCGAGGAGCGACCGCCGCGTCACCGTGGTGAATGCGGACACCGGGGATCGCGCAGCGTTCGAACTGGGCCCGGATCTCCAGCCGGTGATGGGGCACTGGAGCAATTACCCGGCCACGGTGCTGCGGCGCGTCGCGCGGAATTTTCCAGAGGCGGCCGCCGGCGCGGACCTCGCCTTCGCCAGCGACCTGCCTCCGGCGTCGGGGATGTCCAGTTCCAGTGCGTTCATGGTGGCGGTCTTCCTCGCCGTGGCGGCGCTCAACGAGCTGGATCGGACGCCGGCCTACCGCGCCGCGATCGGCCATCCGGAGGATCTGGCCGGGTACCTCGGCACAGTCGAGAACGGCAGGACCTTTGGCCCGTTGGCCGGAGACGCAGGCGTCGGGACCTTCGGCGGCAGCGAAGACCACACGGCCATCTTGTGCTGCCGGGCCTCGACGCTCGGCCAGTACCGCTTCGCGCCGGTCCACTTCGAGCGGGATGTGGCCATGCCCGCGGGGCACGTGTTCGTCGTGGCGTTCAGCGGTCTGCTCGCCGAAAAGACCGGCGCGGCCCTCGCCACCTACAACCGCGCGTCTGGTGCGGCGGCCAGGGTGCTGCAGATCTGGCGTGACACGAGCGGGCGGCGCGTGAGCACGCTGGAAGCGGCGGTCGTCGAGGACAGCGGCGCCGCCGACGCGATCCGCGAGGCCATTGCCGCGGCGGGTGACGAAGAGTTCGGCGCCCGTCTGCTGCGGCAGCGGTTCGATCAATTCGTGCTGGAGAGCCGGACCATCGTGCCCGGCGCGGGCGACGCGCTGCGCGACGGCGACCTGGACCGCTTCGGCGCGCTTGTCGATCAGTCGCAGCACGCCGTCGAAGAGTGGCTGGGCAACCAGGTGCCCGAGACCGTCTGCCTGGCCCGCGAAGCCCGCCGCCTGGGCGCGGCCGCGGCGTCCGCGTTCGGTGCCGGGTTCGGCGGCAGCGTCTGGGCGATGGTGGCGGAACGACGCAGCGAGGACTTCCGCCGCGCGTGGCGGCGGGCGTACGAGCGCGCGCACCCGGAGGCCGCGGCCCGGGCCGTGTTCTTCGAAACGGCACCAGGGCCGGCCGCGTTCCGCCTCGCCTGATCCGCGGCGATCAGGCGTCCGGGGGCGAGTAGCGGGCCTTCAGCGCCCGGTAGTCGGTCTTGCCGGTGCCGAGCACCGGGATCGCCTCCACCACCGTGACCTGCCGGACGTAGTGCAGGGCGCTCAGCCCGGCCTCCTTGATGAGGCCATTGACCTCGGCGCGGTCGGCCGGGCGTCTCGTGAACAGCACGACGTCAGGATGATCCGGATGGCCGATGGCCTCAACGGCCATCACCGGCCCGTCGTCGGCCTCGCCGAAGTGCGGTTGGAGGACGGCCTCGATCGCCGGCAGCGAGACCATCTCGCCGCCGAGCTTGATGAAACGCTTGAGCCGGCCCTTGAAGGTCAGGCGGCCGTCGGCGGCCATCACGACCAGGTCCCCGGTTCGATACCAGGACCGGCCATCGAAGGTCACAAACGGCGACTCGCCCGCGTAGTGCAGGTACCCGCCGAACACGCTGGGACCGCGCACCAGCAGCATGCCGGTTTCACCGGGCGCCGCGCGCCGCGCAAGATCGAGGTCCACGACGGCACCTTCCACCGACGGCATCAGCCTGCCGATCGTGCCGGGAACCGGTTCGTCCATGGGGTTCACCGCGACCACGGGCGAGCACTCGGTGATGCCGTATCCCTCGAGCACGATGAGCGACGGCCAGCGCTGGCCGAGCGTCGCGAAGAGGCTGTCGGGGCACTTCTCGGCGCCCGTCACGGCGAGCCGGAGGCTTCGGAGCTGCCGGTCGGCCGCCACCCGTACGATCCCGCCGAGGAACGTCGGCGTGCCGAAGAGCACCGTGGCCTTGTTGGTCTCGATCACGCGCGCCAGCAGCGCCGATTCGGTCGGGTTGGGATGGAACACCGTGCGCAGGCCCAGGCACCACGACAGCAGCACGGTGGTGGTGAGTCCAAAGGAGTGGAAGGGCGGCAGCAGCCCGACCGTGATGTCGCCCTCCTCCAGATGTCCCATGGTCAGGATGTCGGCGATGTTCGTCAGCAGATTGCGGTGGGTCAACGGCACGGCCTTCGGCAGGCTCTCCGATCCGCTCGTGAACAGGACGACGGCCGTGTCGGGCGGCACGGCCCGTTCGAGCGGCGCCCAGCTGAGCCGGCTGCTCAGCGCGGCCCTCAGCTTCTCGGCCGGACCGACCGACGCCAGAAGGTCCTCGACAAACAGGAACGTGTCCTCGATGCCCGAGAGGTCGACGCCTGACGACCCCAGTTTCGCGACGAGCGCCCGCGCGGTCACGACGGAGGTGACGCCGAGGGTGTCGAGCGAATGCCGCAGCGCTCGCGGGCCGGTCGTCCAGTTCACCATGACCGGCGTCTTGCCGGCGAAAAGAGCGGCGAGCAGGAACACGGAGGCGCCGACCGATGCCGGCATCATGATGCCGAGGTACGATCCGGGCAGCTGCTCGAGCTTCGGCTTCAGCACGAGGACCGCCGTCACCAGGTCGCGGTAGGTGCGCGTGCCGCTGGCCTGGTCCGCGAACAACGGCTGGCCGGCGCGGCCCGCGGCCTGCTGCAGGAACACGGCCGTCAGCGTGTCGCCCTGCGGCAGGGTGAGGACCGAGCGGTTCCCGGCTGCGGCGAACCATGCGGTGGGCGGGGCCTTCAGATCGGACGCCTTGGCGGACACGCCCCGGCCGGCGGCCGCGAGCATGACGTCGGCAACCGTGTTGAGACTCTCGGGCGTGTCGACTGAGAACCCGAACTCCTGCTGGAGCCAGGTCACCAGCTCGGCGGTCGCCAGGCTGTCGAACCCCAGGTCCTTCGAGAGGTGATGCTCGACGGCCACGTCGCCCCGGCCCGACGCCTCGCGAAGATGCGCGAGCACGAGGTCTTGCGTGGCGGGTGACACCGCCGACGCATCGGCCAGCGTCGCTTCCTGCACCGGGTCCGGCACCTCGCGCGTGCCGCCCTTTTCCCAGAACCCGTACGGCACGTACGTGTTCCGCGCGGCGCCTTCGTTGTAGAAGCGCTCGAGGTACCGGTTGATCTCGGATCGCGTGCCCGTTCGCGGGAAGTCTTCCGGCTCGACCAGTTCGACCGTCATCCGCCGTTTCGGCAGGAAGAAGAGGCCGTTCAGCAGGAGGTACTTGATCCCGCGTGCGAGGGCCGCGCCGATGTCCGGCATCTCGCCGTTGTACCCGAGGCTGAAACTGCTGCCCCAGAGTCCGTTGTGCCGCACGAGCACGATCCGGACGTCAGGCACCGCCTTGACGAGCGTTTCGACGCCGCTCGCGCTGCCGATGTCCTCCAGGTACTGGCGCTTCAGACGGCCGGCCGGGTAGAGCAGGATGTTCTCGCCGGCCTTCAGGCCGCCGGCGATCTCCTGCAGCGCCTGGCGGGTGCGATCGCGGGCGCCCGCGCCGCTGCGCTCCAGGTTCGGCAGGATGCGGGAGCCGTAGAGCAGGGCGATGTAGCCGAACACGGTCCGGTTGACCTGGTGCTCGTCCGCGAGCGGGCGCAGTTGAAAGGCGGGGTAGAGGTGCGCGACGATGAAGGCCGGGTCCAGCAGCGACGAGTGGTTCGGCAGGAACAGAATGCCGCGCCGCCCCTTCCGCTTGACGGCCTCGAGGCCGCGGACCTCGATGCGGTAGCGGAGGCCGATGATGGGCCTCGCGACGTAGGCGAAGAGCCGGGTGAACGCCGACACCAGGGGGGCGAGCATGCAACCTCCACAGGGATGTCTGAGCAACGTACCCGAGACGGTGACGGCAGGCAAGTACGCAGTGCGCCGCGTGACGGCCGCACGATTGACGACCTGCGCCGGAACGGCGCACCCTGAGCGAGCGGTCCGCCAGCGCGCGAGTCGAAAGGGCGAGTCCCTAGCGCCTAGTCCCTAGTCCCTCCGTCTTCATGTGCAGGTATCATGGTGGGTCATGTCGGCACCGGCGATCATTCGCACCGAGGGGTTGACGCGCACGTTTGGCAGCGTCCGCGCGGTCGACGGGCTCGACCTCGAGATTCCGTCGGGCACGGTGTTCGGGTTCCTCGGGCCCAACGGGGCGGGGAAGACCACGACCATCCGGCTCCTCCTCGGCCTGCTCGAACCCACCGGGGGGCGGGCCACCGTGCTCGGTTTCGATACGCGCGCCGACGGCGGCTCGATCCGCGAGCAGTCCGGGGCGCTGCTCGAACACCACGGCCTCTACGAGCGGCTGAGCGCGGAGGACAATCTCACCTTCTACGCGCGCGTCTGGCGCATCGGCGGCGAGGCCCGCGCCGCCCGCATCCGCGCACTGCTTCAGCCGCTCGGGCTCTGGGAGCGCCGCGGCGAGCCTGTCGGGCGCTGGAGCCGCGGGATGAAGCAGAAGCTGGCCGTCGCGCGGGCGCTGCTGCACAAGCCCAGCCTCCTGTTTCTGGATGAGCCGACCGCAGGCCTCGACCCCGTTGCGGCGGCGACGCTCAGAGACGAACTGGGCACGCTGGTGCAGCGCGAAGGCGTCACGGTGTTTCTGACCACGCACAACCTCGTTGAGGCCGAGCGTCTCTGCAGCCGCGTGGCGGTGATCAAGCAGGGCCGGCTGCTCGCGGTCGGCCATCCGGACGAGCTGAAGGCCAGCCGCGCGACCCGGGCGGAGATCACCGGGCGGGGCTTCAACGAGGCGATGCTGGCCCTGCTGCGCGGGCGGCCGGGCGTGGTTCGTGCGCAGCTCCAGAACGGGCGCATCGTGCTCGAGCTGGCCGAATCGGCCGAGACCGCGCCGCTTGTCGGGCTCATCGTCCAGAGCGGCGGACTCGTGGAGGAGGTGCGGAAGGACAAGGGGTCGCTCGAGGACGTCTTTCTGACGCTGATGGAGGAAGAGCCGTGATCGGGGACGTGCTGACCGTCGCGTGGAAGGAATGGCGGGAACTGTTCCAGCTCGGGGGAAGCCACCGCGGCGGGCGGTTCAGCCTCGTCCTCCTGATCGGCGTGTTCGGGGTGTTCCTTCCGCTCCAGTCGGGCGCGGAGTGGGTGCAGTCGCCCGCGACGGTGTTCTACTGGGGATGGGTGCCGCTGATGCTGGTTGGCAGCGCAGTGGCCGACTCCTTTGCCGGCGAACGTGAACGGCACACGCTCGAGACCCTGCTTGCGAGCCGCCTGCCGGACCGCGCCATTCTGCTGGGCAAGATGCTCGCGGCGGTTGCGTACGGCTGGGGCCTGGTGATCGTCATGCTCGCGCTGAGCCTGCTCACCGTGAACATCGCCGCGCGCTCGGGAGCGTGGCTCATGTTCCCGTGGCGCTTCGCCGTCGGGGCGCCGCTGCTGGCGCTGCTGGGCGCAGGGCTGGCGGCAACCGCCGGCGTGCTGGTGTCGCTTCGGGCCCCGACCGTGCGCCAGGCCGCCCAGACGCTGAACGTCGGGATCCTGCTGCTCATGTTCGTCCCGGCCCTCGGCATCCAGGTCTTGCCGGAGTCCTGGAAGGCGCAGATGGGCGCCTGGACCTTGGCGATCGGCATCGATGGCCTGCTGTGGGTCGCGGCCGGGCTGCTGGCGCTTGTTGACCTCTCGCTCCTGGCAGCCGCCTTCGCGCGGTTCCGGCGGGCACGGCTGGTGCTGGACTGAACGACGGCGCCCAGTGGCGCGTCATGTTCCTGGAGGCTGCAATGATGGTGGTGAACCTACGTGTGGCGATGGCGGCAACGGTGATGGTCCTGGCAGCCGCGGGGCTGCCGGGCGTCGCGGCGGCCCAGGGCGGGCAGCCGGTGACGCTGGAGTCGTTTGCCGGTGCCTGGGAAGGCTCGGCGCAGACGCCCAACGGCGACGTGTCGTTGCGCAGCGACTTCAAGGTTGTGGACGGCAAGCTCACCGGGACCATTGAATCATCAATGGGCCCGATTCCCGTGGCGGCTGCGGCGTTGACCGGGGAGAAGCTGGTGCTGACGATTGAACTCCAGGGGTCGCAGGGCACTCTCGCCTGCGCCCTGAAGGGCAGCCGCATCGAAGGCGTGTGGGAGCTCGGCGACAGCAGCGGGACGTTCTGGCTCACCCGGCCCGGGGCCGCCGGTGGCGCCCAGGCCGGCGATCCCATCAGCGGGACCTGGGCCGGCGAAGTCGACATCGCCGGCCAGATCATGTCGTTCTCGATGGACCTGCGGTTGAGCGGCGAGACCGTGAGCGGCGAGATGATCTCGGCGGCAGGCAAGGTGCCCTTGACGGCCGGCAGCTGGAAGGACGGCGCCCTTCAACTCGGGTTCCCGTACACTGCCGGAGAGCCCGTGGGCATGGGGGCGAAGATCCAGGACGGCAAACTGGTCGGCGTCGTGGACTACAACAAGGGCGAAGCCACCGGCACCTGGACCGCGGCCCGCAAGCAGTAGGGCGGCGCCAGGAGCCGGCGGTTCCGTCAGTCGGTGAGGCGGGGTCCCGGCCTCGGCACGAAGTCGGCGTCGAGGTCGACCATCGCGATGACGCCGAAGCCGGGACGATTCCCGATCGCGAACCGCGCGTCGCGGATGATCACCCGCTTCCCGCCATCGGCGAGCGGCGTCACCTCATAGCTCGGAAACCGCAGCCACGCCCGTACGCCCTGCACGAAAGGCGCGGAGAGCGCCGCCTCGACCGCGGGATCCCGCGCACCCCGCTCGAAAATCGTCGGTTCGATCCCGGCCGCGGGGCCCGTTGTCCAGGTGACGGGCACGAACAGATATCGATCGGCCGACACGACGATGACCGACCGGCGCAGCGGTTCGGCCGGCACCGGCATGGCCGCCACCTGTTCGGCGGCCCAGCCGCGGGCCCGGGCCAGATCGCGCACCTGCCGTTCCGCCAGCCTCGACCCGGCGAACATGACACTGATGTAGGCGCCGGCGAGGACGAGCGCCCCGATCGCGATGGCCGGCCGGCGCGGCGCGCCCACGCGGGCGCGGGCGAGCGCCCAGACCACGAGGCCGCCGAACCAGACGGCACGGGCCCACTCAGGGACGATCGGGGCCATCAGCATCGCGGCCGTCGTCCCGAGTCCCAGCGCCGCCGCGGTGACGCTGCCGCGGGTATGCGTCGTCCAGGCCAGCATGACGGCGCCGCCGAGGATCAGCCAGAGCCACGGATCGACGATGAACAGCGTGTCGCCGTAGAACCAGCGGTCCGAGAACGGCATCAGCAGCCGCACGCCGTAGTTGTTCAGCCAGTCGAGAAACGGGTGGGAGAGCACACCAAGGGCGGCGAGGCCCAGCAGGGCCAGGGGCCTGGCCGGCGGGCGCCCCGCGTGCCGCCGGCCCAGGACGCGATCGAGGGCCAGCATCGCCGCCGTCAACGCGACGGGAAGCAGGACGATGGCCAGCACGCCGTGCGTCCAGCCCCGGCGGAACGCGAACGCGAGGTCGGCGCCGTGCAGGTAGCACGCGCCGTCGACATCGGGGATGTTCGCGGCGATGATCAGGGTTGACGTGGCGAGCGGGGAGAGCCTTTTGAGGCCGCTTTCGGCCAGGCACGCGCCCGCCAGCGTGTGCGCGAGTGGTTCCATGCGTCAGACCGCCATGATAGCATTTCGGGAGCCATCGATCGTTTGAGGAGGCGTACGTGTCTGACTGCACGCCGTTGAAACTGGGGCAGCGGGTCCCCGACTTCGAACTCGAGACCTACGAACCGGCGAAAGGCGACTTCGGCACGTTTTCGCTGGCGTCGCAGATCGCGAAGAAGCGCTGGACGATCCTGTTCTTCTATCCGGCCGATTTCACGTTCGTGTGAGCGACCGAGTTCGCTGCTCTGGCAGAGCAGAACGACCGGTTCGTCAAGATGGGGTGTGACGTCGTCACGGTCAGCACCGACACCAAGTTCGTGCACCTCGCGTGGCGCGAGCACGAGAAGGAACTCTCGAAGGTCGCGTACCCGATGGGCTCCGACGCCACCGGCGCGCTCAGCCGCATGTTCGGCGTGCTCGACGAGGGGTCCGGCCTGGCGCTGCGAGGGACCTACATCATCAATCCCGAGGGCACCCTGCTCGGGACCGAGATGAACTTCTACAACCTGGGCCGCAACATCGACGAGCTGCTGCGGAAGTTCAAGGCCAACCTCTACCTGTCGCGAAAGACCACCGAGGCCTGCCCGTCGAAGTGGAAGGACGAGGGCGACAAAACGCTGCTCCCGGGCGCGAACCTCGTGGGCAAGGTCCACGAGGCGCTCCAGGGCTGAGGACGCTGATAGCGAGTTCATGATGCTGAAGCTGATAACGGGCCTGTCGGTCGTGACGGTGTGCCTGGCGGCGGTCGTCGGGGCGCAGGGCGGCGCGGCGCCGAACGACGCGGTGCGCCTGAAATCCGACGCGATTCACGCGAAGGTCCTGACGCTCGACACTCACGTGGATATGCGCAACGGGGACTACGGCGTGCTGACGCCCGGGCAGAAGGTCGATCTTGTCAAGATGCAGCAGGGCGGCATGAAGGGCGTGTTCCTGGCCGTCTTCGTCGGGCAGCGGCAGGCGTTCGATGCCGCGGCGTACAAGGCCGCGTTCGACTCGGCCATGCGGCAGTTCGACTCGCTGGACACCCTGACGCAGAAAGCGCGGCCCGAGATGTGCGCCTTCGCGGTGTCTCCCGCCGAGGTCGAGCGCGTCGCGAAGACCGGCAAGCGCATCATCATGACCGGCGTCGAGAACGGCTATCCGGTGGGGGAGGACCTCGCCAACGTGAAGGCCTTCTACGACCGGGGCGCCCGCTACATCTCCCTGACGCACA
This sequence comes from Vicinamibacterales bacterium, assembly GCA_025456345.1. Classification (GTDB taxonomy): domain Bacteria; phylum Acidobacteriota; class Vicinamibacteria; order Vicinamibacterales; family JAKQTR01; genus JAKQTR01. The sequence goes on along the minus strand of JALOKU010000009.1, from coordinate 4,885 downwards.
GCGGCCACAATCAGATCGGCGACTCGTCGAGCGACCGCAACCCGCCGCGCAGCGGGGGCCTCTCGGCGTTCGGCAGGCAGGTGGTGGCCGAGATGAACCGTCTCGGGATGATGGTGGACGTGTCGCACTCGGCGCCGACGACGTTCTGGGACGTCGTCAAGATCTCGAAGGCGCCGATCATCGCGTCTCATTCGGGCTGCAAGGCCGTCAATGACGTCGACCGGAACCTCGACGACGATCAGTTGCGGGCCGTCGCGAAAGGCGGCGGCGTCGTGCAGATCGTGGCGCTCGGGTCGTACTTGAAGGCGGACTCGCCGGAACGCGCCGAGGCCGTGCGGAAGTTGCGGGAAGAGATTGGCATGCAGCCCGGCGGGCGCGGCCGGATGGGCGGTGGCCCGCCCGCGCAGCCGCAGACGCCGGAACAGCAGGCGGAGGCGCAGACGCGCCGCGCTGCGTACATGGCGCGCATGCAGGAGATCGATGCCAGGTTCCCGCCCGCCACCCTGAAGGACTTCGCCGATCATCTCGACCACGCCGTGAAGGTGGCGGGCGTCGATCATGTCGGGATCGGCACCGACTTCGACGGCGGCGGCGGCATCCTCGGGTTCAACGACGCGTCGGAAGCGCCCAACGTGACGGAGGAGCTTGTCCGCCGCGGCTACTCCGAGCAGGACATCGCGAAGATCTGGGGCGGCAACCTCCTGCGCGTCTGGCGGGGGGTGGAGAAAGTGGCCGCGCGGGAGCAGAAGACCGCGAGGTAGGTGACCGGCGTCAGATTCGCGCCTGCGGCATCGGGCCGGGCGAGTCTGGCCCCGTTCTCACGTGGAGCACGCGATGGACCATCGACTGCTGGGCCGGACCGGCGTGCGCGTGTCGCCGCTGTGCCTCGGCGCGATGAATTTCGGCGGCGGCACGGCCGAGGCCGAGGCGGTCCGGATCGTGCACGCCGCGCTGGACGCGGGCATCAACTTCGTCGATACCGCCGACGTCTACAACGCCGGCGACTCGGAGCGCCTCGTCGGGAAAGCCCTGGCCGGCCGCCGCGACAAGGTGATTCTCGGCACCAAGGTCCACGGGCGGACCGGTCTTGGCCCGAACGATCAGGGCAACTCGCGCCTGCACATCCTGCGGGCCTGCGACGCGTCGCTGAGACGCCTCGGTACGGACTACATCGACCTCTATCAGATCCACCGGCCCAGCCCGGACATCCCGGTCGACGAGACGCTTGGCGCCCTCACCGATCTCGTGCGTGCCGGCAAGGTCCGCTACGTCGGCTGTTCGACCCACCCGGCGTGGATGGTGATGGAAGCGCTCGCCGTGAGTGAGCGCCTCGGACTCGCCCGCTACGTCAGCGAACAGCCGCCGTACAATCTCCTCGATCGGCGCATCGAGAACGAACTGATCCCGCTCGCCCAGCGCTACGGCCTTGCGATTCTGCCGTGGGCCCCGCTCGCCCAGGGCGTGCTGGCCGGGCGGTACCCCGCCGAGGGGCCGCTGCCCGCCGATTCGCGCGCGATGCGCCAGCCCGGGCAGGCCAACATCTACGCAGACCGCGTGACGCCGAGCGGTCTCGCGGTGGGGAGAGCCTTCGCCGACCTGGCCCGCTCGCACGGTCGGACGCCGGGCCAGCTCGCGCTGCTGTGGTGCAAGGACCAGCCCGGCGTCACCGCGCCGATTGTCGGCCCGCGGACCGAGGAGCAGTTGTTCGAGTTGCTGCCGGTGCTCGACCTGTCGCTCGCGGCCGCCGAGCGCCTGGCCTGCGACGCGCTGGTGCCCCCCGGCGGCGTGGTGACCAACTTCCACAACACCGCGCCCTGGATGAAGACCCCGATCGCATGAAGCTCGCGTTCATCGGCACCCACGGCACCGGGAAGACCACGCTGTGTTACGACGTGACGGCCGGCCTCAAGCGGCAGGGCCTGAACGCGGACATGGTCAAGGAGGTGGCGCGCCTCTCGCCGCTGCCGATCAACCGCAAGACCTCCCTCGACGCGCAGACCTGGATCCTCATGACCCAGGTGGCGGAGGAGATCCGCTCCGGCAGCGCCCACGACGTCGTCGTCTGCGACCGCAGCGTCCTCGACAACTACGCCTACATGGTCCTCTCGTGCGGACGGCAGAAGGCCATCGAACGGTTCGTGGACTACTGGATGAAGTCGTACGACGTGCTGATCAAGGTGCCGATGATCGCCCCGGCCGCCGAGGACGGCGTGCGCGACACGGACGAGTTCTTCGTGCGGTCGATCGATCAGCTTGTCGACACGCTGCTCGCGGAGAAGAAAATTCCGCACTGCCGCCTCGACGCGGCCAGCCGGGACGGCTGGGTGGCGCGGGCGATGCACGCCGTCACCACGCACCCGGGTCTCGCCGGCCGGCTGATCTGACTCAGCGCACGATTGACGTGTTGCTAATCCGGCCCCGGGCCGGCGGACGTGCGTCGGTCCGCTGATCGCGATCGGGCGAGCCACCATCCCAGGACTGGACCGCTCGCCACGAGCAGCAGCAGTGCGACGATGGCGACAACGTTCGGCGGAAACGACAGGAAGTCCGCGGAGTAGAAGGAAGGGAGCCACGCGCGCATCCCGACCGGGAAGAGGCTGTTCCGGAGCGCCAGATCAGGAGTGAACTCGTTCGTGATCGTCATCGGGCTGGGAAGCCACCTGAGCGCCAGTACCGCCTGGTAGGCACCGGCGGCGAGCAGCACCGGGCGGAAGAAACGCTCCAGTTGGCCTCGATGCCAGCTGAATGTCACGGCCAGAGGCACCAGCCACAGCCATGCCGCTGGCCAGGCGAAACGGCCTGACGGGCTCGCACCCCCGAATGGAATGATCTGGAGGAGATTCGGGACGAGGAGCGAGGCGTAGAGCGCGCACCACGCCGCCGCGAGTCCGGGCCGCCGGACGGCCATGACGCCAAGCGCGGGGACGCCCGCCAGGAGGAGCGGCTGCTGCAGGAAGATCCCCTGCGCTTGATCCAGGTGCAGGCCCAGGAGAACCATGACGGCCTGGTTCATGCCAGCGGCCAGTTCACCCATGCCCCGTGGGCCGAGCACGTCGCCGAACACCACGATGTGATACGCCGCGAGAATCAGCGGGCCGACCACGAAGAGAGGAGCTGTGCGCCAGGCGTCGTGGCGCCCGGGAAGCCGTCGCAGATGGGACGGTGGACCGGCCAGCGCGAACATCGCCAGCAGGATCGACGGCGCCAGGAACTTCACCATCAAGAGGGGCAGCAGGCCAGTGACCAGCCAGAACGCCGCCCAGGCCATGTACCGGCGCTGCCCGTCGGCGGGGTGCGCGAGTAGGAGCAGCAGCGGCGCCGCCATCGCCGCCGCCACCGGATCGGGGTACAGGTGGACCGCGCCGAACACGTAGGGGATCGAGAGCGTGGCGGCCAGCGTCAGCCACATCGCGTGACGTCGCCCGAGCAGGCCATCCAGCCACAGGAACATCGTGAGAGGCAGGAGTGCGGACAGTGCGCAGGTCGTCAGTCGCGCGCCCAGCACGCCGCCGACGCTGAGCCCCGGTGCGATGAGGACCCCCAGTCCAGGGCCATGGAGCGGGTACCAGCGGTGGCCTGCCGCATAGGCGTGGGGCGCAACCTCTCCGACGTGCGTGGGAGAGCGTTCCTCGAGCGCGTGGTTGTTTCGGAGTTCGACGTCTCCATCGCGCACGACGCTCTCGGCGATAATGACGTAGTGCGGTTCGTCACCGAAGAGACGGATGCGGCCCGACTGAACCCAGACGGCCGCGAGCAGACAGGTCAGCAGCGGCGGGAGGGCGACGGCGACAACGAAACGTAGGACGCGCAAGTCCAACCTGCGAGTACGCATGCTCGCGCCAGCTGATCGCACGGCGGCCAGGCCTCTGGTCGTCCGGCCTGGAACCAGCGGCTATCCGCGCCCGCGGCGCGGCCCCGGACGACCGGACGGCCCGCTCCGGGCCCCCGGCGCCGCCGGCGCATGGCGGTCCAGGATGCGGCGGAACCGTTCCTCTTTCCGCTGGCCGCCGGTCCGATGAGAGGGCGCGCCTCGGCCGCTCGCAGGCGCCGCAGGGCCTCGCGGGTCGTCGCGGCGGGGCCGGCGGGCCGCCCGCGCCGCCGCCAGGCGCTCGCGCACCGGGATCTCGAGGCGCTCCTCGGTCTTCTTCGCGTAGTCGAACCCCGGCAGCGTCACGCGCGGAAGCGCCTTGCCGATGGCGCGCTCAATCGCGCGCAGGTCCTGCTCTTCGTCGGGCGACACGAGCGTGAAGGCATCACCGGTCATCTCGGCCCTGGCCGTCCGCCCGACGCGATGGATGTAGGCGTCGGGGTCCTGCGGCACGTCGAAGTTGATGACGTGGCCCAGTTCCTCGATGTCGATGCCGCGGGCGACGATGTCGGTGGCCACGAGAATCCGCGACTTGCCCGCCTTGAATCCCTGCAGCGCCGCCGTCCGCTGGCTCTGGCTGCGATTGCCGTGAATCTTTGCGACCGAGATGCCCTGGCGCTCGAGGTAGTCCGCCAGCCGGTTCGCGCGGTGCTTGGTCCGCGTGAACACGATGGCGTCGGCGACGATGTCGCGCGTCACCAGTTCGGCCAGCAGCGCCGACTTCAATTCCCGGCCCACCGGGTAGATGGCCTGTGTGATGCCGATGGCCGGCGCCGACTTCCGCTCGAGGTTGATGGTGACCGGCTCCCTGAGCATCTCCTGCGCGAGCGTGGCGATTTCCCGCGGCATGGTGGCGCTGAAGAACAGCGTCTGGCGTTTCGCGGGCAGCTGCCGCAGCACGCGGCGGATGTCGGGCAGAAAGCCCATGTCGAGCATGCGGTCGGCCTCGTCGAGCACGAGGACCTCGAGCCCGGTGAAGCGCGCGTAGGGGAAGCGCAGATGATCGAGGAGGCGGCC
>JALOKU010000131.1 GCA_025456345.1 Vicinamibacterales bacterium | reverse complement strand
GCTCTGCACGCCGCAGGCGATCCGGGCCCAGACCGCACAGCCCGCGCCCGTTCCGCAGGAGCGGCCCGCCGCCGCGCCGCCCGGGAGCGGCGGCGAGCTGGAGCCCGGCCGCTCGGTGCCTGTGCTGCTCGGTGGCGAGCCGGTGGTCTGGATCGCCGCCGGCGTCGGCCAGTACACCCCCGAAGCGCGCGCGGCCCGCATCACCGAGCGGCTCGACGAAATCGTCCACGACCGCTCGATCCACGACCCGGTCGTCTCCATCGCCGACGCACCCGGGTCGTCCGAGCTGCGCGTGCAGGGCCGCCTGCTGATGGTGGTCACCGATCACGACGCACGGATCATGGGCATCGCGAGGGCGGTGCTGGCGGAGGAGGCGGCCCGCGACCTCGGTGCGGCAATTCGCGCCGAGCGGCTCAGGTACGCGCCGGCCAAGCTCCTCCAGGGCGCATGGCGGGCCGGCCTCGCCCTGCTGTTCCTCGTCGCCGCGCTCTGGCTGCTGCACCGCACCATGCGGTGGGCGCGCGCCCGCCTCGAGTGGCGGTGCGAGCGATGGCTGGACGCCAGGGGCGCACGGAAGCTGGGCGAGTCCCGCGTCCGCAGCCTGGTCCGCGGGGTCGGCCGCCTGGTCTTCGCGGTCAAAGTCGTCCTCGTGATCGCGTTGCTCAATGCCTTCCTGACCTTCGCGCTGGGCATGTTTCCGTGGACCCGCCCCGCCTCGGGCCGGCTGGCCGTCTACGCCCTGACCCCGGTCAGGATGGTGGTCACGGCACTGGTCGGCTACCTCCCGAACCTGTTTTTCCTTGTCGTCATCACCGCCGTCTTCTACGGCGCGATCAAGCTCGTGGATCTCGTTGCGGGCCAGATCAGGGACGGCCAGATCGTGCTGGCCGATTTCCCGAGCGAGTGGGCCGACCCGACACGGAAGATCATTCGCGCCCTGCTGGTGGCGCTTGGCGTGGTCGTGGCATTTCCGTACCTGCCTGCGTCCAATTCGCCGGCCTTCACGGGCGTCTCGGTGTTCCTGGGCATCCTGCTGTCGCTCGCCTCCAGTTCCGCGCTGTCGAACATCATCGCGGGCCTCGTCTTGACCTACACGCGTGCGTTCCGGCTCGGCGACCGCGTGCAGATCGGCGACACCTACGGCGACATCGTCGCCACGTCGACGCTCGTCACCAAGGTCCGCACGATCCGGAACGAAGAGGTCACGATTCCCAACGGCGTCGTGCTCGGCAATCCGATCACCAACTACACGCGGCATGCGACGACGGCGGGCCTCATCCTGCACACCCGCGTGACGATCGGCTACGACGTGCCGTGGCGCACGGTGCACGGATTGCTCGTCGACGCCGCGCTGGCGACGCCCGGCGTCCTTCCGGACCCGCGCCCGTTCGTCTGGCAGACTTCACTCAACGACTTCTACGTCACCTACGAAATCAACGCCTCTACCGGCTCGCCTCACGACGCCCCTGCCATCTACGGCGATTTGCACGCCCGGATTCAGGACGCGTTCTTCGCGGCGGGGGTCGAGATCATGTCGCCGCACTACACGTCGCTGCGCGATGGCAACACCGTCGCCATTCCCGAGGCCTCGAGGGCGCCGGGCTACCGGGCGCCAGGCTTCCGAGTCGAGTCTGCCGACGCCCCGCCCTCCAATCAGCGCGGCCGCACGACGTCGTTCAGCGACCAGTCGTAGTCGAGGAACGCGATCCTCACCGCCGGGTCGCGCGCCAGGGTGGAGGCCTCGGGCGGGCCGAACGCCTCCACCACCCGCAGGATGGCGGCGTCCCGGGGGCTGCGGCCCAATGGCGGTTTCGATCCGAACCGCGCCACGAAGTCGTCGCCATACCATTTCAGGATCGACGTGACGGCGAGCGTCCGGCCGTCGGTCCTGACGCCTTGCGGGCTCGCAAGGTACGCGCGGGCGTTGGCGTCCAGCTGCCGCTCCAGATCGGCCGCCCGGTACGGCTCGCCCAGAAGCGGCGGGCATCCCACCGAAGCGCAGTTGACCGCGAAGTGGATGCGCGGCTCCTCGAAGCCGGGTCTGATGATCCGGTGTTCGATGTCGTCGAGGGTCACCGTGCGCCCCGCCGCCTTCCACGTCAGGCGATCCCACACGCCGTCGATCTGGCGGATGCTGTTGCGCGGGCCGCGCGAGAGCCAGCCCGCGCGAATCGGGTAGTGGTCGACGATGGCCTGCAGGGTGAAGAGGTTGTAGGCGTTGATCCAGAACGCGAGCCGCTCGGCGCGCGGCCAGCCCCGCTCCGCGCCGGCGTCCACCGCGGCGAATCCTGCCGACACGCCAGCCAGGGCGGTTCGTTCGGCCGCCAGCCCGCGATAATCCACACGCCCCGCCTGGACGTGCCGGGCGAGCACACGCGCGTACGCTTCGTACGTGTGGTCGAAGCCGGGCGGCTGCGCCGCACCCGTCGAGACGGGAACCCACGCGGACGCGACGGCCAGCGCGATCACGGCGGCGGCACGGAACGGAATCATCACCGGTCTCTACGACGCCTCTTCGGGCGGAGCGGCCCCGGCGAGCGCGCGCTGTGCGATACGGCCCGACACGACAACCGCGAGGACGGTGGCGGCAAGCCCGGCGGCATAGAGGAAGGTGCGAAGCGGCGTGTGCGGAGTCGCCGCCGTCGAGAGCCGCGCGGCCTCGGTCACGAGCGAGCCCAGGTAAACGTACAGCCACGTGCCCGGGATGATGCCGAGGAAGGTGGCCAGCACGTAACGCCCGGCGCTGATGCCCGAGAGGCTCAGGGCGTAATTCAACACGTTGAACGGGACAAGCGGCGACAGGCGCAGCAGGACGACGAGTGTGAAGCCCTCGCGGCCGACAGCCCTGTCGAGCGCCTGCGCGCGTGGCGAGCTCCTCAGTCTCCGGCGGACCCAGCCGCGCAGGACGTTCCGGCCAAGCAGGAATGCGCCTGTCGCGCCCAGCGTGGCGGCCGGAACCACCACGAGCAGCCCGTAGAGCGGCCCGTACACGAACCCCGCGGCCATCGTCAGCACCGAGGCGGGAATCAGGGCCACGGTGCACACGACGTAGATGGCCGCGAAGAGCGCGACGCCCCAGACGCCCGACTCGCGGACGACCTCGACCAGCCGGACGGTCCACTCCGCAAGGGGCAGCACGCGGGCGCCGACTGCCGCCGCCGCCAGGAAGCCGAGCGCGGCGAGGAGTCGCCAGCGGCTCATGCTCCGCCTCTCCCTCGCGTCCATCGGAAGTACCGGGACAGCCAGCGGGCGGCGCCCGGGGTGAGCGCCTGGCGGCGGTGCCGATCGCCGGCCATCCGGAACGCCTCGGACACGGTGGGATACGGGTGGACCGTCGCGGAGAACTGCCCGAGCGTGCCCCTGCGGGCGAGCGCGCAGGAGGCTTCGCCGATCAGCTCGCCCGCGTGCGCGGACACGATGGTGCAGCCCAGCAGTCTCCCCTTCTCGTGGTGGACCCGCAGGAATCCCTCGGTGTCGCCGTCGAGCACGGCCCGGCCGACGTCCTTCAAGTCGACCGTGATCGTCTCGACCGCATGACCGGCCTCCCGGGCCTCAGCCTCGTACATCCCGGCGTGCGCGATCTCGGGATCGGTGAAGGTCGCCCAGGGGATGACGAGCGCGCTCGCCTTGCGGCGCCCGAAGAACAGCGCGTTCTGAATCACGATGCGGGCCATCGCGTCCGCGGCATGCGTGAACTTGAAGCGGGAACACACATCGCCGGCGGCGAACACGCGGGGATTGGATGTTCGCAGGCGATCGTCGACGGCCACGCCGTCGCGCGTGACCGTCACACCGGCGGCGTCGAGGCCGAGCGTCTCCACGTTCGGGACGCGGCCGGCGGCCACGAGCACCTGGTCGCCGGCGGTCTCGATAGCCTCGGGGGCGCCGCCGGGGCCGGGCCTCGCGGCATACACCACCACCTCGCCGCCGCGCCGCTCGACACGCGTCACGGTCACACCGAGTTCGAGACGGATGCCGTCTTCAGCAAATCGCCGCTGCACGATGGCCGACGCGTCGGCATCTTCGCGCGGCAGCAGGTGCGGCGCGGCGTCCAGGATCGTCACGCGGCTGCCGAATCGCGCGAAGGCCTGTGCCATTTCGCTGCCGATCGGGCCGCCGCCTATCACGAGGAGGCGTGCGGGCAGCTCCGTCAGCCAGAAGAGCGTCTCGTGTGTGAGAAACCCGGCATCGGCGAGGCCCGGAACCGGCAGGTCAGCCGGCCGGCCGCCCGTGGCGATGACCGCGCGCCTGAATCGCAGCGTCGTCCCGTCGACCTCCACCGTCCGCGGGCCCGCGAAGCGCCCATGGCCAAGGAACACATCGACGCCAAGCGAGCGGAAGCGCCCGGCCGAATCGTGATGGCTGATGCCGGCCCGCAGGCGGCGCATCCGGGCCATCACGGCGCCGAAGTCAACCTCTACCGGGCCCGTCCGCACGCCCAGCGAGGCGGCCTTCCGTGCGTCGGCGACCGCGCGCGCGGACCGCAGCAGGGCCTTCGACGGCACGCAGCCCGTGTTCAGGCAGTCGCCGCCGAGCAGGCCTTTCTCGACCAGCGCCACGCGGGCCCCGAGGCCGGCGGCACCCGCGGCGCTGACAAGCCCGGCAGTCCCCCCGCCAATCACCACGAGGTCGTAGACCCCGTCACCGGACGGGTTCACCCAGCCTGCCGGGTGCACCTGGGCCAGCAGGTCCCGGTTGGCCTCGTCCAGGGGCCTGACGAGCGTCGAGTCCATAGACTGGTGAGTATAGCGGCGCGCCGGACAATACAATACAGCGATGACCGACATCGCGGGCTTCGCCGCCGTGTTCGCGCTCCTCGCGTGGACGGGCAGCCGCCGCGCCCGCGGGGACAACGAGTTCCTCGTGGCCGACCGGTCGCTGGGGCTCTTCCCGCTCGTGGCGACGCTCGTGATGACGGAGTTCAACACGAGCACGCTCCTCGCCTTCAGCGCGGCCGGCTATCGGGCCGGCCCCATGGCGCTCGCGCTGCCGTTCGTGTTCCTGGCCGGCCTCTTCTTCTATACCCTGACCGTGGCCAGGGCCTGGAAGCGCTTCGACCGGCTCTCGGTCGCGGAGCTGTTCGCGGTGCGGTACTCGCCGGCGCTCGGTCGGCTCGTGTCGGTCCTGCTGCTGATCGCCATGACGGGGTTCAGCGCCACCTACGTCAAGTCGCTCACGATGCTCGCCGAGCCCTTCCTGCCTGGCGTACCGTTCTTCCTTCTGAGCGCGGCGCTGACGGCGGCCGTGTTGATGGTGGTGCTGCCGGGCGGGCTGATGTCGGTCGTCCGCAGCGACGTCGTCAGCTTCGTGATCACGATCGTGGTGGTGCCCCTGCTGCTGGCCATCGGCGCCGCCCGAAGCGCGCCGCTCGGCGGGCTGGCCGCGTCGTTTCCGCCGGATCAGCTGTCATTCAATCCTGTCGCGCAGTGGAGGCATCCGGAGCTGCCGTTCCGGTTCGTCAGCACGCTCATCGTGCTCACGTGCTTCACCTACATCGCGGCGCCGTGGTACGGCCAGAAGATTTTCGCCGCCCGCAGCCAGCGCACGGCCTTCGCCGCCGTCGCGTGGGCGGCCGTCCTGGTGTTCGCGCTCTACGGCGTCATGGTGCTGGCCGCCGCGCACTTCCGGGTCGTGTCGCCGGGGCTGGAAGATCCCCAGTCGGCCGTTCCGGCCCTGGTGGCGGCCTGGCTGCCGTCCGGCCTGCGCGGTGTAGGATTCGGGGTGCTCTTCGCCGCCGCCCTGACCACCCTGTCCGGCGTCTGGACCGCGATGGCGGCGATGGTCGCCGCCGACTTCGGGTGGCGGGACGGCCGGCATGTGGCCCGGCAGCGCCGGGTCGTCGCCGCGTTTGCCTGCGCGAGCTGGCTGGGCGGCGCCTTTCTCGTGGACGACATCCTCAACCGCCTCATTCTCGCGAACATCCCCGTCGCCGCGCTGGCCTTCGCGCTGCTGGCCGGGTTCCATTGGCCGCGCGCCACGGCGGCAGGCGCGTGGGCCAGCATCATTGTCGGGGTCGCCTGGGGCGTGGGAACGTTCGTCATCGTCGGCGAAGCAGGCGGCTACACCTGGCCGTGGGCCATGTACGGCATGCCGCTCATCTTCGCGACCGGCATCGTCGTGTCGCTCGCCACGCCGGCTGGTCACGGGCAGGCCGCGGCCGTGCGGCGCGATGACGGAGGCCTGGCGTGAAGACGCTCATCCTTGCCGGCGGCGGCCACGCGCACGTGGAGGTGCTGCGGCGGTTCGGGCTGAGCAGACCCTCTGGCGTCCGGATCCTGCTCGTCAGCCCGGATTCCCACACGCCGTACAGCGGCATGCTGCCGGGCCTCCTCGCGGGGCACTATACCCGGGACGACTGTCATATCGACCTGCGGCCGCTCTGCGACCGCGCCGGCGCGGCCTTCGCGGTGACGCGTGTCGAGGGCATCGACCTTCCCGGCCGGCGGGTGCGTTGCGCAGACGGGCAGTCGCACGAGTTCGACGCCCTCTCCCTGGACGTGGGTTCGACGCCGGACCTCCGGTCCGTTCCCGGCGCGGCCGAGCACACGGTGCCCGTCAAGCCCGTCGCAGGGCTCCTCGAGGCGTGGCGCGACATGGAGGCCCGATGCGAACGGCGGCCGGCCGGGCCACTTCGGCTGGCCGTCGTCGGGGGCGGGGCCGGCGGGGCTGAAGTGGCGCTCGCCATGCGGCGCAGGTGCCGGCGTGAGGACCCGCAGCAGGAACCCGCGATCGCCATCGTCACAAACGGCTTGCTGTCAGGCCACTCCGCGCGGGCGAGGGTGCTCGTGGCGCGCGCGCTGGCCAGGCGGCGCATCACGCTCATGGACCAGCGCCTGGTCGTGCGGCTCACGGCCGGCGAGATCCAGTGCGCGTCGGGAGAACGTGTGCCGGCGGATCTCATCGTCTGGGCCACTGGCGCCGCGGCGGTCCCGTGGGTCAGGCAGTGCGGCCTGGCGTGCGATGACCGGGGGTTCGCGGCCGTGAACGATGGCCTGCAGTCACCATCGCACCCCTTCGTCTTCGCCGCCGGCGACGTCGCCACGATGCTGACACGGCCCCTTCCGAAGGCCGGCGTCTTCGCCGTACGGCAGGGCCCGGTGCTCGCCGGAAACCTCCGGAGCTACCTTGCCGGCGAACCGCTGCGGCCCTTCCGGCCGCAGCCGCGCTACCTCTCGCTCATGTCGACAGCCGACGGTCACGCCATCGCGTCCTGGGCGGGTCTTGCGTGGGAGGGCCGGTGGGTGTGGGCGTGGAAGGATCGGATCGACCGGCGCTTCATGCGGAAGTACCGGACGGGACGGATCCCGCCATAGCGGCGTCGTAAGAGTCCGCGCCCCCGTGGCGCAACGGGATGATCGCAGCGAGAGAGGAACGATGAACGCAGCAGGACTCACCGTGGCGATTGTCCTGGTCACGGGCACCCTGGGCCAGGCCCGGCAGGCGCCGAACCTGGTGACCGAGGTGCGCGCGGCGATCGCGAAGCAGGACTTCGCCGAGGGGGAGCGGCTGATTGAGGCTCATCGCGCCTCGGCGGGCGTGACACCCATCGCGATGGAGGCGCTCTCGTGGCTCGGGCGAGGGGCGCTTGCCGCAGGCCAGATCGACAAGGCCGACGCCTATGCGCAGCGAAGCTACGGCCTGGTCCTGGCGGCGCTGAAGACGAAGGCCCTAGACGACGACCCGCGCCTCGCCACGGCGCTCGGGGCGTCGATCGAAGTCATGGCGCAGGCCGGCGCAAAGCGCGGCGCCCGCTCTGAAGCCGTGGCCTTTCTGCGCCAGGAACTCGATCGCTGGGGCGCGACGTCCATCAGAACGCGGATTCAGAAGAACCTCAACCTCCTCAGCCTGGAGGGAACCGCCGCTCCGGTCCTCGATCTCACCGAGTACGTGGGGCCGAACCCGCCGGCTCTCGCCGCGTTGAAGGGCAAGGTCGTGCTCCTGTTCTTCTGGGCGCACTGGTGCGGCGACTGCAAGGCGCAGGCGCCCGTGCTGGCCAGGCTCCTCGAACGCTACCGCGACGCGGGGCTCACCTTCATTGCGCCCACGCAGCGCTACGGCTACGTGGCGGGCGGAAGGAAGGCGACGCCGGGCGAGGAGAAGGCCTACATCGACCAGGTCAGACAGGCGGCCTACGGCCAACTGGCGGACATGCCGGTCCCGATCGCGCCGGCCAACCTCGACCGCTACGGCGTGAGCACGACGCC
>JALOKU010000008.1 GCA_025456345.1 Vicinamibacterales bacterium | reverse complement strand
GCGATCGCCACGTGGTCGAACCCGTACCTCCACGCATCGTCCATCGAGAGCGTGCCGCCGAAGCGGATGCCGCCGTACATGCGCAGGGTGGAGCGCCGGGCGAGCGTCAGGTGGAGCAGGGTGAGGAAGTTCTTGTCCCACCGGACGGTGATGCCGTATTCGGACACGCCGCCGAAGCCTTCGAGCGGACGCTCGTCGAGGGGGCTGTAGATGGCGGCCCAGTCGCGGACCGGTCCGGGCGGGGCGGTGTCGCTGCCGGTGATGGCCTCCGGCAGCGGCTCGATCTTCAGGCCGTCCACGCCCACCACGCCGAATCCCTCGTTCACGAGGTAGTGCGCGAGCGTGTAGCCGGCCGGGCCCATGCCGACGACGAGCACCTTCCTGCCGTTGTAGGGGAGGGCGTAGGGCCGCCTGACGTTGAGGGGATTCCATCGCGTCAGCAGGCCGTAGATCTCCACGCCCCACGGCAGGCGCAGCACGTCGGTGAGGATGCCGGTCTCGATCTGCGGGATGTTGACGGGGTCCTGTTTCTGGAAGATGCAGGCCTTCATGCAATCGTTGCAGATGCGGTGGCCCGTGCCCGCGCACATCGGATTGTCCACCGTGACCAGCGCAAGCGCTCCCACGGCATCGCCGCGCTTGCGGATCATGTGCATCTCGGAAATCCGCTCGTCGAGGGGACAGCCTTCGAGCGGAATGCCGAGCGGGTTCTCCAGGACCGTACCGTCCTTCGCGAAGAGCCCCGTCGCGCAGGAGTCTTTCTCGCGTTCGTGGCACAGGACGCAGTAGTTGATTTCGCTGAGCACCTCGCGTCCCGTCATCCGCGGATCGGTGAGGGTGAAACCGTCGCGCCGGCGGAGGTGCGACCCCGGGCCCTCCATGGAGGTGGGCAGATCGGGATGCGTGTGCTCGACCTCGACCAGCTTGAAGTAGTCGACGTTGCCGGCGGTCTTGAAGACGACCCAGGACCGGTACGCGTCGTCCTTCATGCGCGCGGCGCACCACCGCCGCAGCGCCTCGATGGCCGACGTCACGGCGGCCTGCTCGGCGGCGTCGCCCGACTTGCCGGCGGCAATCTCGCGATCGAGCAGCAGGCACCCGGCGCGCGCGAGCGCCATTTCGCCGTCGCTCGGGTGCTGGCCCCGCACGAGCGACTCGACCAGCGCGCCTTGCTCGTCTGTCACCGTGACCGGCTGGCCGCCCTTCAGCAGCGGCAGCACGCGGCGGCGGACGAAGTCCGCCTTGAAGCGGAAGAGCGCATCCTGCTCGGCGGTGGCGGCGGCGAGGCCGCGAACCTCTGCGTCGATGCCGAACATCCGCGCGAGAAAGCGGCTGAGGTGGGGCGCCATGCGCACGAACAGCAGCGACACGTCCGCCGCGGGCCTCGGTGCGTCAGGGGCCGCGCGATACTCGTCCCAGCGCCGGCGCAGATCCGCGTCGGCGTCTCCGACCTCGCGCAGGAAGGTGTCGTGCAGGTCGCGCAGCCGCTCGGGCCGGTACAGATCGGCATAGGTGAACCCGGGCACACCGAGGTTCAGGGCGGAAGGCGTCGAGGCGTGGCTCATAACCTATCACCGTACCTCCGGCGGCTCGGCGGAGCAAGTGTCTCCGCGTTATAATTGCCGGGTTTCTTGGTTTCGCCGTTCCAGCATGATCGAATCGCGCACGTATCTCGTCGTCGGCCGCGTCCAGGGCGTCGGCTTCCGCTGGTTCGCGTGGGATGCCGCCATGCGGGAGGGCCTGTCCGGATTCGTGCACAACCTGCCGGACGGCAGCGTCGAGGCCGTCGTCGAAGGCGAGCGCGACGCCCTCGACCGCTTCGAGTGGAAGATGTCGAGCGGGCCGAGGGGCGCGCGCGTCGATCACGTCAACCGCGAGACGGGGCCCGCGACGGGCCGCTACCAGGGCTTCAGCATCAAAGGATGAGCGCACCCATGCCACAGCAGGGCACGTCAGCAGAGTTCTTCAAGAGCCGCATCCGCAACGTCCCGGATTTTCCGAAGCCAGGCATCCTCTTCTACGACATCACCACGCTGCTGCGCGATCCGGAGGGGTTCAAGGCGGCCATCGACAGCCTCGCGGCGCCGTTCGCCGGGGCGGGCATCGAGGTCGTCGTCGGGATCGAGAGCCGGGGGTTCATCCTTGGCGGGCCGGTCGCCGATCGCCTCGGCGCGGGCTTCTGCCCGATCCGCAAGCCGGGGAAGCTGCCGGCGGCGACGTTGCGCGAGTCGTTCAGCCTCGAGTACGGCACCGACTCGATCGAGATTCATACGGATGCCATCCGGCCGGGCCAGCGCGTGCTCGTCGTCGACGACGTGCTGGCGACGGGCGGCACGGCGAAGGCCGCCGCATCGCTCGTGAAGGGCCTGGGCGGGACGCTTCACGGTCTGGCCTTCCTCATCGAGCTGGACTTCCTGAGCGGCAGAGAGAAACTGACGGGCGAGCAGGTGACCAGCGTCTTGCACTATTGAGCAGTCACGGGCAACCCGACGGTTTCGGGCGCAATCGGCCGATAGGTACGGCGTGATGCGGACACGAACGCTCGTCGCCATCGCTGCCGCCATCCTGGTGCTCGCCGCCCCCGCGCGAGCCGCGGGCGGGTTCCGCGCCTTCGTGTATCCCGATCGCGCCAACCCGGATCTCGTGGTGGCGGTCGACAACTTCCGCATCAACGAGACCGTATGGGATTCCGGCGGCGTGCAATACGTGTGGGTGAGCGGCCCGGCGGGCCACTTCCAGCTGCCGTTCGCGCGCATCCGCCAGGTCGAGTTCGTGCGGCACGTCGGCCGTGACTTCTCGCGCGCCGACTGGACCTGGTACGAGGTGAAGGTGACCGGCACCAACCCCGGCGAGTCGTACACCGGGCGGCTGGAGATCCGCGTCCTCAGAGGCGTGGCCGCTGGCGTCCCCTGGTACCTGTTCCCCTCGACGGAAGCGGACCGGGGGAAAGCGCTCTACCGGATCGTGATCGGGGAACCGACCGTCCCGGCGACGATTCCGTGGGAGCCGCCGGCGGCGGCCCCCGCGCCAGTGCCGATGGACGTCGTCATACCCGAGCCGCCGAGACCGCCCGAGCCGCCGGTTCCGTCCGAGGAGGACCTCTTCGCGCGGATGAGCCTCGACGATCTGAACCGCCAGAAGCCCCTGGACGACGTGTTCTTCGACTTCGACAAGTCCGACATCCGGCCGGACGCGGAAGCGACGCTGCGGCGCAACGCGGCATGGCTCCGGAAGTGGCCCTCGGTGGCGGTTCGTGTCGATGGCTGCGCGGACCCCCGGGGCACCAACGAGTACAACTTCGGCCTGGGGATGCGCCGCGCCGACGTCATCCGGGCCTTCCTGGTCTCGCAGGGCATCGCGCTCGATCGCATCGAGGTCGTTGCCGTGGGCGAGACGCAGCTGGTCTGCACCGAGCAGAACGAAGAGTGCTGGGCCCGCAACCGCCGCGGGCATTTCCTGATCACCGCGAAGTAGCCCGAGTCCACGTCGCCGCCGTTCTTCTTAGGATTCCTCGCGAAACCGGCTATCATGCCGCGCGAGGAGTCACCCATGTCCATGTCACGTCCGTTCATTCTGCTGATGGCCTGCCTCGCGGCGGCCATGACTGTCGTGCTGTCGGCGGCGATGCCTGCGCCGCAGGAGAAGGAAGCCGGCTTCACGCCGCTCTTCAACGGCAAGGACTTCACGGGCTGGGTCTACGGCCAGCGTGCCAACGGCACCGAGAACAAGTCGGGCAAGGGGTACCAGATCGAGAACGGCGTCATCTACTCGACCAGGGAAGACGGCGGCAACCTGTACACCGAAAAGGAATACGCCAACTTCATCTTCCGCTTCGAGTTCCGGCTCACCCCGAACGCCAACAACGGCATTGGCATCCGGGCGCCGCTCGTGGGTGACGCCGCCTACGCGGGCATGGAGATCCAGGTGCTCGACGACGGCGGATCGGAGTACACGAACCTGCTCCCCGGCCAGTACCACGGCTCGATCTACAAGGTCGTACCGGCCAGACGCGGTTTCCAGAAGCCTGTTGGAGAGTGGAACTCCGAGGAGATCATCGCCGACGGCCGGCACATCACCGTCAAGCTCAACGGCACCACGATCGTGGACGCCAACCTTGACGACGTGACGGACGAAGCCACGCTCAAAGAGCACCGCGACCTGAGCAAGCCGGAAGGTTCGCAGGGGATTGCGAACACCAAGGGCCACATCGGCTTCCTCGGCCATGGCGCCCATGTTGAATTCCGCAACCTACGAGTCAAGGTGCTCTGAGGCCAGCGGGCCACAATGATTGGTGGGGCGATCGGAGGCCAGGCAGACAGAAGTCGGCGCGCCACGCGACTTCAGCCATCCGGATCAAGGAGAACTGGTTTTTCCAGCCCGATCCCGACGCGGCAGCGCTCTTGCTAGTTCAGCTTCTCGATGGGGGACAGACTCCCGTTCGACTCCTGCCGCTAGGCTCCGCCACTCCGGGGGTCGGGCGAGCAGCGGTTGCCGGGTGGTGACAGGAAGGGGAGCGATGTCGACGCCACGCATGTCGGTACCGTCGGTGCTCAGCCTCAGCCTGACCCTGCTGGCCGGTCTCGGCGCCGGGCTCCTCGCCAGGGAGTATCCCCATCCGATGTCGGACTCCCTGTTTGCCGCGCTGGACGCGCTCGTGGGCGCGTGGACGAACGCCCTCCGCGCCATCGTGCTGCCGCTGATTGTGTCGCAGCTCTTCCTTGCGGTCGGCGCTCTCCGCGGCAAGAGCAGCCACTCGGGCCGGCTCGGTCTCGCGATCCCGGCTGTCTTCGCGGCGTTGCTCGTGGCGTCGGCCCTGTTCGCGCTGGTCAGCGTCTCGGGTCTGCTGCGGCTTCCTGCGCTGGCGTCACTCGGATTGCCCGTCTCGACGGGCGTTTCGGGGCCGGCGGCGGCGGCGGGTGCCGCCGCCCCTCGATGGATCGACGGATTGATCCCGTCCAACGTCGTCCTGGCGGCGTCGGCCGACAACATCCTGCCGGTGATGGTCTTCACGTGCCTGTTTGCGCTGGCCGCAAGGCGGGTGACCTCGGACACGGGGCCGCTCGATCAGCTGGCCGGAGCCGTTCGCGACACCACGCTGGTGCTGGTGGGCTGGCTCATGGCGGCGTCCCCCGTGATCATCTTCGCGCTGACGTGCCGGATGACCGCAGACGCCGGCCTGGGTGTGGGCGGGGTCGTGCTGACGTTTGTCGTCATCGAGTCGGCTGTGCTGGTCGGCTGCGTTGGCGCGCTCTACCCCCTGGTCGCGATGTTCGGGCGCACCGGGCTCGTGCCGTTCGCACGGGCCGCGGTGCCGTCTCAGCTCGCCGCCCTCACGACGAGGTCGTCGCTGGCCACCGTCCCAAGCCTGATGCTCTCGGCCGAACAGTCGCTGGGCCTGTCACCGGTTGTCACGGCCTCGGTGATCCCGCTGGCGGGTGCGACGCTCAAGCTTTCCAGGGCCGTCTCGAACTCGACGAAGTTCCTGTTCCTGGCTCATGTGCTGGGGATCGCCCTCACGCCTGGCCAGGTTGGGGTGTTCACGGCAACCGTGCTGTTGATGAGCCCCGCGACGCCCGGCGTGCCCACGGTGGCCTCTGCCACACGGAGCCTGCCCGCGTACGTCGCGGCGGGTATCCCGGCCGAGTACGTCGTTCTGCTCGGGGCGACCACCTGGATGATGGACATGCTCATGACTCTGCTGAACTCGACCGGGTACCTTGCCGCGGCCGTCCTCGTCGATCGCTTCGCGGGAGGGGCCCGGTCGCCGGGCGCCGTGCAGGCGCGCGCCGGCGCGTGGCCGCAGGCCGCCGCGCTGGCCGGGACGACCCCGCACGGAGACTCCCGCCACGAAGGGTGAGTGATGGCGCCGAGCGACACCGCGGCCTCGCCATCGTCTGCCAGGGACTTCGTGTGGCAGGAGGGGCGCGCGTTTGCGCGGACCCAGTGGCGGATGCTCGCCCGGTTCGTGTCCGCCTCGCTCTGCCGCACGATCACCACGGTCGCGGTGGTACTGCTCATCCGGGACTTCCTGGCGGGCGTGCTCGCCGAACAGCAGGGGCTGGCCGCGGGCCTGGCGCGATCGATTGGCCAGGGCGCGGCGCTCTGGGTGCTCGCGGGGCTGCTGCTGCTGACGTTCATCGCGGGCAGCGTGCTCGCGTACCACACCCAGGTGGTGATGCAGCGCCTGGTGCGGCTGCTCGAACTCGACCTGATGCAGCGCCTGATGCGCCACCTGCTGACGCTGCCGGTGTCGTTCTTCGACCGGCAGCGGAAGGGCGACCTGCTCGACTCGGTCCGCCAGGACGTGTCGCGGACGCGCTCCGCGATCGCCGCCTCCATGGAGTCGGCGACGTACGGGGCCCAGGTTGCCGGCTACCTGCTCTCGGTGGTACTGCTGAGCCCGCGCCTGGCCCTGATGTCGGTGCCTGTGCTCCTCGTCGCGGCGGTGCCGACAAGATGGATCAGCCGGCAGCTGCAGCGGCGGTCGTTCGCACTGCGCCGCCACGGCTACCACCTGACGGACCTGCTGCTCCAGTTGTTGCAGGGGGTCCGGATCGTCAAGATCTACGCCGGCGAGGAGGCGGAAACCCGGAACAGCATCGGCCGTGCCAGGAGCTACTTCGCCGAACTGGTGGCCCAGGTGCGCGTGCGTGCGCTGGGCGACGTGATGCTCGAGTCGATCGCGGGCCTCAGCGTCGTGATTGTGACGGTGATGGGCGGCTTCGAGGTCATGCGGGGGCGGATGTCGTTTCCGGGGCTGGTGGCCTTCCTGGTGGCCATCCGCGCCATGCACGGCCCGCTGAACAACGCCTTCTCCCAGTTCCTCGAAGTGCAGAAGAACTGGGCGTCCGTGGAGCGGGTTCGGAGCCTGCTCGCGACCGAACCGGAGATCCGCGACCGTCCGGACGCGGTGGCGCTGCGCGGCCCGATCGAGACGCTGCGATTCGATGGCGTGTCGTTCGGCTACGCGGGCGGCCCGCCCATCCTGAAGGATCTGTCGCTCGAGGTGAAGGCCGGCCAGCGGGTGGGCATCGTGGGACCATCCGGCGCGGGCAAGACGACGCTGGTGAGCCTGATCGCGCGATTCTACGATCCGACGGCGGGGCGGGTGCTGCTCAACGGCCGCGATCTCCGCGAGTACCGGTTGGCGGATCTGTACCGCCACATGGCGATGGTGACCCAGGATCCCTTCGTGTTCGGCACGAGCGCCCGCGACAACATCCGGTACGGGTGCCCCGAGGCGACCGACGCCGAGGTCGAGGCGGCCGCCCGTGCCGCCGAGATCCACGACGATCTCGCGGCGCTTCCGGAGGGATACGACACCGTCCTCGGCGTGGGCGGCCGCCTGCTGTCGGGCGGGCAGGTGCAGCGCCTGAGCGTGGCCCGCGCGCTGCTCAAGAACGCGCCGCTGCTGATGCTCGACGAGGCGACGTCGAGCCTCGATTCGATCTCGGAGGTGAAAGTGCAGGCCGCCCTCGAGCGGCTCATGCGGGGACGGACGACGATTGTGATCGCCCACCGGCTCTCGACGCTGCGCAACGCGGACATCATCGTGGTGCTCGACGACGGCCGCGCGGTCGGCCTCGGCTGTCACGACACCCTGCTCAGGGATTGCCCGCTCTATCGTGAGCTCTGGGAAACGCAGCAATTCGCCCAGGCGTTGCCGGCCGGCGGACACGTGTTCCGTGGAGAAGGGGATGATCTCGTTCTGGGCGAATCGATCCAGTAGTCAGGCGATTCCGAACTACTGTGCACGCCGGGGCCTGGCGATCGCCGGCCGTTTCGAGTGCCGCGTGTACGAGGACGCCGGATCGCCGGTGCGTCTTCGCGCAGGCGCCCACATTTTCGCGTCGCTGGACCGCCTGACGGCGAACCAGCGGGAGGCGGCGGCGGTGCTGCACGATGCGCTCGCCGCCCGTGTACCCGCCGCGCCGAGGCTGAACGATCCCCGGCGCGTGGTGATGCGGTTCGAGCTGCTCACGGCGCTCCACGCGGCCGGCCTCAACTCGTTCAGGGCGTTGAGGGCGACCGACGCCCGCGAGATCACGCGGTACCCGGTCTTCCTCCGCGAGGCCGACGATCACAACGGCCCGCTCACGGGGCTGCTGCACTCGCGGCGCGAGGTGTCGAAGGCGCTGTGGGCGCTCCGGGCGCGGGGCTGGCGCCTCGACGAGCTGCTCGTCGTCGAGTTCTGCGACACGTCCGACGCGCACGGCGTCTACAGGAAGTACAGCGCGTTCGCCGTGGGGGATCGCATCGTGCCCTGCCACGTCCTGGCGTCGCATCAGTGGGCGGTGAAGTCGGAGAGCAGCGAGCCGGACGAGTCGTTGATCCGGGAGAACATGGCCTATGTCGAGGGCAACCCCCACGAGGCGTGGCTGCGCCAGGTGTTTTCCATCGCGGGCGCGGGCTACGGCCGGATCGACTACGGGATGCTCAACGGCGCGCCCCAGACCTGGGAAATCAACCTGAACCCGACGATCGGCATGCCACCGGCGCACGCGCGGAAGAGCCTCGCGCCGGAGCTCGAGCGCCTCCGCGAGCACGAGCGCGAGGCGTTCCACGCCCGCCTGCGGGACGCCTTCGTGGCGATCGACCGCAATGGACTCGGCGCCGACATCGACGTGGCGCTCGACCCCGAGCTTTCCGCCCGGCTGGCCGCCGACGAGGCGAAGCGGCAGCGCCGGGAGCGCAGACTGGCGAGGCTGCGCCAGATGTACGTCAGGCCGCAGACCGGCCTGCTGTTCCGGCAGCTCTACCGCCGGATGCTGCCCCGCCTGTAGCCCCTGAGCTCAAATCGGTCGAGGCCGTTCGCGCCGGGCTCACGCGTACGCGGCGAAGGCCACCGCGATGGTGGCCCTCACTGATCCGTACGCCTCTGACCGCAGCTTACTGCCGCCGTTTCCGCCAGGCGCGGAGGCCGGCCAGTCCGGTGCCGAACAGCAGCAGCGAGGCGGGTTCGGGGACGGGTGCCGCTGCCGGCGCCGCCGCCACCGGCTGATAGATCGCTGCCTCGGCAACTTCGAAGTAGGCGCCCGCCTTGCAGTTGTTGCCGAACTGGAAGAAGAGATGCGCATCGGCAAGCGCATCCCACGTGGCTTGGCTGTAGGCCTTGCTACCGCTCAGAAAGTCGGTGTTGCCGTAGCCGGTCTTGCTGACAGAGAACTGGTAGCCGGTTTGAGAGAACACGAACTGGGTATAGAGCCATTGATTGCTCGGAATCACTTCACCAATTCCCTCATACTTCCAACCTGTCGTCAGGCCGCCGAAATATGGTGAATTGGGATCGACGTTGTAGACCAGTCCATGGACTCCGGAGTAGATGCTCGAGTACATCCCCTGCCCGTTGACCAGCCACTGGTAGTCCAATGTCGCATTCTGGAAATCGTATGAGTCAACAGTCTCGAGCCCCACCATCCAGCTCGATCCCAGTGTTTCCGCCGTCATCGTCCCCCGAAGATGACCCGCTGCCGTGACGTCGATGGTGGAGAAGCCCGAATTATAGTTGGTGCCTCCAATCACCACCGGATACCTGTTCCAAGCCGCCGGGTTCAATGACGGGCGGATGGGGTCGGCATCTGCCGCCATCGTCACGCCAAATGACATCAACAACGCGAGCAGCAGCGCAGGCAACTTGTTCATGGTCTCTGCACTCCCTCCAGAGCCAGTGCGTGACTGGCTCAGCAAGCGGTCCAGGCCGACTGAGCGGCCGGTGGTCGCGAGGTGTCCCGCGGCTCCCGGCCAGTCATGCGCCACGCGGTCACGCCGATGAGGGCTTCGTCGAGACGATTAACGGGCGTTACACTTTAGCAACGTTCATGCCCCTCGCCATCGTGGCGGTCGCTGGGGCTGTGCGGCCTCGGTAAGTCTTTGAAAGTGAAGGCGTTGGCGCAGATGTAGGGTTGTCCGGGGCTGACTCAGGATCGACTTTGCCGCCACAGAAGTCTGTGCGGGCGGCGACATTTATCTCGCGCGTCTGGAGGCCAATGTGTCCGGTTGCGGAACGCCCCCGGCGGCTCGATGCGGAAGTTGCGGCCACAGTCCCGGGCACAGTCAGCGGACCGGTCCCCTCGCCTGGGGCTGCGGAATCTCGCTACCCGCCGCTCCGTGCTAGCATTGAAACTCGCTGCCCCTGTAGCTCAGGTGGATAGAGCAACGGTTTCCTAAACCGTAGGCCGCCTGTTCGAGTCAGGCCAGGGGCACCACACCTCACGCTTCCGCCGGGGCCATCCGGTCCGGCGGGCCGCGGCGGTCAGACGAGGCGCTTGATGAGCAGCACCTCGTTGCCCAGCTCGTTGTAGAACATCTCGTCGACCGCCTTCTTGGCCAGCAGCATCCCGAAGCCTCCCGGCCGGAGACCCATCTCGACCCTCCGCTCGATCATCGCGATCGGATCGGGGTCCGCGCCGTACAGGACCGGCCGATCGGGCTGTGCGCGATCGAACCCTCTGCCGGGGTCCCGGAAGTGGAAGACGATCGCCCGCTCGGTCCGGACGGCGGTCACGTTGACCACCTTCTCGGGATCGAACCCGGCGCCGTGCTCCATCGCATTGATCAGGACCTCGCGGAACGCCAGCATGAGGTCGTCCCGCTCTGAGTCCGGCAGCTCGCGGCGGTACTCGTTCATGAAGTGGACGAGGCGGTCGGCGGTGACGCGCTGACAGCTGACGGTCAGCGAAATCCAGTCCGGCAGCCCCGATTCGATCCGGAGGCCGTCTCGCCAGTCCGCCGTGTCAATCGCCAGCCTGGTCATGTCCGCGATGGCGGAGACGTCGAACGGCGCGACGAAGCAGGCGAAGACGCGGGAGCGGATCGCGGTGATGAACTCGGCTGGCGTGGCCGCCGGCGCCAGGACAATCGCCCGAATCCCCGGCCGGCAGGCGCGGAGCTCCTCGATCAACGCGAGGTCGTCTTCAACCGGCGTGTCCGGATCGGTCACGACGACGTCGGTCGCCCGCACCCGGACCTGGTGCACGGCGTCCACGTTGCCGGCGGCCGCGACGACGGCGCAGCCGTCGAGCGGGCCGGATTCCGACAGCGCGCGGTGGAACCCGGAGTCACGGCCGATGAGCAGGACGCGTGGCATGGGGAGGTCCTCCGTTCGTGCCGCGCCCGGCGGGGCAGGCCCCGAGCAATCCGGGTGAGGGCAGTCCATTGTAAGCCCGTCAGGGTCCGGGATGACGTCTCCCGTCCGATGGGATACGATATTGAATTGGGATCCAAACCGACCTGCGGCGTGTACGCGCTGCCGGACGGGAGCGCCGCGTGGTCCAGCCCGACGGCCGACGCCACTTTCGAAGGGACAGCACGAGCATGAAACGCACCGAACGCCATCATCTCAAGGAGAACGAGTTCGCCGAGTGGCTGCTCGGGGCGAAGCACTGGTACGAGGCCAACAGCAGGACCGTCGGGTACATCGGCATCGCCGCCGCGCTGGCGCTGGTGGCCGTCATGGGCACCCTGGCCTTCCGCCAGTCGGCCGCCGGGAAGGCGTCGTCGGCCCTGGCCGGGGCGCTCGCCGTTGCCGAAGCGCCCGTCCTGCCGCCGGCGCCGGCCGAAGCCGGCAAGCCCCCGGTCCAGCGTCCCGGGACGTTCCCGACGGATCGCGCCCGCCTCGAGGCGGCGCTGCCGATGCTGCTGGCGGTGGCCGAGGCGTATCCCGGGAGCGACGCGGGCATCATGGCCCGCTACCGCGCCGCGGCCGCGCTGGTGGCCGTCGGCCGCACGCAGGACGGCATCCAGCGCTACAAGGAAGTCGTCGAGAAGGGCCGGGGCGCCTACCAGTCGATGGCCCGCCTGGGCATCGCCGAGGCCCACATGATGTCGGGGCAGTACGACCAGGCCATCGCGTCGTTCAAGGAAGTGGAGTCGCTCAAGTCCGAGGACGTGCCCGTCGACGGCGTCCTGATGCAGATCGGCCGCGCCTACCGGCTGGCGGGGAAGACCGACGACGCGAAGAAAACCTTCAAGCGCCTGGTGGACGAGTTCCCGCAATCGCCCTACGCGCCGGCCGCCCGGCGCGAGGCAGACGGCGTGTAGGCTAGCGGGCGAAGAACCGGTAGCCGATGAGCTTGTAGACCAGCCTGGCGGCGAGGAACGTCGGCGCGACCAGGCCGGGAATCGGGCAGAGCTCGACCACGTCGGCCGCGACGACGGTCTTGTTCGTCATCACCAGCTTCAGAAGCGTCAGCAGTTCCCGCCAGGTCAGCCCGCCCGGTTCCGGCGTCCCGACCGCCGGCATGACGGCGGGGTCGATACCGTCGCAGTCGATCGTGATGTACACCTTCTCGCCCAGCGCGTCGACAATCCGCGTCATCCATGCCGGGTCGTCGCGCATGTTCCAGTCGTAGAACACCGTCGTGTTGAGGCCGGGAATCGCCTCGGCTTCCGGCGCCGACAGATTGCGGATGGCCACCTGCACGGCCGGCGCGTATTCCAGGACGCGGCGCATCGCGCTCGCGTGGCTGTGCCGGTCGCCCATGTAGCTTTCCCTCAGGTCCGCGTGCGCGTCGATCTGCAGCACCGTGACGCCCGGGTGCACGCCGGCCACGCCGGCCACCAGCGGCGCCGTCAGCGCGTGCTCGCCGCCCAGGGCGATGAAGAACTTCCCGGCGCCGGCGAGCCACGCCGAGACGCGACGCATTTCCGCGAAGGCGTCCTCGGTGGAAGCGAAGGGCGATTCCATCGCCGGCAGCGTATGGATGCCGGCATCGCAGATCTCGCGTCCGAGTTCCTCGTCGTACAACTCCACCTGCCCCGACGCGGCGATGATCTCGCGCGGCCCGTTCTTGGTGCCGGGCACGTAGGAGGTCGTCCGCTCGAACGGCACCGGCAGGATGACGGCGCCGGCACGATCGAACGAACCGGCGTCCTGTTCGAGGGCGCCGAAGGTGAAGGGCAACTGGGCGTGATAGGGGAGATCGTGGGCCATCGGGGGATTCTACAAGGGGAGAGGGGAGAGGGGATAGGGGAGAGGGGATAGGGGAGAGGGGACAGGGGAGAGGGGATAGGCGAGAGGGGGGAGAGGGCGGAGTGTGGTTCAGAACGCGTAGCCGGTGCGGACGAAGATGGCGAAGCGGTCGGGCTCTCCGGGACGGGATGAGTCGCGCACCCACGCGGCTCCGGCCGCCAGGGTGAGGTTCCAGCTGTACCCAAGCGTGACCCGCGCGCCGAGTTCGCCGCCCAACGAGAAGGCGGCGGCGGGCAGCGCGTCCATCGCGTTCCCCGCCGAGCCGGCGTCGGCGAAGGCGGCGCCATGGATATCGCGGAGGAAGACGGGCCAGGTCCCGGCGCCTCGTTCCACGCGCGCGAGGGGAACGCGGTAGTCGAGGTTGGCGACCCATACCGCCGTGCCGAAACGCTGGTCCTGCGGCAGCCCTCGGAGCAGCCCGACCGCGCGTTGTCCCATCGCGAAAGGCGCGGCTGACAGGCCGCTCCCGCCAAGGCTGAACGTGCGCGTCATCCCGGTGTCGCCGGTGCTCGAGGCTGCGCCGAGGCGGATCGCCGCAACGTGGTGGCGTCCGAGGCCGCGGGCGTAGCCGCGCCAGTCTCCGGTCAACGTCAGGGCGTTCGCATCCGCGCCAAGCCCGGGGGTGACCCGTTCCACGTTCAATGCCATCCAGATGCCGTCCTCGGGACTGATCGAGTAGCCGTACTGCCGGGAGCTGTTCAGCGCCCAGCCGCCTCGAACGCCGTTGCGCGATCGGTCGGCAGCTCCGGAGGCATCCGGAAGGCGCCGCTCGTCAACTCCCACGCCGGCGAGCCAGCTCTGGGAGAGCCGGACCCTGCGCCAGGGGAGGAGGACGCCCGCGAAGACCCCCTGGCTGCGTTCCTGGGAGATCAGCGTGCTCGACGACCCGGCTGCAGAGACCGCGACGGTATCGACGCTGGACCACGCTGAGAGCAGGAAAGATGGCCTCCAGCGGTTGTACGCGTAAGACACGCTCCAGCCGACGGGCGGCGCGTCGAACGCGATGTCGGCCTGCTGGCCGGATGCCCGCCACATCGCCGCTGCGGTGTACTCGTGGTAGCCGAGGACATCGGAGGCGCCGATCGACGCGCCGATGTCCACGTCGCCGCCATTGACGTTGAGCTGTGGCGACCAGGCTCTCGGCAGCAGCGTCCTCCATGGGGAGTAGGCGCCGCCATCAGGCGTCTGCGGAGCGCCGGGGTCCACGCCGTCCTGGCCTGGCGCCGGCGCGGCTGCCTGGCCGCCGGATGTGACGGCCGCCGGCGCGGGGCCCGCCGCGCGGAGGGCGGCCTGCGGGATACGGGCCGCAAACACGTCGTAGCCGTCGGCCGTGAGGCTGGTGAAGACGACGGCGGTTCCATCCGAGGCCATGTCGGGCCACATGACGCCGCCCGGGGCGTCCAGCACGAGCGCCGGAGCCCCGCCAGGATCCGCGCCCCCGGTTCTGTCGCACGCGTAGAGCTTGAAGCGCAGGTCTTCGCGGTCCGACGCGAACAGCACGGTCCGGCCGTCCGGCGACCACGCTGGGGTGACGTTCCGCCCGCCAGAGGCGATCACGCGCTCCGCGCCGTCGGCGAGGGCAATCTCGACGATGAGGGGCAGCGACCCGGTGCAGTGGCGGACCGCGGCGATGAGCGTCGCATCGGGTGACCATCGCGGCGAGGCGTACTGGCAGCCCGCGGACCCGAGCACGCGTTCCGGCTCCTGCCCGAGGGCGGGAGTGCCATCAGCGGCCCGGCTGATGCGCCACGTCGTGAGGCGCGTCTCGCCCGTGCGCGCCCTGACGGCCACCAGGCGCGTGCCGGCCGCATCCACGTCCGGGTCCGTCAGGCGTTCGCCGCGCGACAAACGCCGCTGGCGGCCCGACTCGAGATCCCGCGCGTACAGATCCGAGACGATCGCGATCGGACCGTCGAACTCGAGCTGGTCGAAGTAGAGCCACCTGCCGTCCGCCGACAGCGTCTGCCCGTCGAACCTCGTCACCACCCGCGAAGAAGGCCCGCCGCCGAGGCCGACCCGCCTGATGTCCGGAAAGCGGTGCGGGCCCTGCGAACTGTAGACCACCACGTCCGGTTCATCGGCCGGCCCCGCGCGCCGGCGGACGATGCGCGGGCCGCTCACGGCGAACCCGTCGTGCGTGAGCCGCTCCAGCCCGGACGCGTGGCGTGCGGACGGCTCGGGCGGCGCGGCGAAGATCTCCTTCCACAACTCGCCAGCCGGCGCGCCCAGCACCTTCTTGTACGCGCCGGCGCCGAGGAAGGGGAGGCGCCGGGCCGTTTCGCGCGACAGATCGCCCAGGGCTTGCGGGGAATAGCGCGCGGCAATCGCCTCGTCGAACACTCCGCCCTGGAAGTAGGGCGTGTGCCCGGACGGCCAGGCCAGAAGGCCGCCGCCCGCGCGATCGATCGACGCCCGGCCGCTGGCCGAGGCAGCGGCGACCACGCCGGCCACGTCCGCCGCGTGCAGGCGCCCGAATCCGGTCACGGCGCTCTCGGCCCACGTCGCGATGCCTTCCACCTGCCACTGCGGGACGAACAGATTGGGAAACGTCGCCGGGTTGCGCCCCAGAATCCACCGGGCGCCCTTCATGACGCCGCCGGTGCGGTCGAGGTGAACGACGTGCGTGTATTCGTGCGTGAAGACGATGCGCAGCCAGTCGTCGTGATGTCCGAGAAACGAGGACGGCGGCGGCGGGAGGGCGGCAATCTCGATCAGGTTGTAGGGGATCGGCGTCGACCATCCGTTGGCGATGTCCGACTGGTCCACCAGGACCACGTGCGCGTGCGATGGCGCCTCGAGGCCGGTGCGCCCGGCAAGATCGCCGCGGACGCGCTCGGCGATCACGGCCAGGCGGCGGGCCATGTCGGCCTCGCCCTGGTGATAGTAAATCGTGAAGTGGGGCGTGCGAAGCACGCGGAACCGGAGTGCCGCGTCGTAGCGGCCGGAGGCAAGGCCCGGCGTGGCGCTGGCGAGGAACGCGGCCGCGCACAGCGCCGTCAGGACGGGTCTGAATCGTGTCACGACGGCACGGGGACTATCCGCCGACCTCCCGCTGCAGGTCGGCCAGCAAGGCCAGGGCCTCGAGCGGGGTCAGCCGGTTGAGGTCGACATCTTTGAGCCGCCGCGCGATGGCGTCGGCGGGCGTGGCGGATTCGAAGAGGGCCAGCTGCTGACGCGCGTCGGATCCGGTGGTCGCAATCGCCGGGCGCCCTCCGCGGGCCAGCGCATCCTGTTCGAGGGCGTCGAGGATCGATCGCGCGCGGCCGATCACCGCCGGCGGCAGGCCGGCGAGCCGCGCCACCTGGATGCCGTAGCTGCGGTCCGATCGCCCGGCCACCACCTTGCGGAGAAACACGATGTCGTCGTGCCACTCCCGCGCGGCGACGTGTGCATTGACGACGCCCGGCAGCGTGTCGGCGAGTTCGGTCAACTCGTGATAGTGCGTGGCGAAGAGGGACTTCGGCCGTGCGCGCGCGTTCGTGGCCAGGTGTTCGGCGACCGCCCACGCGATGCTGAGCCCGTCGAACGTCGACGTGCCGCGCCCGATCTCGTCGAGGATCACGAGGCTGCGGGACGTGGCGGAGTGCAGGATATTGGCGGTCTCCTGCATTTCCACCATGAACGTGGACTGGCCGCGGGCGATGTTGTCCGACGCCCCGACCCGCGCGAAGACGCGGTCCAGGATCGCCAGCTTCGCGTCGCGCGCCGGGACGAAGGACCCGGCCTGCGCCATGATGCCGATGAGCGCCACCTGGCGAAGGTACGTGGACTTTCCGCCCATGTTGGGACCGGTCAGGATCACCAGCTGGCGATCCTTGCCGTCCAGCTGCGTGTCGTTGGGCACGAACGGGTCGGGGCTGTAGCGCTCGACGACCGGGTGCCGCCCGTCGAGGATGGTCAACTCGTCGCCGTCGTGGACGTTCGGCTTGACGTAGTTGTGCTGCGCGGCGGCCTCGGCGAGCGCCGCGAGCACGTCGAGGGTGGCGGCGGCCCGGGCGGTGTCCTGGAGGCGCGGCGCCTCGGCGGCCACCGCCGCGCGCAGCGCCTCGAACATCTCGATCTCCCGTTCGAGGATCCGCTCGTCGGCGCCGAGCACGCGCTCCTCGTGCGCCTTGAGCGCGGGCGTCACGAACCGCTCGCCGCCCGCAATGGTCTGCTTGCGGTGGTAGTCGGGGGGCACCGCGTGCAGGTTCGACTTCGAGACCTCGATGTAGTACCCGAAGACGCGGTTGTAGCGCACCTTCAGCGACGCGATGCCGGTACGGGCGCGCTCCTGCTCCTCGAGTTCGGCAATCACCTGCTTGCCCGACGTCGAGATCCTCCGCAGGTCGTCCAGTTCCGGGTCGACGCCGTCGCGGACGTAGCCGCCGTCGCGCGAGAGCGCCGGCGGCTCGTCGATGAGCGTCTGCCCGATGGCGTCCCTCACCTCCGCCACCTCGTCCAACTCGGAGGCGAGGCTCGACACAAACGGCGCCTGGAACCCCGAGAGCAGCTGGCGGAGGCGGGGCACGGCCGCCAGCGATGTGCGCAGCGCCACCAGGTCGCGCGGCCCGGCGGTGCCAAGCGCGGTCCTGGCCACCAGGCGCTCGATGTCGTGCATCGTCCGCAGCGCGTCGCGGAATCTGCCGCGCTCAGTCGTGCGGAACGCGAAGTCCTCGACCGCGTCGAGGCGGTCGCGGATGCGCTCGAGCGAGAGGAGCGGGCGGATGAGCCAGGTGCGCAGGAGGCGCGCCCCCATGGGCGTCATCGTGCGATCGAGCTCGTTGAGCAGTGAGCCCGCGCGCCCGCCGTCCATCGCCTCGACAATCTCGAGGTGCTTCAGCGTGAGGGGATCGACAATCAGCCGGTCGGCGTGCTCCTTGAACACCACGCCGCGCAGGTGGGTCAGGTCCGTCTTCTGGGTGTCCTTCAGGTAGTGGACCAGCGCGCCTGCCGCCCCGACCGGCGCCGGATGGCCTTCGAGGCCGAAACCGTCGAGCGAGTGCGTGCGAAACTGCGCCAGCAGGGCCCGGCGGGCGCTGTCGGCGTCGAAGGCCCACGGGTCCACGGGCGTGACGCTGGCGGTGCCCCTCGACGGCGCCGGCAGCAGCCGGTCGAGGGGGATGTCGGCGGGCACGAGGATCTCGCGCGGCCGGAGGACAGACAGCTCGTCGCGCAGCGCCTGAAGCCCGTCGCGCCCCGGGTACTCGGCCGCCATGAACTCACCCGTCGACAGATCGAGCAGCGCCACGCCGATGGAGGCCGACGCCTGGGCCGCCTGCGGCGATCGCGATCGCCCGGCCGCCGGAGCGTCGTCGACGTCGGCGAACCAGCCGACAGGTGCCACCGCCATCAGGAAGGCCGGCTCGCGCGCGTCGAGATACCCGCCCTCCGTAAACGTGCCGGGGCTGACCACGCGCACCACTTCGCGTTTCACCAGCCCCGTGGCCTTGCGCGGGTCTTCCACCTGCTCGCAGATCGCCACCCGGAAGCCCTTCTTGACCAGGCGGGTGAGGTAGGCCTCCGCGGCGTGGTAGGGCAGGCCGCACATCGGAATGCTCCCGCCGTCGGCGTCCTTGCTGCGCGAGGTGAGGGTCAGATCGAGGGCGCGCGAGGCCACCAGCGCGTCCTCGTAGAACATCTCGTAGAAGTCGCCCATCCGGAAGAAGACGATGGCGTCGCGATACTGGCGTTTCGCCTCGAGATACTGGCGCATCGCCGGCGTGGCGTTCGCGACGGCCTTCGGCGAGGCGGATCGATCGGAGGGAGACACGATTCGGAATATAGCATCACCCCACCGCTCTGGGGCACAATCTCAGCATGCTCGTGCTGGCGCTCGACACCACGACCCGGGCGGGGAGTGTGGCGGTGGCGAAGGACGGCCGCGTGCTGGACCTGCTGGCGGGGGACCCAGACCGGCCGCACGCGGAGCGCGTGCCTGCCGACCTCGTGCGGTCTCTCGGGCGGGCGGGGGCCACCCTGCGCGATGTCGACGTGTTTGCGGTGGCGATTGGCCCCGGGTCCTTCACCGGCCTGCGCATCGGCATCGCCGCCATCCAGGGGTGCGCGTTCGCCGCGGGCCGGCCCGTGGTCGGGGTGTCGGCGCTGGAGGCGCTCGCGCTGGCGGTATCGGCGGCCGGGGGCCTCGGGACCGACACGCGCCTCGGCGTCTGGATGGATGCCCAGCGCGACGAAGTGTTCTCGGCGCTCTACGCGGTGACCGGCGCCGGCCCGGACGCGAGCCTCGACACCATCGAGGGGCCCGCGGTGGGCGACCCGGCCACGACCGCCGGCCGATGGCACCAGTTGCTTCGCACGGCGTGGTGTCCCGTGGCCGGGGATGGCGCGGCCAGGTACCGCCACCTGCTCTCCGAGACGGCCGGCTCGCCGGTGCCCGTGATAGAGCCGCCTCCGCTCGCCGCCACGATGGCCCTGGTCGCCGAACGGCGGGCCCGGGCCGGGGAGAGCATCCTGCCTCACGCGATCCGGCCGCTCTACGTGCGCCGGCCCGACGCGGAGCTGGCGCGCGATCGCCGGCGGGAGCACCCGTGATCGAACCTTACCGCATCGACGTGGCCGGCGGGCCGGCGGATCTCGACGCCATTCAGGAGGTCGACCGCCTCAGCTTTCCGTCGCCGTGGACGCGGGCGATGTACGAGGAGGAGTTCCGGCACGCCGGGACCGCCTTCATCATCGTCCTGCGCACGGGCGCCACGCCGCTGGCCGGCTACTGCGCCTACCGCCTCGTCGCCGGCGAGGTGCAGATCAACAACGTCGCCGTCAGGCCGGAGCATCGGCGGAGCGGGTTCGGCCGGGCCCTCGTGGAACACGCCCTCGAGCATGGCCGGGCGGCCGGCGCGCTGACGGCGCTGCTCGAGGTGAGGCGGTCGAACCTGGCGGCGCAACGCCTCTATCTCAGCCTCGGGTTCGTGCAGGTCGGCGAGCGGCGTCGCTACTACAGCCACCCCGAGGAAGACGCCCTGGTGCTGGCAAGAGATGTCCGGAATCTTGGAGAGGATCCGGCCGCTTGAATCGGCGGGACCCTTGTGCTACCGTTCGCGTAGGAAACGGATCGACTGTGACTCCTGCGGCCGCCCTCGGGCCGCAAGGTTCTTCATGCTTCTTCACAGGCTCACTCACGCGCTTCTCGAGAGCCCCGATACAAGGAGGCGGAAAGCATGACCGTCAACGTGCAGGATCACCGTTCCATGCTTCTCCAGACCGACGATGAGTTCCGGCAACTGGCCGCCAGGCACAAGGAACTCGAACAGCGTCTCGTGGAACTCGCCGACAAGGCCCACCTCACCGAACCCGAACACCTGGAACAGGCGACGATCAAGAAGCGGAAGCTCCAGCTCAAGGACCGGATGGAAGACATCGTGCGGCGTTTTGACGAAACGAGGCGAACCGCGTAGACCGGGTTTTCGGCGCGGGGCCCGCCCGCGCGCGCAGATCCAGCAGCCAGCGGCCCCGATGGCGGGCGCTGGCTGTTGGCGTTTCCGGGCCCGCCGGCACCCGGGCTGAGCCGTCGAAGTACAATGGGCACCCTATGACGATCGATCGGGCCGGCTGGCCGTTCGTGCACGGGGCGCTCATACCCGCGGTGGTGCTCGCCGCGGTTCTGCCCTGGCTGGCGGTCCTGTTCGGCATCGTCGCGCTCTTCATGGTGTACTTCTTCCGCGATCCCGAGCGGACCGTCCCGGACCAGCCCGACGCCGTCGTGTCGCCCGCGGATGGCCGGGTGCTCATCGCCGGGGAGGCCGAACCCGGGTCCGCGCCGCCCGGCGCCTGGAAACAGATCAGCATCTTCCTCTCGCCCCTCGACGTGCACATCAATCGCATCCCCATCGGCGGGCGCGTTACGCGCGTGGAGTACACGCCCGGCCGCTTCCTCGCGGCCTACCGGCCTGAGTCGGCCCGCGTGAACGAGCGCAACGACGTCTGGATCGAACGCGACGGCGGCACGGTCATGTGCCGCCAGGTCGTCGGGGTGCTCGCCAGACGGCTGGTCTGCCGGGTGGCCCCGGGGGCCGTCGTGCGCACCGGCGACCGGTACGGCCTGATGAAATTCGGATCGCGGATCGACCTGTATCTCCCCCCGCACGTGACGCTGCGCGTGGCACGGGGCGACAGGGTCCGAGGCGGCGAAACGGTGGTGGCGACATGGTGAAAACGGATCGCGATGCGCGGCGGGACGGCGACGGCGGCGACGAGTTCGACCCGCTGAACTTCGGCCGATGGCGGGCCGAACGCCGGCCGAGACTGCGACGCGGCGTCTACCTGTTGCCCAGCCTCTTCACGATGGGCAACATGTTCTGCGGCTACCTGTGCGTGCTCTATGCGATCCGCGGCGAGTTCGCCGTGGCCGCGCCGCTCATCGGCGTCGCCGTCGTCCTGGACATGCTCGACGGCCGCATCGCGAGAATGACCGGGACGGCCACCGCGTTCGGCGTGGAATTCGATTCGATGGCCGACGTCATCTCGTTCGGGATCGCGCCGGCGGTGCTGACGTTCATGTGGGGGCTCCAGCCGTTGCAGCGGCTCGGCTGGGCGGTCGGCTTCATCTACCTCAGCGCGGCCGCGCTGCGCCTGGCGCGGTTCAACATCCAGAGCGTCACGCCCACCGACAAGCGCCACTTCGTCGGGATGCCCAGCCCGGCCGCGGCCGCCGTGCCCGCCTCGACGGTGTTCTTCTACCCCGAGGGGATCCAGGATCCGAGATGGGCGCTGGTTGCCCTCGCCGTCATGGTGGTGCCCGCGCTCCTGATGGTGAGCACCATCCGATTCAGCAGTTTCAAGAAGATCGACACGCAGCAGCGGCGCTCCTACAAGGTGCTCGCGCTGGTGGCGCTCATCATCGCGGTCATCCAGCTTCACCCGAACATCGTCCTGCTGGCGCTCTCGTACCTCTACATGCTGGGGGGGATCGGGGGCGCGGTCTGGGCGCGGTTCCGGCGGCGGGGGACGCTGCCGCCCTCAGCCTGACGACAGCGGAGGCCGGGCGGCGCCGGCCCGGGGAATCTCCACGTGCACGGTGGTCCCTCGTCCCGGCGCGCTCTCCACGGAAATCGTGCCGCCGTGGAGCTCGACGTTCCGCTTGGCGATGGTGAGGCCCAGGCCGGTGCCGACGGCCTTGGTCGAGAAGTACGGCTCGAAAATCCGTTCCAGGGCGGCGCGATCCATGCCGACGCCGCTGTCCCGGATCTGGATCTGGATGGCGCTTCCGTCGGCTGAGAGCCGCGCCCCGAAATGCAGCGCGCCGCCGCGGGGCATCGCGTGCAGCGCGTTCTCGATCATGTTGGTGAGGGCACGGCCCACCAGGCTGCGGTCGACGCTGAAGTCCGGCAGGTCCGCAGGGACGTCGACCGTCAGCGCCACCCCGGCGGGCAACCCGGCGCGATAGGGTTCCACAACCTCGGCCACCAACTCGGCCGGGCTCGCCGCCACGGGCCTCGGCGCCGGGGCGGAGGCGAAACTCGAGAACTCGGCGGCGATCTGGCGGAGCAGGCGGACCTGCCCCAGAATCGTGTCGACGCACTCCTCGAGCACCGGCGACAGCGGGTTGCCGCGATCGGCGTGGACGCGGCGCAGGTGCTCCGCCGACAGCTGCACCGGCGTGAGCGGGTTCTTGATCTCGTGCGCCACCTGCCGCGCCATGTCGGCCCACGCCTCGAGGCGGTGCGTGCGTTCGAGCGCGCCCTGCTGGCGCTGCAGCTCGGCGGCCATGCTGTTGAACGCCTCCACGAGCCGGCGGAGTTCGTCGGACGAGGTGACGGCGACCCTGGCGTCGAGGTCGCCGCGCGCGAGCCGGGCCGTGGCGCGCTGCAGTCGATTCACCGGATCGGCGATGCGCTCGGCCATCCAGTACCCGAGCGCCGACCCGATCAGGATGAACGCGAGGACGCCGAGCAGGATCCGCCGGTTCAGGCTGTCAATCTCGCGGTCGATGGCGCGCTGCCGGAGCGTCATCGGCACCGTGATGAGCCCATCGAGGCCCGCGATCTTCAGGGGCGCGGCCGCCACCATGTACGGGAACGGTCCCGACCGCTCCTCTCCCAGAAACGTCGCGCGCCGATCCAGGACGATGGCCCGGTACACATCGGCGTTGGTTCGCGTCGGCAGCAGGCCCGACGCGAACAGATCGCGCTTGCTGGTGGCCACCAGGCGCGCGCCGTCGTACACGTTGACGTCCTGGTCGATCACGCGCGAGATCCCGACAATCGCATCGTCAGTCAGCGAGAGCGCCGTGCCTTCGCCGCGCTCCTGGATGCGGCTGGAGTCCTCGATGAACCGCTGGGCGACCTTCGTCGTGCGGATCGCGGACTCTTCGACGTCGGCGCGCATCCGGTCCATCATGTACGCCCGGGCCACGAAGGCGAGCGTCAGCACGGGAATCACCGCCACCGCCACGAAAGCGAGGAAGAGCTTCCGGTAGAAGCTGGCGCGGATCTCGTGGAGCAGATCGCGCCCGCGCTCGCCCCCCACGCCTGCGGCGGCCATGCCCGCCGATCGCAACAGCATCAGGAGGACGAAGACCGCGCCGGCGAGCGTGACCAGTTCGGCAAGCGACACCAGGTGGCCGACCACGGTCGTGGCCGGGTAGCCGAGGGCGTAGATGCCGCCGCGATCGTTGGCCAGGTACACGTGGTCGCGGCGCCCTCCGCCGTCCTGCCGCGTCCAGAACGGGGTGCGCGAGGCGTAGGCGCGCCGGAACGTGGCGGCGTCGATCGTCCACGTCGCCAGCGTCGACGCGTAGATGGGCCGGAGGCTCCAGCCATACACGACGAAGCCGACGTCCCGGCCCAGGGAGCCCCCGTCATCGAACGACAACGGGGTCCGGAAGAGCTCGACGTACGGGTTCTGCGACGTGATGAAGGGCAGAGAGCCGTAGTCGAGCATCGCATGGATCACGACGGTGCCGACCACGCGCGTCCGGCCGTCCTCCTCGACGCAGAGCCCGCGGCCGGCGTGCAGCAGCCGCCGCTCCTCTGACCCGAACGGCGACACCTCCTCGAACACTTCCCACCCGCACCCGTCTTCCTGCCATCGCTGCTGCGCCTGCGTGTACTCGGGCAGGTTCAGCGCGAAGCGGCTGGTGATGGCGCCGTCTTCGCCGTACAACTCGATTGCCGACGTCAGCCGGTACGCCGCGAGATCCGTCTGAGACCAGACGAGGAAGGCGTACTCCGTCGGGACCTGCCCGGCGACCGGCGGCGCCTGGGAACGAACCAGGTCGATGAGGCCCGGCACGGCGTCCACCTGCGTCATCGCGCGCCTGACCCGTGCCTGGACCTGGTCGCGCTGCTGGATGGCCTGGGGCGCCAGCCGCGTCTCGACCGCCAGGCGTTTCGACGTGTCGGCCTGGGCCACGGCTGCCGGGTAGAACGCCACCGCGGGCAGGGCCAGGGCGAGGAACATCGCCACGATCGACGCGGCTTGCGACCAGCGGCGGCGCCAGCGAAGCAGCCTCGCCGATCCCCATGCCAGCGCGACCGCCAGCATGGCGGGCGGCAGCAGCACCCGGCTGGGGTACGGGGCGCCCAATGCGCCGGGCACCGCCACCCACAGCGCGACGGGCAGCGCCCAGGCCAGGAGCGCGCCAAACTGCTCGGCACCCGCGGCCCGGACCCGCCACCAGGCTGCCGCGAATCGCAGGATGGTGACCGCACCCCAGACGGCCGCAGCGTGCATGCAGACCAGCCCGGCAGCGACGGCCAGCTGGGCGCCGTCCCACGGATGCAGCGAGAAGCGCAGCCAGTCGATGCTGGTCATCCCCGACAGCACGCTGCCGAGTCGGAGATACGAGGCCAGCACCGCCGTGGCGGACATGCCGGCCGCCAGATGCGCCAGGAAGAACGTGATGCGGCCCGCCCACGTTGCCGAGGGCGAGCGCCTCGTGCGCCGCAGGCCGACTCTCAGGCGGGTCACGACGTCACTTGCCAGGATGACGATGGCGAGGCAGGCTGCCGCCGTGAGGAGGAAATCAGCGGGGGAGCGCATCCACAGCCACGCCGGAGCTGCGGCAGGCCCCGGGCCTCCGAGCGGAGCGATCGCGCCGGCACGCGGCACGGCGGCCCACGCGACGGCCCGGGCGCCGGCGATGAGCGCGGCCAGGACGGCCGTGCGGCCGAGCAGGGCCCAGGGCGTCCGGGCTCTGCGCCGCCACGCGATCAGGGGCACGGCGAGCCAGGCGATGAACAGCGCCGCCAGCCCGAAGAGCGCGGCGGAGGTGTGCTGTCGAACGGCGAGCCTGGCTGAGGCGACATCCTCGAGGCGCACCCGGCCCTCGAGCAGTGAGCGACCTGCCAGGTCCGTGAGGACGAAGGCGTCGGGCGACGTCAACGCGCCTCCGCCTTCGTAGCCCGGGCGCAGGGCGACGGTCACGGCTGCGCCGGTCCACGTGAGCGCCTCGGCTCCGAGGCCGTACTGAGACCGGCTGGTCGGGAGGGGGACTTCCGCCACAACCGCGCCGAGCTGGCGAGGTGGTGCGCCCTCGGTGGCATCGACCGGCCGCACCAGGACGAGCCGCAGTCCCGGCGCGCCGGGCGCCACGAGCAAGGCGGCGGGGCCGGTGAGCCTGGCGCCCGGCAGTTCCGACGGGCGCCCGGACCAGGCCAGCGGGGAGCCGTCGCTGCCGTACACCGTGACGGCCACCTGCGAGCCGTCCAGCGCGGCGAGCGACGCGAACAATGCGCGCGCCGCCGCCAGGTCGCGCGACGCGCCAAGCATGAGGTCGGGCCGCTTGGACGCCACGCCGGCGGCCAGGTCGAGCGCGTCGACCAGGCGCGTGAACTCCCGCCTCACGCCGTCGGCGATGAGCCGGCGGCCCGCCTCGTCGGTCCGCCCGAGCGTGCGGACCTCGTACGCCCGGCCCGCCAGCCAGACAACGACGAAGGCCGTGAGGAACCAGGCCAGGAGCCGCCACGTCCGGGGTCGATGCGTCGCGCGCACGGTTGTCTGCAGCATAGCCCCGCCGGGCGGGCCGGACAAGCGCCGCCATCGGCGGCCGGCCACGAAGCGTGCTATAAATCGGAGCCGGGATGCTGGCAGCGGTCGACGTGAGAACGGTGTTGAAGCGCGGGGCGCTGGTCGCGGCCGCGAACTGGCAGGTCACGGTGATCCAGTTCATGGCGGAGTCGACCTTCAAGATGCTCCTGAGCGTCCCCGTCGCCGGCGGGGTGCTGCTGGTCGTGCTCGTCCTGGGTCGCGAACTGCCCGAGGTGTTCTCGGCCGGCATTCGTGAGAGCGCCACGTTCGTGGCGACGGCCCTGGCGGCCGAGCCGCCCGCGCTCATCTCGTTCCTGCTGGCGTTTGCCATTGTCGGGCTGGCCGGATCCGCGTTCATGTTCCTGCTGAAAGGCGGCACGGTCGCCGTGCTCGCGCAAGCCGAGCGCGACGCGGCCGCCGTCGAGGAACCTCCGTTGCGGCTGGAGCCGTTCTGGACGGCGGCGCGTTTCTCGGTGCGCGGCTACGACCTGGGCTGCCGGAGGTACTTCCGCCGGTTCCTGCGCCTGGGACTCATCCTCATCCTCGTGTACCTGGCGTCGGCGGCCTCGTACCTCGCGGTGCTGCTCCACGGCGCGGAGTGGTTCACCGGTGGGCAGTTCGGCTGGACGGCGATCGCCGGGATCGGTTCCACGGTGCTCGTGGCGTGGGTGACGCTCGTGAACTTCCTCTATCTCCTGATCCAGATGGTCGTCGTCGTCGAGGACTGCAGCGTGCGGTCCGCGACCCGTCGCGTCGGGAAGTTCCTCCGGGCCGAGCCGAGGCTGACGTTCGGCGTCTTCGGGGTGGTGCTGCTGCTGGTGGCCGGCGCCACCATCGTGTCGTTGATTGCGACCACGAGCCTCGGCCTGATCGCGTTTGTCCCGCTGGTCGGGCTTGCCGTCGTGCCGCTGCAACTGCTCGCGTGGCTGTTTCGCGGCCTGGTGTTCCAGTTCCTCGGCCTCAGCGCGCTCAGCGCGTACCTGACGCTCTACCGGCGATACCAGGCGCCGTGACGCGGTCTTCGGTGACAGGCGCCATTCCTGGCCCGGTCCAGCCGGAAATGCGAGCTGTCACCGTTTGATGACCGGCAGCACTTCCGGCGGGAGCTTCTTCCCGGGGAGCCCGTCGAGGGGAACCAGCATCGGCTCCACCGTCTGGCCGATGGCCAGCAGGCGTCCGCCGGCCGTCAGGAGAACGAGCCGCAGCGGGGCGGAGGCGCTCTCGGGCGCGAGGAACGGCCCGTGCATCGGGCGGCCCGGGAGCGGCGCGGTGGCGGTCATGCCGCCGTCGCTGACGCGAAAGGCCCGCAACTCGGGTGAGACCCCCGCCACGATGACCTGCGTTCCCGCCAGCGTCGGCCCTCCGACCGCGCGGGTGGTGAGGGGTCTTTGCCAGCGCAGATCGCCGTGCCGCCGGTCGACGGCGCGCAGCATGGCGTCAAGCGACGTGAAGTACACGCGCCGGTCGTCGGCAACGGCATGCCCGGCGACGTCTCCGCCGGTGCGCCAGCGCCACGCGAGATCGCCATCCTTGGGCTTCAGCGCGTACAGGAAGTTGTCGGCAGCCCCGGCGAAGAGCCGGTCGTTGATGGGCGTCAATTCGAGGACGCGCCCCCGAAGGGTCTTCGTCCAGGCGGTCGCGCCGTCGCTCGACCGGAGGGCCAGCAGGCGACCGTCGTCGAGTCCGACAAAGACATGGTCGGGGCTCGCCACGACCGGCGCCGACACCGTCGCGGGCATCCGCGCCCTCCACACTTCGCGCCCGTCCGCCCACGCCAGCAGCACGAGGTCGCCCTGTCCGGTGAGGAACACGGCGCCGGCCGGAGAGATGGCCGGGACCGCCGCGGCGCCCGAGCCGAGGTCGCGCCGCCAGGCCTCGCGTCCCGACTCCGCGTCAATCGCCCACGCCATGCCGCCGTCAGCGCCGACCAGGTGGCGGCCCGAGGAGGCCGGCCGCACGGTCGATGAGGCGGGTGAGGTCCATCGCGTGGCGCCGGTGGCGTGGTCGATTGCGCGCACGTGGCCGTCGCGCAGGACGAGGTAGGCGCTGCGGTTGTCGAACGCCGGGAGCTGGGCGGGCGGGGGATCGAGGACGACCTGCCAGATCACCCCGCCGGGAAACGCGAGCTGCTGGGCGCGGGCCTCCGAGATCGGGCCGGGAAGCAGGGCAAGGACCAGCGCGAGGCGGACGCCTCGCAGCGCGCCTCGCCTCGCGCGCGGGGCACGCCGGGGACAGCGATGGGAAGATGTCCTGTCCGCCCGCGGAACCACACCGGTATAATACGACAGAGCATTCCTGTTCTCCCCAAGTTGGCCCCGTGACGCATCAGACCATTCTCGTTCTCGACTTCGGCTCGCAGTACACGCAGCTGATTGCCCGCCGGCTTCGGGAACTCGCGGTCTACTCGGAGGTGGTGCCGTGGCACGAGCCGGCCGGGCAGATCCTCGCCCGTGCGCCGGCAGGCATCATCCTGTCGGGCGGTCCGCGGAGCGTGAGGGACGCCGGCGCGCCGCGGTGCGGCAGGGCCGTGCTGGAGGCCGGCGTGCCGGTGCTGGGCATCTGCTACGGGATGCAGGTGATGACCGACCTGCTGGGGGGGCAGGTCGAGGCGGCCCCCCACCGGGAGTACGGGCCCGCGACGGTGCGCGTGGCCGAGCCGCGGGGAGCGGTGTTCGACGGCCTGCCGGCGTCGATGGAGGTCTGGGCCAGCCACGGGGACCTGGTGGCGTCGGCGCCGCCGGGCTTCCGGGTGGCGGCCACCAGCGCCAACGCGCCGGTCGCGGCGATGGAGGATGCGGGACGGCGGCTCTATGGCCTGCTGTTCCACCCGGAGGTCGCGCACTCGCCGCACGGGGCGGAGATGCTGCGGCGCTTCGCCTACGTGATTTGCGGCTGCCGGGGCGACTGGAATATCGGCGCCTACGTCGACGAGGCGGTGGCCGGCATCCGGGCGCAGGTCGGGGGCGGCCGCGTGATCTGCGGACTGAGCGGCGGCGTGGACTCGACCGTCGCGGCGCTGCTCATGCACCGGGCCGTCGGCGGCCGGCTGACGTGCGTGTTCGTGGACAACGGCGTGCTGCGCCTCGACGAGGCCGCGCAGGTGAAGCGACGCCTCGCCGAGAAGTACGCGTTGCCCGTCGTGGCGGTCGATGCCGCTGAGCGGTTCCTGGCCGCGCTTGCGGGCGTCACCGATCCCGAGCAGAAGCGGAAGATCATCGGGCGCGTCTTCATCGAGGTGTTCGACGAGGAAGCCGTGCGGCTCGGGGGCTTCGACTTCCTGGGGCAGGGCACGCTCTATCCGGACGTCATCGAGTCGGTGTCGGTCATCGGCCCGTCGGCCCCCATCAAGAGCCACCACAACGTCGGCGGCCTGCCCGAGACGATGCGGCTGACGCTGGTGGAGCCGCTGCGCCAGCTGTTCAAGGACGAGGTGCGCGCGCTCGGCCGGGCCATCGGCCTTGACGAGGAGTTCGTGGCTCGGCAGCCGTTCCCGGGGCCCGGTCTGGCCGTCCGCGTCATCGGCGAGGTGACGCGCGAGCGGCTCGACCTGCTGCGCCGCGCCGACGCAGTGGTGGTGGACGAGATGAAGCGGCAGGGCTGGTACGGCCGCCTGTGGCAGAGCTTTGCGGTGCTGCTGCCCGTGCGAAGCGTCGGCGTGATGGGCGACGAGCGGACCTACGAGGCCACCATCGCCGTGCGCGCGGTCGAGAGCCGGGACGGCATGACGGCCGACTGGGCGAGGCTGCCGCACGACCTGCTCGCCACGCTGTCGGCGCGGCTGGTCAACGAGGTGCCCGGCGTCAATCGCGTGGTGTACGACGTCAGTTCGAAGCCGCCGTCGACGATCGAGTGGGAGTAGCATGCCCGAATTCGTCCACCTCCACCTGCACACGGAGTACTCGCTGCTCGACGGCGCGTGCCGCATCGGGGAGCTGCTGGCCGAGGCCGAGCGGCTGAAGATGCCCGCGCTGGCGGTGACCGAGCACGGCAACCTGTTCTCGTCGATCGTCTTTCACGACAAGGCGCGGCAGCGGGGCATCAAGCCGATCCTGGGCTGCGAGGTGTACGTCGCCCCGGGCAGCCGCCTGGCGAAGGGCGGGCCGATCAGCGAGACGGCGAACCACCTCATCCTCCTGGCGGAAACCAACGAGGGGTTCCACAACCTCGTGAAGCTCACCTCGTCGGCCTACACCGAGGGCTTCTACTACAAGCCGCGCATCGACAAGGATCTGCTCGCCCGCCACAGCAGGGGGCTCATCGGGCTCAGCAGCTGCCTCAAGGGCGAAGTGCCGAGCGCCTTGCGCGCCAATCAGTTCGAGGCGGCAGCGAAAGCGGCGGCGACGTACCGGGACATCCTGGGCGCGGGCAACTTCTTTCTCGAACTCCAGTTCCAGGGGATCGAGGAGCAGCGGATCGTGAACAACGGCCTGCTGCCCCTGTCGCGCGACGTGGGCATCCCGCTGGTCTGCACGAACGACGTGCACTACCTGCGGCGCGACGACTTCCGCCCGCACGACGTGCTGCTCTGCATCGGCACGGGCCGCACGGTCAACGACGCGGAGCGCATGCGCTACTACGGCGATCAGTTCTACCTGAAGACGCCCGAGGAGATGGC
Organism: Vicinamibacterales bacterium; assembly: GCA_025456345.1. Lineage (GTDB taxonomy): Bacteria > Acidobacteriota > Vicinamibacteria > Vicinamibacterales > JAKQTR01 > JAKQTR01. The sequence continues at coordinate 36,984 of JALOKU010000008.1, read as the reverse complement.
GGCCGTCTTCGGCCACCTGCCGGACGCGATGCGCAACACGGTGGCCATTGCCGACCGGTGCGAGGTCGACCTGTCGGACTCGGGCCCCTACCTGCCGAACTTCCAGGTGCCCGAGGGGTTCACGCTGGAGGGCTACTTCGAGCACGTCGTGCGCGAGGGCTTCGACATGCGCCGCGCCCGGCTGGAGGAGCGGCGGGCCGCCGGGGCGCTGCGTCATGCGATCGACGAGTACCGCGCGCGCCTGCAGTACGAAATCGATGTCATCAAGCGGATGCAGTACCCGGGATACTTCCTGATCACCTGGGACTTCATCCGCTACGCGCGGGAGCAGGGCATTCCGGTGGGGCCGGGGCGCGGGTCGGCCGCGGGCAGCCTGGTGGCGTACTGCCTGCGCATTACCGACGTGGACCCGCTGCAGTTCGACCTGCTGTTCGAGCGGTTCCTCAACCCCGAGCGCATCTCCCTGCCGGACATCGACATCGACTTCTGCGAGCGCCGCCGGGGCGAGGTGATCGACTACGTCACGCGGAAGTACGGGCGCGAGAACGTGGCGCAGATCATCACCTTCGGCACCATGAAGGCGAAGGCCGTCGTGCGCGATGTCGGCCGCGCCATGGACATGCCCTACGCCGACGTGGACCGCGTGGCCAAGCAGATCCCCGCCGTGCTGGAGATGACCCTCGACAAGGCGCTCGAGGAGAACCCGGCGCTGCGCGAGATGGAGAAGAACGACGCGCGCGTGGCCGACCTGCTCGGCGTGGCCAAGCGCCTCGAGGGCATGGCCCGCCACGCGTCGGTGCACGCGGCGGGCGTCGTGATCGCGCCGAGGCCCATCACCGAGTTCGCCCCGCTCTACAAGGGCAGCCGCGACGAAATCACCACCCAGTGGGGGATGAAGGAGATCGAGCGCATCGGCCTGCTCAAGATGGATTTCCTGGGGCTGAGCACGCTCACGCTCATCCACGACGCCCTCGAGGAGATCGCGGCCACCGCCGGCGCGCGGATCGTGATGGAGGAGCTGCCCCTCACCGACGAGAAGACGTTCGACCTGTTCTGTGAAGGCCAGACCCTCGGCATCTTCCAGTTCGAGAGCTCCGGCATGCGCCAGATCCTCCGGCAGGCCAAGCCGAGGAAGTTCGAAGACCTCATCGCCCTGAACGCCCTCTATCGCCCCGGGCCGATCAAGGGCGGCATGATCGACGACTTCATCAACCGGAAGCACGGCCGCGTCGAGGTCCGGTACGAGCTCGAGAAGCTGCGGCCGATTCTCGAGGACACCTACGGCGTGATGGCCTACCAGGAGCAGGTCATGCGCGTGGCGAGCGAGCTGGCCGGCTTCAGCCTCGGCGAGGCCGACCTGCTGCGCAAGGCGATGGGGAAGAAGAACCCCGCCCTGATGCAGGCGCAGCGCGACAAGTTCGTCGCCGGCGCGACCGGCCGCGGCATCAGCGAAAAGAAGTCCACGCGCGTGTTCGACCTGATGGAGCAGTTCGCCGGATACGGCTTCAACAAGTCGCACTCGACGGCGTACGCGCTGCTCGCCTACCAGACGGCCTACCTGAAGGCCAACTACCCGTGGCACTTCATGGCCGCCCTGCTGACCATCGAGTCGCAGAACACGGCGAAGCTGGCCTCCTACCTCCACGAGTGCCGCGAACTGCGCGTGCCGATCCTGCCCCCCGACGTCAACAGCAGCGAGCTGGCCTTCACGGTGCGCCCCGACGGCGTGCGCTTCGGCCTCGGCGCGGTGAAGAACGCGGGCGAGTCGGCCATCGCCTCGATCCTGCAGGCGCGCGCGGCGCACGGGCGCATTTCGTCGCTCTTCCACCTGTGCGAGGAGATCGACCTGCGCCTGGTCAACAAACGGGTGCTCGAGAGCCTGATCAAGAGCGGAGCCATGGACTCGCTGGCGGCCGGCGAGCCCGGCGGGGCCGCGGCCTCGGCGAAGCTGCGGCCGAGGGTGCTGGCCGCCCTCGATGGCGCCGTCGAGTACGGCAACCGCCACCAGCGCGACCGCGACAAGGGGCAGACGCAGCTGTTTGGCGGCGGCGACGACGGCGGAGTGTCGCGCGCCGACGCGCCGCTCCCGCAGGCGGCGCCCTGGACCGAGGCCCAGCAGCTCACCTTCGAGAAGGATGCGCTCGGGCTCTATCTGAGCGGCCACCCGATCGACCGCCACAAGGCCGACCTCGCGGCCTACGGCGCCAAGAGCCTCGAGGAGCTGCTCGCGGCGCAGGAAGAGCCCGCCGCCGCCGACGAGGAGGACCCCGCCATCAATGGCGGGCGGCCGCCAGGCCGGACAAGCGAGGACGTGTCGGTCGGCGGCATCGTCGCCTCCATCCGGCCGCTCAAGACCCGGAAGGGCGACCGGATGTGCGCCTTCGTCCTCGACGACCCATACGGGACCGTGGAGGTGGTGGTCTTCCCCGAGGCGTTCTCGAAGTCCGCCTCCCTGCTGCAGACCGACGCGCTGGTCCTGGTGAAGGGCCGGTTCGAGCGCGACGAGGACTCGACCAGACTGCTGGCAGCCGAGATACTCCCGATCGACAAGGTGCGCGAGCACCTGGCGCGCGAGGTGGTGGTCACCCTCGACGCCGCGCGCCACGACCGCCTGACCTTCGAGGCGGTGTCGGAGGTGCTGGGACGCCACAAGGGCGACCGGCGCGTGGCGTTCGTCGTGACGACGCAGACCGAGCCGCCGCTGCGCGTCCGGGTGGACGTGTCGGGGCAGGTGCGCGTGCGGCCCTCGGATCAGCTGGTGGCGGCCCTCGAGCGGATCTGCGGGCCGGGGTCGGTCACGGTGCGGTAGGATCAGGGCAACGCGGGAGAGCCATGGCGGCAGATCTGCTCGACTTCGAAGAACCGATTGGCGTGCTGCTCAAGGAGATCGACGCCTTGAGCATGATGCCGCACACCGAGGCGCGCGCGGCCGACATCGCCCGGCTCCGCGGCCGGGTGACCGAGTTGCGCGCCGAGCTGTTCGGCGCCCTCACGCCGTGGCAGGTCGTGCAGGTGTCGCGCCACGCGAGCCGGCCCGGCACGCTCGACTACATCGAGCGGCTCTTCACGGAGTTCGTGGAGGTGCACGGCGACCGCCGGTTTGCCGACGACCCGGCCATCGTGTGCGGAATGGCCCTGTACCACGGCGCGCCCGTGCTCGTCGTGGGGCACCAGAAGGGCCGGACCACGAAGGAGAAGATCGCGCGCAACTTCGGCTACGCCAGGCCCGAGGGGTACCGCAAGGCGCTGCGCGCCATGCGGATGGCCGAGAAGTTCCAGCGGCCCATCATCGTGTTCGTGGACACGCCGGCCGCCTATCCGGGCATCGAGTCGGAGGAGCGCGGCGTGGCCGAAGCCATCGCGTTCAACCTCCGGGAGATGGCCGTCATCGAGGTCCCGATCGTGGTCGTCGTCTGCGGCGAGGGCGGCAGCGGGGGCGCGCTGGGCATCGCCGTCGGCGACCGCGTGCTCATGCAGCGGTTCGCCATCTTCAGCGTCATCCCGCCGGAAGGCTGCTCCGCCATTCTCTGGCGCGACGCGAACCGCAAGGTCGAAGCCGCCGCGGCGCTCAAGCTGACCGCGCCGGACCTGCTCACGGCCGGCATCGTCGACGACATCGTGCCCGAGCCGGTCGGCGGCGCTCACCAGGATCCCGCGCTGGCGGCGCAGCTGGTGGACGAGGCGATCGGGCGCACGCTGGCCGCGGTCTCGGCGATGCCCGTGGCGGCACGCCTCGAACAACGCTATGGCCGGCTGCGGCAGATGGGGCGGCTCGGGGTGGACTTCGCGGACACGGTGGCGGACGCCGGCGTCCCGGCCAAGCCGGCCGGCCGCGCCTCCCGCTCGCGCTGATGGTGCCGTACCGCTGGGAACACGAAGCCTGTGACGAGGCGGCGGCCGGCGACCTGGCCCGTGACGCCGGCGTCGACCTGGCCATGGCCCGGCTGCTCCTCCTGCGCGGCATCACCGATGCCGAGGCCGCCCGCCGCTTCCTGCATCCCAGCCTCGACCACCTCCACGACCCGATGCGCCTGGCCGGGATGGGCGCGGCGGTCGAGCGCCTGCTCGAAGCCGTCGCCGCCGGCGAGCGGATCGCCGTGCACGGCGATTACGACGTCGACGGCATCACGGCGACGGTCATCCTGCGCCGGACGCTCGAACTGCTCGGCGCAGACGTGGTGCACTTCGTGCCCGACCGGATGCGCGACGGGTACGGCCTCAACACGCCGGCGATCGAGCGGCTGCACGCGGAGGGGGCCCGCGTCGTGGTGTCGGTCGACTGCGGCATCCGCGGCGCCGAGGCCGCACGGCGAGCGAAGGAACTCGGCGTCGATCTCATCATCACGGACCACCACGAACCCGGCGACGAGCTGCCGGATGCGCTCGCGGTGGTCAACCCGAAGCGCCGCGACTGCACGTATCCGGACAAGAACCTGGCCGGGGTCGGGGTGGCCCTGAAGCTGGTCCAGGCGCTCACCGCGCGGGCCGGGCGCGGCGCCTGGCTGCCAGCGTTCGTCAAGATCGCGGCCATCGGCACGCTGGCCGACGTCGTGCCGCTGGTGGGCGAGAACCGCGTCATCGCCAAGCTCGGCCTCGAGGCGCTCTCGACAGGCCCGCACAAGGCCGGCCTGCGCGCGCTCATCGAGAGCGCGGGCCTCGCGGGGAAGCCCATCGACAGCTACCACGTGTCGTACATGCTCGCGCCGCGCGTGAACGCCGCCGGCCGCATGAGTTCCCCCGACATCGCGCTCAGGCTGCTGCTGGCCGCCGACGACGGCATGATCGCGGAAGCGCGGGAGCTGGCGGCGCAGCTGAACACGGAGAACGAGCGGAGGCAGCAGGAGGAGCGGGCGATCCTGGCCGAAGCCCGCACGGTGGTGGAGACCGACCCCGACGTGGGCGCCCGCGCGGCCCTCGTGGTCGCCGGCGAGGGCTGGCATCGCGGCGTCATCGGGATCGTGGCGTCGCGGCTGGTCGACGCGTTCCACCGGCCGGCCGTGGTGATCTCGATCGACGGCGACACGGCCCACGGGTCGTGCCGCAGCATTCCGGGCTTCGACATGCTGGAGGCGCTGACCGCGTGCGCCGGGCACCTCGACCAGTTCGGGGGCCATCGCGCTGCGGCCGGGCTGACGATGGGCCGGTCGCGCATCCGGGCCTTTCGCGAGGCCCTGACCGAGTGGGCCGGCGACCGGCTCGGGCCCGACGACCTGCGGCCGCGGCTGCGGATCGACGGGCTGCTCGGGTTCCGCCAGATCACGCCGCGCCTCTTCGACGGGATTGGCCAGCTGGCCCCGTTCGGCATCGGGAACCCGAAGCCGACCTTCTGGACGCCCGCGGCGCAGGTCGCCGACGGGCCGCGGCGGATGAAGGAGCGGCACCTGAGCATGAGCCTGCGCCATGACGGCGTGGCCCTGCGCGGGGTCTTCTGGCGCGCCGCCGAACGGGCGCCCGAGATCGCCGCCGCGCGCGACGGCCTCGACGTGGCGTACTCGATCGAGCGGAACACCTTCAACGGCCACACGACGCTCGAAGTGTCCGTGGCGGACGTCAGGGCGTCCAACGCGGGGCCGCGATGAGATGGCCGCAGCGGCTCCGGATCGGGATCGCCGTCTTCGGCGCGGCCTTCCTGGTCGTGCTCTACATGGCCTTTCGCGCACCCAGGCCCGGCGGCCCGCCGGCCGGCGTCGGACGCGTGACGCGCGAGGACCCGGCGGCGACCGCGCAGAGTACGAGCGGAACGCTGCTCAACCTGCGCCGCGACACCGAGAACTACAAGATCGACTTCGACCAGCACCTGGTTTATCCCGACGGCCGCCAGAAGCTGCAAGGGGCGCGGGTGACGGTTCCCAACCGGGGCGGCCGCAGTTTCACCGTCAAGGCGCGCGAAGCCGACGTCGGCGCCGGCGGCGATGCCATCCGCATGGAAGGCGCGGTGCAACTCGACGGGTCCGACGGCCTCGTGGCGAAGACGGAGGCGGCCACCTACAGCCAGAGCGAGGGCATCCTCCGGGCCCCCGGCCCGGCGTCGTTCACCAGGGGCCGGATGTCGGGCGCGTCGGTCGGCATGACGTACGACAAGGGCCGCGATGCCATCTCGATGCTCGACAAGGCGGTGATGGCGCTCGCTCCTGAGACGGCGGAGGACCGGCCGGTCGACATCGCCGCGGGCTCGGCGTACTTCGCGCGCGCCGATCACTACGTGCAGTACGAGCGCGGCTTCACGCTGGTGTCCGGCGGGCGGACGCTGTCGAGCACGCGCGCGACCGCCTACCTCACCGAGGACGGCGCGCGCGTCCAGACGCTCGAGATGCGGGGGCAGTCCCGCATCACGGGCGTCGGCGAGGGCGCGGGCGCGCTGCGCGGCATGGACGCCGACGACATCAACCTCGAGTTCGCCGGCGACGGGAAGACGCTCGCGGGCGCCACGCTGGCGAGCGCGCGGCCGGGGCGGGCGAGCATCGAGATCGGCGCCGACGGCGGGGCCCGGCGCGTCGCCGGCCAGTGGATCGATCTCCGGTTCGCGCCCGACGGCTCGACGGTGAACGGGCTCACCGTGCGCGAGTCGGCGGCGCTGACGCTGCCCGCCACGCCGAAGGAGCCGCCGAGGACGATCACCGCCGTCACGCTCACCGCGAAGGCGGAGGGCGGCACGTCGCTGAACGCGGCGCGATTCGTGGACAATGTCGAGTACAAGGAATCGCCCGCGGGCGGCACCCCGAGGGTTGTCCGCGCGCGTACGCTCGAGACCGCCACCGCGCCCGGGCTCGGCGCCATGACCGACGCGCGGTTCGCCGGGGCCGTCCGCTTCGAGGAAGGGCCGACGCGAGGGGCGTCCGGCCAGGCCCGCTACCTGGTTGACCGCGGCCGGATCGACCTCGACGGCGTGGACCAGACCACGGGGCAGTCGCCGCGCGTCACCGACGGCGAGGTGGCCATCGACGCGGGGCACATCGAGATCACGACCGATCCCCGCCGCATCGCGGCGAAGGGCGACGTGCGGAGCGTCATGCAGCCCGCCGCCACGCAGGAGGCCCGGGCCTCCGGGGGCGAGGTCAGGCGCGCCGGGATGCTGGAGAAGGACCAGCCGGTCTACGCCACGTCCGCCGCGCTCGACTACGACAGCACGGCGCGGGTGGCCGTCTACACCGCCGAGGCCCCGGCGCAGTCGAGGCTCTGGCAGGGCGACACCACCATCCAGGCGGATCGGCTCACGGTGGACGACGCCACGGGCAACCTGGCGGGGAAGGGCAGCGTGGCCACCGCGTTCCTCATCGAGGAGCGGGACGAGAAGACCGGAGCGCGGCAGCAGACCACCTCCATCGGCAGCGCCGACGACTTCCTGTATGAGGACGGCCCGCGCCAGGCCACCTACACGGGCGCCGCCCACGTGTCGGGCCCCCAGGGCGACCTGCGGGCCTCGCGCATCGAGCTGTTTCTCGCGGCGGACGTCAACGAGCTTCAGCGCGTGGAGGCGTTCACCGCGGTGGCGCTCAACGATGCCACGCGAACCGTGTCGGGCGACCGCCTCACGTACACCGCCGCCGAGGGGCGCTACCTCGTCGTGGGGTCGCCGGTGAAGATCCTCGCGGACTGCCGCGAAACGACGGGCCGGACTTTGACTTTCTACAGATCGACCAATAACATCGACGTTGAGCCGAACGACCAGTTCCGCACGCAGGTGAAATCGGTGCCCAACTGCGTGGTTCCCGAGCGGAAATAGATGGCGACGCTGCGAACAGACGCCCTGACCAAGTCGTACGGCGGACGGACGGTCGTCCGCGGCGTCAGCGTGGAGGTGCGCTCGGGCGAGGTGGTCGGGCTCCTCGGCCCGAACGGGGCGGGCAAGACAACGACCTTCTACATGACCGTCGGGCTGACGGCGCCGGACTCCGGGCGGGTGCTGCTCGACGGGGCGGACGTGACGCACGACCCGATGTACATCCGCGCCAGGAAGGGCATCGGGTACCTGCCGCAGGAGCCGTCGGTGTTCCGGGGCTTGACGGTCCGGCAGAACATCCTGGCGATTCTCGAGACGCTCAGCCTCTCGGCGGCTGAACGCCGGACGCGGCTGGGGGCCCTGCTGGCGGAGCTGAACCTGACGCCGCTGGCCGACTCGCCGGCCTACACGCTGTCGGGCGGGGAGCGGCGCCGGGTCGAGATCACGCGCGCGCTGGTCATTTCGCCCCGGTTCATCCTGCTCGACGAGCCGTTCGCCGGCATCGACCCCATCGCCGTGGCCGACATCCAGGACATCGTCTCGCACCTCAGCGAGCGCGGCATCGGCGTGCTCATCACCGATCACAACGTGCGCGAGACGCTCCGGATCACGGATCGGGCCTACATCGTCAACGAAGGCGCGATTTTCCGGAGCGGAACGCCCGAGAGCCTGGCGGAAGACGAGGAGGTCCGCCGCGTCTATCTGGGGTCGGATTTCCGGCTGGACTGATGCTGCACGACGCACTACACTCCCGGTGAACACCCATGGCGCTCCAGCAACGACTGCACACGAAACTCGTCCAGAAACTCATCCTCACGCCCTCCCTGCAGCAGGCGATCAAGCTGCTGCCGATGTCGACCCTCGAGCTGGCCGACATGCTCAACCAGGAGGTGGTCGAGAATCCGCTGCTGGAGGAAGTCCAGTCCGACGACGCGCAGGCGGCGGACGGAGCGGCGCCGGACAAGACGGAGGGTGAGGCCGGGGCGGCCACGAAAGTGGACGGCTGGGACGACGGGGATTACGCCTACTTCTTCGGCGACTACCTGGACGAGGGCTACCGGCCGCGGGCGCAGCAGGAAGTCAAGGAGCTGCCGCCCATCGAGAACACCCTCTCGACCGCGTCGTCGCTGGCCGATCACCTCGAGTGGCAGCTGTCGCTGCAGGCCACCGACGAAAGCACGCGGACGATCGGCGAAGCCATCATCGGCAACCTCGACGACGACGGGTACCTCGTGGCGTCGGTGGACGAGATCGCGCTGATGGGGAACTGGTCGCCCGACCAGGTCGAGGCGGCGCTGCGGCTGATGCAGGGGTTCGATCCGATCGGCGTGGCCGCGCGCGACCTGCAGGAGTGCCTGTGGCTGCAGCTGCGGCACATCGGCCTCGAGGGCACGCCCGCCGAGCGCATCGTCACCGAGCACCTGCGGATGCTCCAGAACCACCAGATCCCCGAACTGGCCAAGAAGCTCGGGCTGTCGGTGGACGACCTGAAACCGCACATCGAGACCATCCGGCACCTCGACCCGAAGCCGGGCAGCCGGTTCAACCGGCGGGAGTCCCAGTACGTCATCCCCGACGTCTACGTGGTCAAGGTGGACGACCAGTACGTGGCGGCGCTCAACGAAGACGGACTGCCGCAGCTGCGGATTAGCCCCGTGTACCGGCGGCTGCTGGAGAAGAGCACGGAGAACCCCGAAGAGACGCGGGCGTACGTGAAGGACAAGTTCCGGTCGGCGTTGTGGCTGATCAAGTCGGTGGAACAGCGGCAGCGGACGATTCACAAGGTCGCCACGAGCATCATCAATTTCCAGCGCGACTTCCTGGATCACGGCATCGAGTTCCTGCGCCCGCTCGTGCTGCGGGACGTGGCCAACGACATCTCGATGCACGAGTCGACGGTCAGCCGCGTCGTCACCAACAAGTACATGCACACGCCCCAGGGCGTGTTCGAGATGAAGTACTTCTTCCATAGCGGGATCAGCAGCTCGTACGGCGACCACGTGTCGTCGGTGACGATCAAGCAGCGGATCAGGAAGATCATCGAGGGCGAAGACGCCCGCAAGCCGATGAGCGACTCCAAGATCGTCAGCATCCTTCAGAAGGAGGGCCTGGTGCTGGCGCGGCGCACCATCGCGAAGTACCGCGAGGAGCTCAAGATCCCCACGTCCAATCAGCGCAAGGTGTTCTACTGAGGCCATCATGCGACTCACCTTGACGGGCAGACACGTTGAGATCACGCCGGCCATCACCCGGCTGGTCGAGCGGAAGATGGCGCGGCTCGAGCGCGTCCTGAACACCCGGGCGGTGTCGGGGCAGGTCGAGCTGTGGCCCGAGAAGTTCCGGCACGTCGTCGAAGTGCACGTGCACGCGAGAGGCGGGCACATGCTTAAGGGGCGGGCCGTCGCCACCTCGTGGGACGAGGCCCTGTCGCTGGCCGTGGATCGCCTGATCCAGCAGGGGAAGAAGCTGAAGGGCAAGTGGCAGGAACGCACCCGCGAGGCGCGGCCCGTCAAGCGCACCATCCCGGAGCCCCGGGACGCCGTGCGGAGGCGCCGCGTCATCCGGGCGCGGCGCTACCCGGTCAGGCCCATGTCCGTCGAGGAGGCGGCCCTCGCGCTGGCTCCGGAACCGGACGCGTTCCTGGTGTTCCGCAACACCGACACCGACGCGGTCAGCGTCGTCTTCCGGCGAAAGGACGGGGACATCGGGCTGATTGAGCCGAAGGCCTGAGGCCTGGCGGGCCGGCCCGTTTCGGTCTATGACGCCCTCGCCGCTTCCAGTCACGGTTGGATCCCTGCTGCGCGCCCGCGCGGACCGTCTGAACCTCGGCCTGGAGATCCTGGCCGGGGCAGACGGGCTCGGGCGCGGCATCACCAGCCCCTACGTGCTGAAGACCGGGCTCGCTCTCGCGGGGTTCGACAGCTATCTCCAGGAAGGCCGCGTGCTGGTGTTCGGCGCCAGCGAGATCGGCTACCTCAACGGGCAGGATCCCTCCGTGCGCGCCGCCAGCCTTGCCCGGGTCATGGCTCGGCCCATTCCCTGCGTGCTCGTGACCGACGGGCTGGCGCTGCCGCCCGAGGTCGCCGCCGAGGCCGGGCGCGCCGGCGTGCCGCTTCTGCGGACGCCGGTGGCGACGCCGATCGCCATCGCGAGGCTCACCAGTTTCCTGGAAGACGTCCTGGCGGAGCGGACCGTCGTGCACGCGGTCCTGATGGACATCCTGGGCCTCGGCGTGCTGATTGCCGGCGAGAGCGGAATCGGCAAGAGCGAGTGCGCGCTGGACCTCGTGCTGCGCGGGCACCGGCTGGTCGCCGACGATACGGTCGACGTCCGCCGCCGCGCCGAGTCGGTCCTCATCGGCGAGTGCCCCGAGCTCACGCGCCACCACATGGAAATCCGCGGGCTGGGCATCCTCAACATCAGGGACCTGTTCGGCGTCGCCTCCACGCGGTCGTCGAAGCGGATCGAATTCGTGGTCCAGCTCGAGCGCTGGGAGAGCGGGCGCGAATACGAGCGCCTCGGGCTGGACGACCGATTCGTCGAGATCCTCGGGCTGCGCGTCCCGATGAACCGGATGCCGGTGGCGCCGGGGCGCAGCATCGCCAACCTCGTGGAGGTCGCCGCCCGCAACCAGCTGCTGCGGGCCCGGGGGCACCACGCGGCGAGAGCGCTCGCCGATCGCCTGCAGCAGCAGTTGAAGGACGGCGACCGCGGCGCGGTGGCCGAACCGGACGAGTCCGCCGAACGGGAGGGCGACTGATGGCAGGGGCGAGGCGATCGTCAGTGGCGCAGCGCACGGCGCAGGCACGCTTCGTCGTGCTGACGGGGCTGTCCGGGGCGGGAAAGTCGCAGGCCATCCGCGCCCTCGAGGATCTCGGGTACTTCTGCGTCGACAACCTGCCGACGATGATGATCCCCACGATGGCGGAACTGGCGAGCCGCGCGGGATCGGGCCTCGAGAAGGTGGCCATTGTCGTGGACGTCCGCGAAGGGGCGTTCCTGTCTCAGTTCGCGAAAGTGTTCCGGCGGATCCAGCGGGTGCCGGGCCTGAAGCCGATCCTGATCTTCCTCGAGGCCCGTGACGCCGCCCTGGTGCGCCGGTTCAGCGAGACGCGCCGCCCGCATCCCCTCGCGAAAGACCGGCCGGTGCTCGACGGCATCCGCGAGGAGCGGCGGGCGCTGAAAGCGATCCGTGCCATGGCCGACGAGATCGTCGATACGTCGGATCTGACGGTGTACGACCTGCGCGATGTGTTCATGACGGTTGCCCGCGGGACCGTGCGGGAGCGGCCGCTCCAGGTCACCTTCGTCAGCTTCGGGTTCAAGCGCGGGATCCCCGTCGAGTCGGACCTGGTGTTCGACGTGCGGTTCCTGCCGAACCCCCACTTCTTTCCGCGCCTGCGGCCGCTCTCCGGCCGCGATCGCGCGGTGAAGGCGTTCATGAAGCGGCACCCGGCGACGCAGGCGACCGTCGACCGCCTGGCGGCCCTGCTGCAGTTCCTGATTCCGCAGTACGCGGAGGAGGGCAAGACGTATCTGACGGTCGGGATCGGCTGCACCGGCGGCCAGCACCGGTCGGTCTACGTGGCCGAGCAGCTCCGGCGCGATCTGGGGGCCATCCGCGGCGTGCGTCTGCACGTGCGGCATCGTGACATGACGCCCGGCGGCGAGTCGGCAGCCGCGCGGCGGCGCGGGCAAGGAGTACGAACGTGATTGGCGTGGTGGTGGTGACGCACGGACAGCTGGCCGCGGAGCTGGTCAACGCCGCGGAAGCCATCGTCGGCGACCTGCCGCGGTTCGCCGCGGTCTCGATCGGCTGGCACGACGACACCGAGGACGCGCGCGAGGAGATCCGGCAGGCGATCGCGCGCCTGCAGGGCGCCAGCGGCGTGCTCGTCCTGACCGACATGTTCGGCGGCACACCGACGAACCTGGGGCTGTCGTTTGTCGAGCCGGATCGGGTCGAGGTGGTGACCGGCGTCAACCTCCCGATGCTCATCAAGCTCTCCAGCCTGCGGCCCGCGCAGCCGGCGCTGCTGGCCGTCGCCCGCGAGCTGCGCGAAACGGGGCGCAGCGCGATTCACGTGGCGTCGGACCTGCTCCGGTCCGAGGACAAGAGCTGACATGCGGGAACGCGCCGTCACCGTCCGGAACGCCCTCGGCATGCACGCGCGGGCGGCCGCGCGGTTCGTGCACGCCGCCGGCGCGTTCCCGTGCCGGGTCACGGTGACGCGCGAGGATCGCGCCGATCGCGTCGTTGACGGCAAGAGCATCCTGGGGCTCCTGCTCCTCGCGGCCGCGCGGGGCGTCACCCTCCGCATCACCGCCGACGGGGCCGGCGAGGAGGAGGCGCTCCGCGCGCTCTGCCGTCTGGTGGACTCCGGGTTCGAGGAGGCGCCATGACGAGGGTTCCCGGCCTGCCCGTGTCGCCGGGCGTGGCCTGGGGGCCGGCGGCCCTCATGCTCGAGCGCCATCCCGTGATGCGCTGCGGCATCGCCGCGGCGAACGTCGAGCGCGAACGCGGCCGGCTGGACCGGGCCAGGGAGGCCAGCGCCACGCAGTTGCGGGCCATCCATGCCCGAGTGGCGCAGCAAGCCGGCGCCGACCTCGCGAGCCTGTTCGAGGCGCAGCTGCTCATGCTCGACGACGACCTGCTCGTGCCGCGTGCGCGGCGCATTGTCGAGTCCGATCGCGTAAATGCCGAGTGGGCCCTCGACCGGGCGTTCGACCAGTTCTGTGCGGTGTTCGCCGACGTGGGCGACGACTACCTGCGCGAGCGCCGCGGGGACGTGGCCGATGTCGTCGGGCGGCTTCGCCGGAACCTGCGGCCCGCCGGCTCGGGCGGCGGCGCACCCGCGGCCCTGGCCGCGCCGGCCGTGCTCGTGGCCGACGAACTCGCACCCTCGTTCGCGGCCCAGATCGATCCGGCGATGATTCTCGGCGTGGCCTTCGAAACCGGCAGCCGCACCCATCATTCGGCGATCCTCGCCCGGTCGCTCGGCATCCCCGCCGTGGCCGGAGCGGCCCTGGTGACCACCTACATCAGGCCGGGCACCCTCGTGCTCGTCGATGGCGACGCCGGCGAGGTCGTGATCGATCCGACGCCCGGGGTCGTTGAAGAGGCCCGTCGGCGGCGCGACAGGCGCGCGGCGGGCGCGGCCCCCCCCCGCGCGCGGCCGTCCGGGCCCGTGCTGACCGCCGACGGCGCCGCCGTCCGGTTCCTGGCCAACATCGAGCGGCTGGAGGAAGTCGAGGCGGCCAGAGCGGCTGGCGCCGAAGGCATCGGCCTGTTCCGATCCGAGTTCCTGCTGGGTGGCCGCGCCGTCGACGCCTGCGACGAGGAGGCGCAGTACGGCGTCTACCGCGATCTCGTCGAGCGGATGGCGCCGCACGCGGTGACCATCCGCAGCTTCGACATCGAGGAGTCGCAAGCGTCGGGCCGCGCGGACGCGGAGCCGGAGGCTGGGTCCCGCGCGAGGGGCCCGCTGGGCCTGCGCGCGATCCGCCTGAGCCTGGGGCATCGCGAGGCCTTCGAGACGCAGCTGCGCGCCCTCGCGAGGGCGAGCCGTCACGGGTCGGTGCGGGTGCTGCTGCCGTTCGTGTCGAGCGTCGACGAGCTCCGCAGCGCCCGGGCCGCGCTGCGATCAGCCACCCACGCGGTGCAGGGCACCGGCCCCGAACTGACGGCCATGCCCGTTGGCGTCATGGTCGAGGTGCCGTCCGCTGCGCTGACGGTCGATCTGCTGGCCGCCGAGGCGGACTTCTTCAGCATCGGCACCAACGACCTGATTCAGTTCTGCCTGGCTGTCGATCGGGCCGACCGCCGCGTGGCAGGGCTGTTCGACCCGCTGCACCCCGCCATTCTCAGGGTCATCCGCCAGGTGGTCCGGCTCGCACGGCCGCGCGGCCGGCCGGTGGCGGTGTGCGGCGAGATGGCCGCCGACCCGGGCGCCCTGCTGCTCCTGCTGGGGCTGGGGGTGACCGAGTTCAGCATGAGCCCGGCGGCCATTCCCGAGGCGCGCGACCTGGTGCGCCGGGTGACGATGGGCGAGGTGCGGCGTGCGGCGGCGCGTGCCCTCAGCCTGCCGACATCTTTGGACATCGCCGCCTTGCTGGCGGCCCGGTTTCCGGCGCTGGCATCGTGGCCCCTCGGCCGCGACGGCCGCCCGCACATGGAGGGTCACTCGTGAGTGAAGACGTGAAACCCGGGATCGTTCGTGTCGACAAGCCCTGGGGATACGAGTTGCTGTGGGCCAGAACGGACCACTACGCCGGCAAGATCATCCACGTGAACGCGGGGCACGCGCTCAGCCTGCAGTACCACCACGTGAAGACGGAAACCGTGTACCTGGCGTCGGGCAGGGTCAGGTACGAAATCAAGGACGGCGACGCGCTGCGGTCGCTGGACCTCTCGCCTGGCGATCGCCTGCACATCCCGGCGGGCACCGTGCACCGCGTCACGGCGATCGAAGACGCCGACATCATCGAGGTGTCGACGCCCGAACTGGACGACGTCGTGCGGCTGGAGGATCGGTACGGGAGGGCGGGCAGCTAGACAGTCCGTCAGAATCAAGGAGCAAGAAGCAAGAAGGGCCCACTGACGAACGTCAGAAGGCCCCCCATCCGCATCCTCGTTCTACTTCTTGCTTCTTGCTTCTTACTTCTGTCTTTCGTCAGAACGGAATATCGTCCGCATTGATGTCGCTCGGCGCCTGGTCGAGTTCGTCCACGGGGTGCGGCTCGCGGGACGCCCCGGCGCGCTGGCCGCCCGGGCTGCCCAGCAGGACCACGCGGTCGGCCGACACCTCGGGCGAGTAGCGATTGCGCTTGTCCCTGTCCTCGTAGGTTCTGATCGACAGCCGGCCCTCGACCAGGACGAGGTTGCCCTTGAGCAGCATCGGCGCGAGGGTCTCGGCCTGACGGCCCCAGACCTTGATCCTGTACCACTCGGTCTCGAATCCGCCCTCGGGCTTCTTCTTCGCCAGGTCGTCGACGGCCACGCTGGTCTCGGCCACCTGCGTGCCCTTCGGCGTGGCCCGGAGTTCGGCGTCTCTCCCGATTCGCCCCACGAGGATGATCTTGTTGTAGCTGTTCGCCATGCGAGTCCTTTCACCGGGCGACGGCGGCCCGGGCCGCCGTCACTTCTTCGGCACGTTGAGCTGATCGAGGGCCTGCCTGGCGAGGAAGGCCGCGTCGCTCGACGGATACGTCTTGATCACGAACGAGAGCGACTCTCTCGCCTGCGGCAGCTGCCCCAGCGCCTTCTGCGCCATCCCGCGCTTGTAGTACGTGTCGGGGAGGGTGTTGCTCGACGGGTAGCGCTCGATCAGGGCATTGTACGCCGTCAGCGCGTCCGGGAACCGGCCGGACATGTAGAAGGTCTCGCCGATGTAGTACTGCGCGTCGTCGGTGAGATCAGATTTCGGAAACGTCTTCATGAAGCTCTCGAAGCCCTGGATGGCGAGGCTCCAGTTGCCCATGTAGTAGTCCGACCTGGCCGTCTCGAACGCCTGGGACGGTGAGGCGCCGAAGCCGCCCGGACGGGGCGCGGGCGTCGTGCCGGGCGGCGCCGCGGCGGCCGACGGGTCCGCGGCGGCCGCCGGAACGGCCGCCTGCGCCAGGCGGACCGCTTCGACTTCCTCGGAGAGCGAGCCGAGGCGCACGTTCGACTCGTCGATCTTCTCGCGGAGAACGCGCACGTCGGCGCTCATGACGTCCGCGAGGGTCTTCTGGTCGGCGAACGCCTTCCGGTTGACGGCCGCCTGCTCCTCGAGGCGCGCGGTGACCGACTCCAGCAGCCTGGCCACCGCGGCCAGTTGCGCCTGCAGCCGGGTGTTCTGCTGCTGCAGCATCCGGATGTCCGCCATCATCTGCTGGTGCTCCTTGTTGGCGGCTTCGATCGGCTGGGTGGCCGAAAACGCCAGGAGAAGCACCACCGCGAAGAACAGCCCACAGTGTCGGATCATGGCTTGGTCTCGCTTCCGGCCCGACTACTTCCCGGTGATGACGAAGTGCGCGCGCCGGTTCTTGGTCCAGGCGGCATCGTCGTGTCCGGGATCGAACGGGAATTCCTTGCCGTAGCTCACGATCTTGACGCGGCTCGCCGGGATGCCGAGCGCCACCAGGTACGACTGCGCCGCGACGGCCCGGCGCTCGCCCAGGGCGAGGTTGTACTCGGCGGTCCCGCGTTCGTCGCAGTGGCCCTCGACCGTGACGGTCCAGGTCGGGTACTTCTTGAGGATCGCGGCGTTGGCGTCGAGCGCGGCACGCGCCTCGGCCGAGAGCTCCGCGCTGTCGTAGCCGAAGTAGGCGACGCGCATGGGCGAGTCGCGGTTGAGTTCGTCGACCGAGCGGGACATCATCGGGTCTTCCGCGATGGGCGGGGGCGCGACGACCGGCCGCTCGGCGACCGGGGCCGGCGGCGGGGGCGGCGGCGCCTCCTGGGTGGTGGGCGGCGGCGGTGGCGGCAGCGGCCGCGCGACCGGCGGTTTCTTGGGGGCACAGGCCCCGAGCGCCAGCGAAGCCGCGACGATTCCCGCGAGTACTGCGACGGATGCCGATCGGATGCGCATACGATTGACCCCTTCCATCTCGAGCTACTTCGACCAGTCGGGCGTGTAGTTGTTCCCGGCCGTGGTGATCTGCCTGAGTCCCAACCCGTCACGGCCCATCACGAAGATCTGCTTCTTGCCCGTTCGCGTCGACATGAACGCCACGTGCCGGCCGTTGGGCGCGTAGGCCGGGCTCTCGTTGCTGCCCTGGCCCCCGGTCAACTGGCGGCGCTCCTGCGTGGCCAGGTCGTAGATTCTAATATCGTAGCCCGGACCGGTCCTCGACGCGTAGGCGATTTCGTTGAAGGGCGCCGGCGACCACGTCGGCCGGTCGCACCACGACTCCGCGGTGATCTTGTTCAGGTTCAGGCCGTCGGCGTCGATGATGTAGATCTGCGGCGAGCCCGAGCGATCCGACGTGAACGCGATCTGGGTGCCGCCCGGCGACCAGGTCGGCGACGTGTCGATCGCGGGGTTGTTCGTCAGCCGGACGATGTTCGAGCCGTCCCGGTTCATCAGGTAGAGTTCCGAGTTGCCGTCGCGCGTCGACGTGAAGCAGAGCCGCGTGCCGTCGGGCGACCACGCCGGCAGCCAGTTCTGGCCGCGCCCGCCGGTCGGGTTCTCGAGCGTGCCCTGGTAGATGAGCGAGATGAAGACGTCCGGGAAGTCGCGGCGGTAGGACGTGTAGGCGATGGCCCGCGCATCGGGCGCCCAGCGCGGGAAGATGTTCAGCTTCCGCGTCACCGTGACCCGTTTCTGGTTGGCGCCGTCGTAGTCGGAGATGTAGATTTCCTTGACGTCCCGCTCCACGATCGCGTTGGCCACGCGCTCGCCGTCGCGGTCCGACGAGAACGTCAGCTTCGATCGCGCGGCCCCGCGCAGCGCCCGCTGCTGGAGATGGATGTCGTCGGACGCGGTGTGCGCGTAGAGCCGCGGGTTCGCGGTGGTCCCGGTGTACTCCTTGGCCATCACCGAGCGCCGCGTGCGCACGTCGTAGAGGCGCACCTCGACGCGGAACGTCCCCGGCGCGGTCCGCTCGACGCTGCCCATCACGAGACCGTCGGCGCCCAGTTCGCGCCACCGGTCGAACGGGATCTCGGCGAACGACCGCGCGGCGGGAATCGTGCGGTACGTGTCGCGCGGCACCATGTAGAGCTCCCGCTCGAAGGCGAGATCGTCCCAGAGCACCGCGCCCATGAGCCTGGCCGCCGCCTGGGTCTCGGCGTCGCCGGCCCGCGCGATGAAGTCGGGCACCGCATACCGCGGCCGCGCGCCAGGCTCGCCCGAGATGCTCAGGATGACCTCGGACTGCTGCGGGGACTGGGGCGCCGGGGCCGCCGGCACCGCGGGCCGCGCCCGCAGGGCGGCACCCGCCGCGAGCGTGACGAGGGCAATCGACAACAGGCGCTTGGTAGGCATGTTCACCGTGTGTACTCGAAATTCAGATGCACCGTCAGGTGGTCGTCGGGAAACGCCGCCGGCAGCGGCGGCAGTTTCTGGGTCACGAACAATGCGCGCTGGGCCGTCAGGTCCAGCGCGGCGAATCCGCTCGATCGCTCGAGTTCGATGTCGGTGAGCCGCCCGTCCCGCTGGATCCGGAACATCACCATCGCGACGCCCGCCACCTGCTGGCGCGCGCTCCAGTTGCTCTTGATGACCTGAATCATCGTCACGAGATAGTCGGGGCAGCAGAAGCCCTTGACGTCGAGGTAGCTGCCCGAGCCCATGCCGCCGCCCGTCGACAGCCCGTTGAATCCCAGGCCGCGGTTGGGATTCAGCGCCTCGCCGCCGGGAACACCGGCGGCGGGCGCGGCGGGCACCGCGGGGGCGGCAGTCCCGGCTCCCGCCGAGGGCTTCGCGGGCTTGGGCGGCGTCCTGGCCGGCCTGGCCGGCGCCGGCAGCGTCATCGCCGGCGTGGCCGCCGCGGGCGGCGGAACGACCGGCGACGGTTTCGTCACGGCGTCGCGTGGCGCCGCGACGCGCCGCGGCGCCGGGCTGCCCATCATCGTCATACCGCCCGCGTTCGGGCCGGGCGCGCCGCCGAGCGAGATGGTCATCACGTCGCGAAGGTCGGGATTGCGGGCGCGGCCGCTGATGGCCGAGGCCGCCGCCAGCACCGCGATGAGCGCGACGTGGCCCACCAGCGACGCGGTGACCATGCGGGGAAGGCCCGTGTCGTGGCGCGCGCGCTCGAGCAGGACTCCAGTGACCGCTTCCATCGCGATCAGCGCTCCTCCGGCAGGCGCGCGACGATGCCCACCTGCTCGATGCCGGCGTCTTTGAGCCGGTCCATCACGTCCAGCAACTCCTGCAGCTGAATGGCGCCGTCGCCGCGCAGGAAGACCTTGCGATCGCTGCGGCCGTCCATCATCTGGCGCACGCGCTCGGCGAGGAGGTCGATCCCGACCCGCTCGGTCCCGAGGCGGACGGTGCGGTCCTTCCGAAACGAGAGCGGCAGGGTAATGAAGATCCGCTCCTCGGCAATCGGCTCGGAGCGCCGCGCGACCGGCAGGTTCACGTCGACGCCGCGCTGCAGCATCGGCGCCGTCACCATGAAGATGACGAGCAGCACCAGCATCACGTCGACCAGCGGCACGACGTTGATCTCGGAGATCGACGCCGTCACGCGGCGCACGCGGCCCGTGCGTCCCGTCGTGACTTCTTCGGTCGGGCTGACCTTCGGCATCGGTCGCGGGTCCTCGGCTCGCGCCTACGTGAAGTTGCGCTCGGCGATGTTGAGGAACTCGAGCGCGAAGTCGTCCATCGAGGCCGTGAGGTCCTTCACCACGGCGACAAAGTGGTTGTAGAAGTAGACTGCGGGGATGGCCGCGAACAGGCCGGCGGCCGTCGCGATGAGGGCCTCGGCGATCCCGGGCGCCACCACGCCGAGACTGGTCGAGCCGACGCTCGCGATGCCCTGGAACGACGTCATGATGCCCCACACGGTCCCGAACAATCCGATGAACGGCGTGATGCTCGCCGTCGTGGCCAGCAGCGGAAGCCGCCGCTCGAGCTTGGAGACCTCCACGGCTGCCGCCCGAAGCAGCGCCCGGTCGACCGCGGAGAGGCTCTTCAAGGTTGGACGTCCGGGAGTGGCGCCGGGACTGTTCATCTCCTGGGCGGCCTGCTTCAGCTGGGAGTTCAGCTCGGCGTAGCCGGCCTGGAAGATCCCCACAAGCGGGCTCTGCTCGAAGGTCCGGCACACGGCCTGGACCTCGGAGAACTTCGTGCTTCGCCGGAAAATGTCGCGGAACGTCCCCGTCTGCTTCTGGACGCGGCTCAGATACCACAACTTGTGGAGGATGATGCCCCAGGACACCACCGAGAAGGCCAGCAGGATGAGGAGGACAATCTTGGCAGCAGGGCCGGACCGGAGGACCAGCTCGACTACGCTGCCAGCGGCATTGGCATTGGCTCCCACGCGAGGTCCCTTCGGATGCGCCGATGCCGGTCGACGGCGTCGGTGAATCCGGCTCCATCACGGTCGGCACCAAGCGTAATCAAGCAAGAGTACCATGCAGGGCATGGCCTGTCAAACCCGTGATATCATGGGAGTTCCGCGTCGTCACACCTTCTTGGACGGGAGCCGGACGGACCCATGCTGCGCTACCTGAACATTCGCAACCTCGCGGTGATCGAAAGCCTCGAGGTGAGCTTCCAGCCCGGGCTGAACGTCATCACCGGGGAGACCGGCGCCGGCAAGTCCATCGTCGTCGGCGCCGTCGGGCTGCTCCTCGGCGACCGGGCATCGTCGGACATTGTCCGGACCGGGGAAGAGACGGCAGTCGTTCAGGCGGTCTTCGACCATGACGGGCGGGAAGTGATCGTGAGGAGGGAGGTCACGGCGCAGGGGCGGAGCCGCAGCTTCGTCGATGGCCAACTGGTGACTGCCGGAAGTCTTAAAGAATTAGGTTCAAGTCTCGTCGACCTGCACGGCCAACACGAACATCAGGCGCTGCTGAACGCCGATGTGCATCTGGACCTGCTCGATCAGTTCGCCGGCCTCGCGGGCGATCGCCAAGCGGTCGAAGTCGCCCACGCCGAATGGTCGTCGCTGCGCGCCGATCTCGTGTCTGCACGGACCCGCGAACGCGACAGGGACGCTCGTGTGGAGTTTCTGCGCTTCCAGCAGAGTGAGATCGACCGCGTGGCGCCGCGCGCCGGTGAAGACGAGGAACTGGCCGGCGAGCGAGTGCTGCTGGCCAACGCCGAGAGGCTGCGCCGCCTGTGCGGCGAGGCGTACGGGCGGCTCTATGACGACGACTCGTCGGCGTTGAGCGCCCTCGCCGCTGTCTGGAAACGCGTGCACGAGCTTCGCGAACTCGACCCGCGCTTCGGGCCCTACCTCGAGGGCCGCGAGGCGGTCGAGGCGCATCTCGGCGAACTGGCGACGTTCCTCCGCGAGTACGGCGCGCACATCGACGCGGCACCCGACCGGCTTCAGGAACTGGAGGACCGGCTGGCCTCCATCGAGCGTCTGAAGAGGAAGTACGGTCCGGCGCTGGCCGACGTCCTCGATCGGCGGTCGCGCTGTGCCGGCGAACTGGCTGCGCTGGACTCGTCGGCTGAAACCATCGCGGCCCTCGAGCGGCGGCTCGCGTCTTCTGGAGAGCGCTACATGAAGGCTGCCGCCGTGCTTTCGTCGAAGCGCCGGCACCGCGCGCGCGACTTTGCGAAGGCGCTCGAAGGTGAGCTGGCGAGCCTCGCCATGGGCGGTACCCGTTTCGACGTGCGCTTCGGCGACGGCGAGATCGGCGAGGATCGCTGGACGTCTCGAGGAGTCGACGTGGCCGAGTTCTTCGTGTCTCCCAACCCGGGTGAGGACATCCGGCCCCTGGCGCGGGTCGCTTCGGGCGGGGAGCTGTCCCGCGTGATGCTGGCGCTCAAGACTCTGGCGACCACCGACTCGCCGGGCAAGACGCTGGTGTTCGACGAAGTGGACGCGGGCATCGGCGGCAGAGTAGCCGACGTGGTGGGGCAGCGCCTCCAGTCGCTTGGCCGTGTCTTTCAGGTGCTCTGCATTACGCATCTCCCGCAGATTGCCGTGTGCGGCCAGTCCCACTACAGGGTTGCCAAGGGCGAGCGTGGAGGGCGGACCCACACCACCGTCGACGCGCTCTGGGGCCCGGCGCGCGTCGACGAGCTGGCGCGCATGATCGCCGGCTCGGTGGTGACCGACGGTGCTCGGGCGACGGCCAAGGAGATGCTCGCGGCACGCCAGGGCGAAAGCGAACCAGAGGCGAAAGGCGAAAGCGGCGCCGGGGCGAAAGGCGAAAGGCGAAAGCGAAGATAGATGGCCAAGCGATACCTCATCGAGACGTTCGGCTGCCAGATGAACTTCCACGATTCCGAGCGCATGGCAGGCCTGCTCGAGGCGGCCGGCTACGAGCCTGCGTTGGAGCCCGCCGACGCCGACGTCGTTGTGCTCAATACCTGCACGGTCCGCGAGAAGGCCGACGACAAGGTGCTCAGCCGCATCGGTGAAATCCGAAGCGAGGCGGGGCCTGGCGGCCAGGCCCCGCTGATCGCCGTGGCCGGGTGCCTGGCGCAGCAGGACGGCGCGGCGATGTTCCGCCGGGCCAGGGGAGTGGACGTAGTCGTCGGCACAATGGCCGAGCGGAGGCTTCCGCTGCTCGTCGACGAGGCCCTTCGGACGCGCTCGAGGCAGATCGACATCAACCCCTACGACGACGTGTCGTTCCCCCTCGGGATGGCGCGCCGGATGGACCCGGTGAAGGCCTATGTGACCATCATCGAAGGCTGCAACGACTACTGCGCCTTCTGCGTGGTCCCGCACACCCGCGGTCATGAGCGGATGCGTCCGAAGGGCGAGATCCTGGAAGAGGTCCAGGAGGCGGTTCAAAGCGGTCGGACCGAAATCCACCTGCTCGGGCAGATCGTCAACCACTACCAGGCGCCAGACGACCCCGGTTGCGACTTCGCGGACCTGCTCGCGGCCGTGGATGCGATCCCGGGCATCCGGAGAGTGAGGTTCGCCAGCCCGCATCCCAGGCACGTGACCGCCAGGCTCATCGACGCGATGAGGGAACTGCCGCACGTGTGCAAGCACCTCCACCTGCCGGTCCAGTCGGGCTCGACTCGAGTCCTCTCGGCGATGAGGCGGCGCCATACCCGGGACGAATACCTGGAACTGGTGCGCGCCGTGAAGGCAGGCGTGGCTGGCATCCAACTGTCAACGGACATGATCGTGGGGTTTCCCGGCGAGGCCGACGAGGATTTTGCCGACACGCTGAGCCTGGTGGAAGCCGTCGGGTTCCATTCGATGTTCTCCTTCAAGTACTCCGAGAGGCCCGGAACTCTGGCGGCGAAGCGCCTTCCGGACGATGTTCCTGAAGGGGAGAAGGACCGGCGATTGGCGGCGCTGCAGGATCTGCAGAAGGGCATCCAGACGAGGCTGCACGAGGAGGCCGTCGGGTCGACCGTGGAAGTGCTGATCGACAGTGTCAGCCGCCGGCGGGAGACGGAGCTTTCGGGGCGCACGACGGGCAACACCGTCGTGAACTTTCCCGGCAACCAGCGGGAGTTGGGGTCCTTCGCCATGGTCGAGATCGAGCGGGCCGGGGCCCACAGCCTCTGGGGCCGGCCCAGGTCCTTGACAGCGCCCCGACCTGGCCCTACTTTGTAAACGCGTCCTCCTGCCAGGAGGGCCAATGCCAAGGGCGACGGCACGCGTCACGATGGCGCAGTCCGGATGCAGGCGAGGAGCACGATGCAGAGCGAAATGGTCATCAAGGGCCTGATGGTCGACCCGGTCACCAACATGCCCATCGTCATTCTTCGCGACAAGGAAGGCGAGCGGGTCCTTCCCATCTGGGTCGGCATCTTCGAGGCGAACGCCATCGCGCTGCAGATCGAGAACATCGCCACGCCGAGGCCGATGACGCACGACCTGCTGCGGAACGTCATCCGCGATCTCAACGGAAACGTCGAGAAGATCGTCGTGTCGGATCTGAGGGAGACGACGTTCTACGCGTTGATCTACCTGCGCGTCGGACAGGAGCTGGTCGCCGTCGACGCACGGCCGAGCGACGCGCTGGCCCTGGCGCTGCGGACCCAGGCGCCGATTTTCGTGGAAGAGCACGTCATCGACAACGCGAAGACGGTCGACCTTGCGCCGGAGCCCGCCAGCGCCGACCGCCTGCAGAAGTGGCTCGAGAGCCTCGATCCGGAGGAGCTGGGGAAGTACAAGATGTAGGCGTTGCGCTCCGCCGGATTTCCACGGTATTTGCCTCAATCCTTGACACCCGTTCCTGGCGGCACCTAGAATAGCCCCGCCGTCCACAGGCCAGTCTTCATGATTGTTTCAATCGCCAACCAGAAAGGTGGGGTCGGTAAGACGACCACCGCCATCAACCTGGCTGCGGCGCTTGCCATGCGCGGCAGGCGTACGCTGCTGATCGACATGGACCCGCAGTCGAACAGCTCGATGTCGTACCTCGACATCCGACGCGTCGAGCGCAGCCTGTACGACGTCCTGTCGGATGCTCAGTGCTCGCTGGCGGACGTGATCGTCGAGTCGAACGTGAAGAACCTGCTCGTGGCACCGGCCAGAATCGCGCTGGCAAAGCTCGAGGCGAAACTGGTGGGGGAGATCGACTCCCACTTCCGGCTGAAGGACCGGCTCGACCCGGTTCGCGAGGACTACGAGTTCATCGTGATCGACTGCCCCCCGACGCTCGGCCTGTTGACGGCGAATGCCCTCGTGGCGTCGAGCCATCTCCTCGTGCCGATCCAATCGTCGTATTTCGCGCTCGAGGGGACCGACGACCTCCTGGAGACCGTGGAGAAGGTCAGGGCCAGGGCCAACCCTGACCTGAGGCTGCTCGGCGTGCTGATTACGATGCACGACCGGCGCACGGCCATCGCAAGAGATATCCGGAACCAGATCCGGGCCGTCTTCGGAGAACTGGTGTTCGCCACCGTGATCAGCAAGAGCGTGAGGCTGGAAGAGAGCCCCGCGTACAAGGAGCCGATTTTTACCTTTGCGCCCGACTCGTCAGGGGCGACCGAGTACTACCGGCTTTGCGAGGAGGTCATCGACCGTGCCTAAGCGTTCTGGCTTGCCAGAATCAATCCGGATGCGCCACGACGAACACTACGTCGCCACGCTGTCAGCCCCGGCCGGGACGCCGATAGGCCGGCTCCTGGCAATCGACCAGGTCGACCCGAATCCGGACCAGCCGCGCCAGGCCAT
Organism: Vicinamibacterales bacterium; assembly: GCA_025456345.1. GTDB lineage: Bacteria > Acidobacteriota > Vicinamibacteria > Vicinamibacterales > JAKQTR01 > JAKQTR01. The sequence continues at coordinate 11,498 of JALOKU010000008.1, read as the reverse complement.
GGGCGACCTGTCGGAACTCATGGCGTCGATCGCCGAGAAAGGTGTCATCGAGCCGATCGTCGTTCGGATACGCGGCGGCCGGTATCAGATTATCGCCGGCGAGCGGAGGTACCAGGCGGCGGTCCAGGTCGGTCTGAAGGAGCTCCCGGTCGTCGTTCGCGATGTGGACGACGCGGAGGTGATCGAACTGGCGCTCGTCGAGAACCTGCAGCGGAAGGACCTCACCGCGTTCGAAGAAGCTGATGCCCTGCATGCGCTGGCAAGCCGCGGCGGGTTGACGCACGAGGACCTCGCAAAGCGCCTGGGGAAGTCGAGAACGGCCATCACCGAGAGCCTGGCGCTCCACAAGATGCCGGCGGAGGTGAAAAACCTGTGTCGGCTGGCCGACATTTCCTCTAAGTCTCTGTTGTTACAGATAGTTAGGCTTGGCGACACGCAGAAAATGATCGCCATGGTCGAAAGGATCGCGCGCGAAGGCAATGCCACGCGCGAGAGACTCCGCAAGGAAGCTGCCGCCAAGCCGCAGCGCGGAAGGCCGCGGGCGTACGTCTTCAACTACCGCCCGCCGACGAAAGCCTTCAAGCTGCATCTGTCGTTTGCCAAGAGCCAGGTCGAGCGCAAAGAGATTATCAGCGCGCTCGAGGCCATCATCGAAGAACTCCGCCAGCAGCGCTAAGGGCTTTCCGCCGCCAGCCGCGGTTACGACGTCGAGAGAGCGGCCGGGTGTTCTGAGGCCCAGTTCAGGCCGGTTGGTTAACATAACATATATTATCAGACATCGAGTCATTGCAGCCACAATGCCCCCTGTTGATGAACTGTTGGCTCGATCGAGGCCGGGATCGCGGTTCCCCTGGCGGGCGTGTGGTATCGTGTCGGCAGCCGCGTATGTTTGGAGTCCTCGACCGCTACGTCATCCGAACCGTGATCCCGCCGCTGCTGATGGCGCTCCTGGTCTTCACGTTCATGCTGATCCTGCCGTTCCTCATGGAACTGGCGGAGCCGCTGATTTCCAAGGGCGCGCCGGCCTCGACGGTGCTCGCCCTCATGCTGACCCTGGTTCCCCAGGCGCTCGCCGTCACCATCCCGATGGCGCTGCTCGTGGGGCTGCTGGTCGGACTCGGGCGCCTCTCGAGCGATTTCGAATGGGTCGCCCTGCAGGCCTGCGGCGTCGGGATTGGCCGGATTGTCAGGCCGGTGATGGCCCTCGGCATCGTCGCCACCGCGGCGACGCTGTACGTGTACATCTGGGCGGTTCCCGATGCGAACCAGACCGCCCGCGAGATCCGCTACCGCGTCGTCGCCCAGCTGGTCGAAGGCGAGATCAAGCCGCGGGTGTTCTTCGACCACTTTCCGAACCGCGTCCTGCTGGTCCGCGACGTGCCCCCTGGCGGCGGGCTGTGGCGGGATGTGTTCCTGGCCGATTCGACCGACCCGCACAATCCGGTCGTCTACCTGGCCGACAAGGGGCACATGGTGCTCGACCGCGCGCGCCGGACGGTCGAACTCGTGCTCGAGGACGGCACGCAGCACACGAGCAAGGCCGACGCGCCGCAGGACTACAGCGTGGCCCGGTTCCAGCAGCTGGTGCTGAGCCTGGACCCTGAGACGGTGTTCCCCCGGAGCGGCCCCGCCAAGGGCGACCGCGAGATGTCAATCGCCGAGCTGCGGAACCTCATCGCCAACCTCAGGCAACAGGGGATCTCCACGCACAACCCCGTGATGGAGATCCAGAAGAAGTTCTCGATTCCCGCGGCCTGTCTGGTGTTCTCGGTGCTCGGGGCGGTGTTCGGTCTTACGAACCGCCGCGACGCCAAGTTCGCGAGCTTCGTCAAGGGCATCGTCGTCATCTACGTGTACTACTTCATCCTGATGAACGCCCAGTCGGCGGCCAAGGGCGCCTGGGTGCCGCCGTGGCTGGCCACGTGGATTCCCAACATCCTCCTTGGCGGCCTGGGCGTCGCGCTGCTGCTGCGCCACGGCATCCGGGAGTCGCGGTGGCTTTCCTGGATCGGCGGCGCCCGCGCGCGGCTGGAGCGCGCGTGGCCGCGGCTCGGGGCCTGGCGCGTGGCGGCAGGGCGCGGCGCCAGGCGGCGCGCGGCGGAGGCCGGGAACCGGTGGCCGCGGGCGTGGCAGCTGCGGGCCAACGTGCTGGATGTGTATATCGGCAAGATGTACCTTCGCGTGTTCGGGCTCACCTTCGCGGCGCTGGTCGGCATTTTCCAGATTTCGACGTTCATCGACCTGTCGGACAAGCTCTTCAAGGGCACGACGACGGCCGGGATGCTGTTCACCTACCTGTGGTACCAGACGCCCCAGTTCATCTACTGGTGCATTCCGCTGTCGGTGCTCATCGGCGGCCTGGTGACGATGGGCATCCTGACGCGGACAAGCGAGCTCATCGTGATGCGGGCCTGCGGCATCTCGCTCTACCGCGCGGCGGCGCCGCTGCTCGCGTTCGCCGTCGTGGCCGGGGGGGTCCTGTTCCTGTTCGAGGAGAACGTGCTGGCGCACTCGAACCGGCGCGCGGAGGAACTCAAGCACGTCATCCGGGGCGGGTCGCCCAGAACGGTGGACCTGCTCGACCGGCGCTGGATCCTCGGGCGCAAGGGCGACATCTACCACTACGTGTTCTTCGACCCGAAGCGCACCGAACTGATGGAGTTCTCCGTGTTCCGCTTCGCCCCCAGGGCGGGGCGCCTGCAGAGCCGGGCGTTCTACAAGTCGGCGGCCTTCACCGGTGAGGCCACCGGCTTCGAGCCGACGGTGGTCTGGCAGGCGCGCGACGGCTGGGTGCGGGAGTTCGACCGCCAGGTCGAGCAGCGCGCCTACCGGCCGGTCGAGCGCGCGGACCTGTTTCTCGAGCCGCCGCAGTATTTCATGACCGAGCAGACACCCGCCGGGCGGATGACCTACGCGCAGCTGAAGCGCTACATCGTTGAACTGCGGGCCAGCGGCATCAACGTGACCGAGTACGAGGTGGAGCTGCACCGCAAGGTGTCGTTCCCGTGGGTCACCCTCATCATGACGCTCATCGCGCTGCCCTTCGCGGTGACGACAGGCCGGCGCGGCGCGATGTACGGGATCGGCCTGGGCATCGTGCTGGCGCTCGTGTACTGGGTTACGCTGAGCGTGTTCGGGGCCATCGGCGCGAGCGGCGTGATTCACCCGATGCTGGCGGCGTGGGCGCCGAACATCCTCTTCGCGGTGTCGGCGGCCTATCTCCTGCTCGCCGTCCGGACGTGAGGGCGCGGCACGTGCGGCCCCTCAGCGCTCCGTGCGGATGCCCTCGACCCACAGCGCTCCCCCGCCGCCGGGCCTCGCGTTGACCGTGTCGACCACGAACAGCAGCGAGTGGATGCGCGCGGGCGCGAACGCCTGCCGCGCCCCCGTACCCACCGCGCGCATGTCGGCGAAGCTGACGGTGACCTCGCGCGGCTCGGGCGAGAGATAGACCGAGCGCTGCCAGCGCCGCTCGACCGCGCCATCGAGCAGGCGCACCTGCACCGACACGCGCATGGGCCGGTCCGCCCCCGCGCGGAACGCGATCCTCGCCGCGTCGTGCATCGCGCTGACCTCTTCCGTCACCAGCGCCACAAAGGGGCTGGCGGCGCCCCCGCCGAGCTCGAAGCGCAGGGTGTGGCGAATCAGGCCGCCGTCGGACGCGGTCGTCTCGGCCCGCCCGGTCGAGCGCGCGTCGTGCTCGGTGCGCCAGGTGCCCGCAGGCCACACGTGGCGGGCGGCCGCCGGCGGCACCGCATCCGCCTCGTGGCGGGCGGCGGGCCGGCCGACGTAGATCGGGTTGCTCACCATCCAGGGCAGCGGAGGCTCGCCGGGCGCGCCTGGCAGCCGCGCCTCGATCCGGTAGGCGCCGGGCCGGTCGGCGTCCCACTCGAGCGCCGGGCCGTCCGCCTGCCGGACCACCTCCCCGTCGCGCAGCAGCTGCAGGGACGTCTGTGGAGGGCCGTTGGTCACGGCGCGCAGCCTGACCGCCCCGCTGCCGGCGAGCGCGTCACCCTGGCGGGCGATGTCCCCGCCGGACTCGGCCGTGAACCCGAGCGCTCCCGGCCCGGCGATGCTCTCGAACACGGTGTACACGCGACCGGCCCGCAGCGCGGCGACCACGGCACGCGCATCGGCGTCGGGATCGCCTGAGAGCGGCTCGCGCAACTCGACGTGGAGGGAGAAGGCCCTGAAGATCGCCTCGTACGACGGCAGCTTCACGTAGACCAGTTCGTCGTACGGGTCGGTCTTCCCTCCCAGCCCCATCCGCGCGTGGGCGTCGGCCGCCGCCAGGCCGACGATGCGGCGGCGTGAGCCGAGCTGGTCCCATCGGCGCAGCAGGCCCGCGGGCCGGTCAAACAGCGAGGCCACCGCTTCCGCCGGCCGCACCGGGTACTGCAGGATCGTCGGCAGCAGCCGCCACCGCCGCTCGTCGCGCCACTGCGAGTCGGCGTTGAACCACTCCATGCCGTCGAACGGCGCCTCCCAGGCGTCCCAGCGGAGTTCGGGTTTCGCCGAATCCGGGTGCGCCGCGATGCCGAACCCGCCCAGCCTCGCCACGTCCTCGACCACGTCCCGCGCTTCGCCTCCGAGCGGATACGGGGGCGGCGCCATCCCGAGGGCGGCGTAGTGCCCGCCGGCCGTGCTGATTTCGACCGCCTCGATGCACAGCACGCCGCCGAGGTAGCGCGGCGGCGGCGTGCGCCGGAGCCCGTCGCCGTGGTCGGTGAGAATCACGAACCGGAGGCCGGCGCGTCCCGCCGCGGCGGCGATGTCCGCCACCGTTCCTGTGCCGTCCGACGCCTGCGAGTGCACGTGGTAGGCGCCGCGCACGCCGGGCGGGTCGCCGGGCGAGGGCGCCGGCAGGCGGAGGGCGGCGGATTCGGTCGGCAGCGTGAGCAGGGCCCACGCGAACCAGGCCAGCACGACGAGGAGCAGCAGCGAGATCCAGCGCATCAGGGCGTTCCGATTCTACTCGCGCGGGTGGAACTGGTCGTAGATGGCCCGCATGCGGGTTTCGAGGACGTGGGTGTAGATCTGCGTGGTGGACAGGTCCGCGTGCCCCAGCATCATCTGGATGGCCCTGAGGTCGGCGCCGCGCTCGAGCAGATGCGTGGCGAACGAGTGCCGCAGCACGTGGGGGCTCACGTCCGCGCGCAGCCCCGCCTTTCGGACATAGCCTTTCAGGATCTTCCAGAACCCGACGCGGCTCAGGGCGCCTCCCCTGCCGTTGAGAAACAGCCGCGGCGGCGAACCCGGCCGGGCCAGTTCGGGCCGGGCCTGCTGCTGGTACCGGCGGACGGCGTCCACCGCGCGGTCGCCGAGCGGCACGAGGCGCTGCTTGTCTCCCTTGCCCGTGCTCGTCAGGTACCCGGCCGACAGGTTCATGTCGGCGGCCCTGATCGCCACCAGCTCCGAGACGCGCAGGCCGGTGGCGTACAGGACCTCGAGCATGGTCCGATCGCGCTGGCCGAGCGGCGTGGCGGGGTCGGGCTGTTCGATGAGCCGATCGACCTCGTCGGGCGTGAGGTACCGCGGAAGCGCGGGCCACGGGCGGCCGCCGTGCAGGTCCTCGGCCGGACTGGCCGAGAGGCGGCCCTCGCGCACGAGGAACCGGTAGAAGCCCCGCGTGCTCGCCACGGCGCGGGCCGCCGAGCGCGGGGCCAGGCCGCCGGCGATCAGCTGCCGCACGAACGCCTCGAGCTGCGGCCGCGTGAGGGCCCCGATCGGGCAGGCGGCCTGCCGCGCGAACGCGGCCAGGCTCCCGAGGTCGCGGGCGTAGCTGTCCACCGTATTGCTGGCGAGGCGCCGCTCCACGCGCAGGTGGTCGAGGTACTGGTCGAACTCCCGCCGCGCCGCGTCATCATCGGCCTGGCGGCCGGATTCGCCGCCGGGCCGTTTGACAGGGGTGGGGCCGGGCGCTAGTATCTGCCGTCGCGCGTTCGCGGCCCCGGGGTGCCTCACCATGCCTCTCCAGTCCAAGTGGCAGCAGCTGCCGACGGAAGCCATCAACCCGGCCACGCTCAACATCGACAAGCTGTCGTCGGCCGAGGTCATCGACGTGATGCTGGCCGAAGATCGGAAGATGCTCGCCGCGGTGACCCGCGAGCGGGAGCGCATCGCCCTCGCTGTGGACATTATCACCCAGGCGCTCCGCAAAGGGGGACGGCTGGTGTTCATCGGGGCGGGCACGAGCGGCCGGCTCGGCGTGCTCGAAGCGGCCGAGATGCCGAACACGTTCGGCACGCCGCCGGCGCTGGTGCAGGGCATCATGGCCGGCGGGCAGGCGGCCGTGTTCAAGGCGCGTGAAGGCGTGGAGGACCGGTACGACGAGGGCGCCCGCACGGTGTCGCGCCTGCGCCCGTCGCGGCGCGACGTGTTCGTGGGCGTCTCGGCCAGCGGGATCACCCCGTTTGTCCGAGGCGGCCTCGCCGCCGCCCGGAATGCCGGGGCCCGCATCATCTTCGTCACCTGCGACCCGGCCGCCGACCTGCAGACCTTCGTGGATCTCACCATCGCGCTCGGCGTCGGGCCCGAGGTGATCGCCGGGTCGACGCGCCTGAAGGCGGCCAGCGCCACGAAGCTCGCGCTGAACATGCTGACGACGGGCGCGATGATCCGGACCGGCAAGACGTACGGCAACCTGATGGTGGACGTGCAGCCCACGTCGGAGAAGCTCAAGGACCGCGCGCGGCGCATCCTGATGATCGCCACGGGCCTCGACGCCGCCGCCGCCGACCGGTTACTGAAGCGCGCCCACGCGAACGTGAAGGTGGCGATTGTGATGCAGCAGACCGGCCTGCCGTACGCGAAGGCCGTGTCGCGGCTGCGCCGGGCCGACGGCCTGGTGCGGGAGGCGGCCGGCGAAGACATCGAGCCCCGGCTTCGCGCACTCCTCAGCGCGGCGCCGGCCCCCCGCGACTGACCGCGCGCCGCCCGGCACGCCGGTCGAGCCATACGCGAGTGTCACCGGGGCGGCACGTTGACAGGGTTCGCGGGCAGTTGCTACAGTCGCGCCACCCCATGCCCCGCGCCTGCCGCGTCGCTCCTCCCCTGCTTGCCGCGCTGGTGGCCGGCGCGGTCGTTGCCGCGGGCGCGCCGCGCGAGGTCCGCGGGCTCTGGGTCGTCCGGACGTCGCTGACCTCGCCGGCCTCCGTCTCGGCGATGGTGGCGGCCGCCAGGCACGCCGGCGTCAACGCGCTGTTCGTGCAGGTGCGCGGCCGGGGCGACGCCTACTTCGCGAGCCGCCTCGAGCCCCGCCCCGCGGCACTCGCGTCGCAGGCCGCATCGTTCGACCCGCTCGCGTCCGCGCTGCGCGAGGGACATGCCGCGGGCCTCGCGGTCCATGCCTGGGTCAACGTCAACCTGGTCGCCGACGCCGGAGACCCGCCCGGAAATCCCCGCCACGTCGTGAACCGCCACCCGGAGTGGCTGATGGTGCCGATGGAGCTTGCCTCCTCGATCGGCGACCCGCGGGGGCCGCGGTTCGTGCGCACCCTGGCCTCGTGGACGCGAAGCCAGTCGGCCACGGTCGAGGGCCTCTTCACGTCGCCGATGTCCGGGGGCGCGGCCGATCACCTCGCACACGTCGTCGAAGATCTCGCGGCGCGATATGCGGTCGACGGTGTGCACTTCGACTACGTCCGTTACCCCGGCGCGGCCTTTGACTACAGCCGGGAGGCGCTTCGCCGATTCCGCGAGGAGGTGGCGCCCGACCTGCCGCGCCGGGACCGGGAGATCCTCGATCGCAGACAACGCTCGAACCCGCTGGTCTGGACGCAGGCGTTTCCGGTGAGATGGGACACGTTCCGCCGGGCCAGCCTGACCGACCTGGTGCGCCGGCTCCGCGGCGTGGTCCTCCGGTGCCGGCCGAAGGCGATCGTGTCGGCCGCCGTCGTGCCGGACGCGCAGACCGCGGTCGCGGCGAAGTTTCAGGACTGGCCGGCCTGGGCCGCCGACGGGGCGCTCGACGCGCTGTGCCCGATGACGTACGCGATCGACATCGGCGTGTTCCGCCAGCAGGTGCAGGCGGCCAGATCGCTGGCCGGCGGACGAGCGGTGTGGGCGGGGATCGGCGCCTACCGGCTCACCGGCGGCGAGGCGGTGCGCCAGATCGAGGAGGCCCGCGCCCTCGGAGTCGACGGCGTCCTGCTCTTCTCGTACGATAGCCTCGTGGGCCCGGCGCGGGGGCCGGACAATCTGTCTCGCATCGGCGCCCGGGCCTTCGGCCAATAGGGCCGTCCGGCGCCAGGGGTGTTTCGCACATGCACCTGATCGATCTCGCCATCATCGTCGCCTACCTTGCGGGAACGGTGCTCTTCGGCGCCTGGTTCTCGCGCAGCCAGAAGGACGTCAAGGATTACTTCGTGGGCGGGCGGACCGTCCCCTGGTGGGCGATCATGGGCTCGATCGTCGCCACGGAAACGAGCACCGTCACGTTCATCAGCGTGCCCGGCGTGGCCTTCACGGGCAACTGGACGTTTCTGCAGCTCGTCATGGGCTACATGGTGGGCCGGATCGTGGTCAGCATCGTCTTCGTGCCGGCGTACTTCCGCGGCGAGCTGCTCACCGTCTACCAGATTCTCGGGGTGCGCTTCGGCGCGGGCGTGAAGCGGCTGGCCGCCGGGCTCTTCCTTGTCACGCGAAGCCTCGCGGACGGTGTCAGGCTGTTTGCCACGGGCCTGGTGCTGGCGGCGCTCCTGCTGGCCATGCCGGGCATGGCGCAGACGGCCCGGGCGTGGGTCCCCGGGCTCGAACCGGCGGTCACGATCATGGTGGCCTCGGTCCTGGTGATGGGGCTCACCACGATCGTCTACACCTACCTCGGAGGCATGAGCGCCGTCATCTGGACGGACGTGATCCAGCTGGTGATCTATCTGGTCGGGGCCGGCTTCGCCGCCGCCATCCTCGTCGATCGGATCCCCGGCGGCTGGCCCGAAATCGTCCGCGCGGGCGGATCCGCCGGGAAGTTCACGGTGTTCGACTTCACGGTGAGCCTCACGAAGAACTACACGTTCTGGTCTGGTGTCATCGGCGGCGCGTTCCTGACGACGGCCACCCATGGCACGGACCAGTTGATGGTGCAGCGCTACCTGTGCGCCAGTTCGCCGCGGCAGGCCCGCGTGGCGCTCCTCACGAGCGGCGCCGTGGTGTTCGTGCAGTTCGCGCTCTTCCTGCTGATCGGGTCGATGCTGTACGTCTACTACACGGGGCAGGCGCCGGCCGAGATGGCTGCGTTCACGGTGGGCGGCCGCATCCAGAGCGACCGGATCTTTCCCCACTTCATCGTCACCCACCTGCCGCCGGGTGTGGTCGGGCTGGTCATTGCCGCCGTCTTCGCGGCCGCGATGTCCACGCTGGCCTCGTCGCTGAACTCGTCGTCCGCCACGGCGATGGCCGACTTCTACATGCCGATGCGCCAGGCGAGCGATGCGCACTACCTGCGGGTCTCGCGCTGGCTGACCGCGTTCTGGGGCGTCGTGCAGATCTCGGTGGCGCTGGTCGCCATCCAGTTCTCGACCCGCGCCGTCGACGAGGTGCTCGGCATCGCGTCGTTCACCAACGGCATCATCCTGGGCGTATTCCTCCTCGGCACGTTCGCGCCGCGCGTGCGGCAGCGCTCGGCGTTTGCGGGCATCGTGGCCGGCACGGCGGTGATGCTGGCCGTGAAGGTGTTCGCGCTCACGTCATGGCAGTGGTACGTCCTGGTCGGCTCACTGGTGACGTACGCGGCGGGGGTCACCGCGAGCCGACTGTCCGGCGAGGAGCCGGCGGCGAATCCGTGAGCGCGAAGCACCGGGCCGTCGACGTCATCCGGGGCGGCGTGTCGGCCGGGGTCTTCCCCGGCGCCTGTGCCGAAGCCGGCACGGCGGCGGCGGCGCGATGGCGACAGGCCGTCGGCTCGCTGAGCTACGAACCGGACTCGCCGCCGGTGACGGCCTCGACGGTGTACGACCTCGCCTCCCTGACGAAACCCATCGCGGCAACCACCGTGGCCATGCGCCTGGTCGAGGAGGGCCGGCTCGACCTTGCCTCCCCGGTTGCCGTTCATGCGCACCGCTGGCGCGGCGCCGATCGCGCGCGCGCCACCGTGCAGGATCTGCTCGAGCACGCGTCGGGCCTTCCGGCGTGGGCGGCGCTGTGGAAGGCCCACGCGGGGCGGGAGGCGGTCGCCACCGCCGCGTCAGGCGTGGCCCTCGAGTATCTCCCGCGCTCGCGGAGCGTGTACAGCGACGTCGGGTTCATCGTGCTCGGCGCCGTGCTGGAGCATGCCGGGCAGGCCACGCTCGACGATCAGTTCGATCGCGTGTGCGGGCACTGGCCGGCCGGCGGCGGCGAGGGCCTGCCGCTGCGATTCACGCCTCCGCCCGGCTGGCGGGGCCGGACCGCGCCCACGCGTTTCAGCGACGCCCGCGAGCGGCTGCTCGTCGCCGAGGTCGACGACGACAATGCGTGGGCCATGGGAGGCGTTGCCGGACACGCCGGCCTCTTCGGCACCGCCGCCTCGGTCGGCGCGTTCGCGCGCGTGGTGCTTCGGGCGCTCGGGGGCGACCGGAAAGCCGAGCGTCAGCTGGCCGCGAGCGCCACCATCCGCCGGTTTCTGGTGCCGTCGACGGTGCCCGGGAGTTCCCGGGCGCTCGGCTGGGATCTGATGCGGCCCACCTCCTCGTGCGGAGCCCTGATGTCGGCGTCGGCATTCGGGCACACGGGGTTCACCGGCACGTCGCTCTGGATCGACCCGGCGCGCGACTTCTACGCCGTCCTGCTGAGCAATCGCGTTCACCCGGTCGCGGAGCCGAATGAACCGATGCAAGCCATCAGGCGCGCCTTCCACGATGCGCTGCTGGAGCGCGGCGGCATCTAATCGGCTGTGCGAACGCGGGCGGGATCGATCAGCCTGGCGGACGCGAGAAGGGGCTTCCGGGCCCGCCTGGTCCCCTGCCGCGCGGCGGGCCAGCCGGCGTCGCTCCAGGCTGGGCGCCGCGCCCGCCGGGCCCCACCGCGCCCGCCGGGCCGCCGCGGGGCAACTGCGCGGGGACAAAGACGAATTGCCACTGGTTGTAGGCCGTTCGCCCGTCGAGGATTTTCAGCGACTTCTCTTTGCTCTTGCTGGCAACGCCGACCACGCCGCCTTGGGGACCGGCCGACTGCGATCCGAACGCCGAACCGGGCGGCGGCGTCAACTGGCCTGCGGCGCCGCTTCGCCCGGCGCCGGCCTGCATGCCCGGGGAGGTGCCTCCCCGGCCCGCCATCGAAGCCGCCTGCCGCTGGGCGAGCGTGCCCTGGTAGATGATCTCGAACTCGCCGCTCTTCGTCATCGGGTCCGTGTATTTCTTGCGGAGGAAGCGCTGCTCGACGAGCACGTCGACGCTGGCCGGGTAGGCGGCGGCGAACTTCCGCTGGTAGAGCTGGATGGCTCTGGCGTACTGCCGGCCGCGGAAGATGAGTTCCTCTTCCTTCTCGCGCTGCACGACGGTGCGCCACACGGGCATGGCCAT